>JBGAPX010000022.1:0-36253 GCA_044221045.1 Gemmatimonadales bacterium
GCTTCCACCGGAAGCCCGCCCCCTCGCTGCTACCTCCTCGCCCCCGCGTCAATTGGCGCCGGGAATGTTCCGACCGTGGCAGGCCGAGCAGGTCTGCGGGTTCTTGCGACGCAGCCGTTCCGGGTCGAATCCGGGGCCGTGCGGATTGAAGCGCCGGGTCTGGGCCGAATGACAGGCCAGGCAGTCCCGTTCGGTATGGCAGGTAACGCAACTCTCCAGGTTCTGGCGCGCGGCCGTGCCATGGCTCAGCAGGAAGGACCCGCGGGAGTCGTGGTAGCCGCCGGCGAGGGCCCGCCCCGTGCCCGCCAGTCCCGATTGCTCGTGGCAGCTGGCGCAGAAGTTCGCCTGGTTGTGGCAGGTGGCGCAGTCCGACTCTCGCGAGAAGGCGGCCGCCGGATGCCGTACCAGGAAGCCGGCCGCGTGATAACTGCCTTCCGCGCCCGCCGCGGGGCGGTGGCAATCCAGGCACTCGGTCCGGGCGTGGCAGGCGGCGCAGGTCTTGGGCGACGCGCTGGCCTCCGGCCCGTGCATGTCCGCAAAGCGCACGGTATGGCTGGCCGGCTTCTTCCGTTCGATGCGGGCGCCGATCCCCCGGCCCGCCCCCGCCGCGGGCATGGCGACCGCCACGGCCGGCTGGGAGCGGTGGCAGGCGATGCAGCTCTGCTGGGTGTGACAGGACGCGCAGCTCTCGGGGTCCCGCCGCGATGCCGCCCCATGCCGCGCCAGGAAGGTTCCCGCCTTGTGCCCCGCCGGCGCCTCGAGCTTGGCCTCGATGGCGGTGGATCGCGGATCGGGGGCCAGCGCCTGGATCAGCCGCACCTCGGGCGCGTTCACGTGGCACTGGGCACAGAAGTCCCGGGCGTGGCAGGTGGCGCAGTTCGGGGACACGTCCCAGTGCCCGCCGGCGGGGGGCTTGGCCGCCTGCCCGTGCCCCTTCTCGGTGAGGAAGTCCTTGGCCTCGTGGTTGGCCGGCACCTCGAACTTGGCGATCCGCTCCCGGGGCAGGGTGGTGGCCTCCGCGAGCGTGAGGTGGCAGGTGGCACAGGCGGTGTCAGCCGCCGCCAGGTGCTTCTCGGGCAGCTGGTGACAGGAGCGGCACTCCGCCGAGCGGGTCCGGGCCACCGCCATCCACTGGCCGTCGGTCGCAATGTGGCAGGACCGGCAGGCCAGCGTGGAATCTGCCGGCAGCTTCGCGGCGGCGGCGTCCGCGTGGGAGGCATGTGTGAAGCGCAGGTTGGTGGGCGGCTCCTGGGTGGGCGCCGTCCAGTTCACCTTCTCCTCGACCTTGCCATCGTGACAGCTGGCGCACGACTCCACCGTGGGCCAGACCGCCCGGGTGGTATCGGTGATGCCGGCGTGACAGCTCTCACAGCTCGGGAAGAGGCGGGCGTGCTTCTCGTGGTCGAATCCGTCCTTCTCAAGGGCGGAGACCCCGGCGGCGCCCGCCAGCAGGGCCCCGGTCAGCAGCAGGATGCGCGGCAGGTTCATCGGCCACGCTCCCGGCGGATGGCGGGTGGCAGCGGCATCTGGTCGGCGGACGAGCCGAAGACCCAGCTCAGCCCGGCCCGGAGCCGCGTCTGCGACCAGTCGATGGTCGAGGCGTCCCCGCGGCGCCGATTCTCATCGTAGCGAGTGGCGGCGAGCGACAGCCGCAGCCGATCATTGGGGCGGACATCGAAGCTGATGCCGTACCAGGTGAGCGCGGGATCCTCGTTGCGGAACTCCAGCGGGCGGACCAGGTGCCCCCCCTCGGCCGTGATGGACACCGCCCGGCCGGGGCGCCAGCTGATGCTCCCCTCGCCACCCTGCGACGCGGCACCGGGACCGAATTCGGCGTGGTACCCGCCATCGACGCTCCACGCGTCGGAAAGGGCGTAGCCCAGCCCGGCATTCCAGCGCCACCCGTCCTTCTCCTCGTCCACGAGCGGCGAGGCGGCCTCCGCGTCATCATAGCGATAGTGCTCGCCGCCGGCCCGAAGCGTCAGGCCATGGAGCGGCGTCACCCAGGCAGAGCCGCTCACCGCGTTGTACGGCACGGGACTGAAGACTCCCCAGAGGGTCCACAGGTCGAAGTAGGGACGATACCGGCGCACGCCTGCCGCCGCCCCGCCCCAGGTCCGGGTGTGGCGCAGGGTCAGGTCGGAACTGCCCCACCAGCCGTAGGCCAGGTCGTACTCGGCGCCGCCGGTCAGGCTCCAGCCGGTGTACGGCCGCAGCGTGGCCGAGAGCGCGGCCCGCTCGGAGACGAGGTTGCGCGGATCGCGATCCACCTCGCGCAGGTAGTCCGCGCGGGCCTCGATGCGGGTGGTCTGCCACTCGATCGCCGCGCCGGCCATGAGCTGTCGCTGGCGGGGCTGGAACTCATCCAGCGGATTGAGCGCGTCGCTGGTGACGGGCAGCGCGCTGGCCCGCGCCAGCCCGTAGCCGCCGTAGCCGATCACGGCAAGGCCCGCGGCGGGGAAGCGCCATGACAGCCGGGCCCCGTCATAGCCGTTGTAGCCCAGGCGGGAGCGCTCCACCTGCCGGCCCAGGCGGCCGGTCAGGCGGGAGGAGGCATACTCGGCATACCCCTCATTGAGCTGCAGGGCCGGCCGGGTGCCGGGCCAGACCTCCGAGGAACCGAGATCCACCCCGAGCCGGCCGTTGAGGTGGAGGCTCATGCCCCGGAGCCCGAAGCCCCAGGCCGTCAGGTCCAGGGTGGAGGTGAGCGGCCCGCTCCGGCGGACGGCTCCTTCCCGGAAGTAGCTGCAGTGCGTGCGCCCGCGGATGCAGGTGACCGCATAACCGTCCGGGGTCACCAGCCCGCCGGACGCGCTGGTGTCCACGCTCCCGACGAGGATGCTGTCCAGCTTGACGCCGCGGTACGCGGCGCTCTGGACCCGGGTGTCGAACCGGACCAGGTACTCCTGGGCGGTGCCCGGTGCAGCGCCCAGCAGGGCGAGTCCGAGCACCAGGGGGATCGGGCGCGCAGTCATCGGGTGCTCCGGGCCCGGAGCAGCCTGGGGCGGTAGTCGTCGGGATGCGCCTGCAGGTGACAGGTGGCGCATTCCCGCTCCGGGTAGTGATCCACCGCCGGGCCATGGCAGGCCAGGCAGAACGACCGGGTGGGCCGCAGGGAGGCAACCCGGTCGGTGGTGTGGCAGGCATCGCAGGCCACGTGCGTCCGGGCCGGCGCGCTGTGCGCGGCCACGCTCTGGGCGGTACGGTGGCAGGCGCCGCAGTCGCGGCCGGCCTCGTGGTGCTCCTCGTGACAGCCCTTGCAGGTGAGCGCCGAGTCCACGACGCCCAGGGTCACCCGCTTGGCATGGCAGGCGGTGCAGCTCACCGAGTCGTGCGCCTCGTGGGCAAACCCGGTGGTGCGCTCGCGTGCCGGCTTGCCCGCCGCGGCGACCACGAAGGTCACGGCGGTGGCGGCGGGGAGGCTGGCCTTCTCATGGCAGCTGGTGCAGTCGCTCTTCTCCGGCGCCTGGTGGTGACAGATCTGGCAGCCGCGCGGCTGCTCGAAGGTCAGGGTCTCGCCTGTGGAAGTGGAGTGGCAGGTCAGGCAGGCGAGCTTCTTGTGCGTCGGGTGGGAGAAGGAATCAGCCGGAAGGGGGGGCAGCGACGCCACCCCCCGTTCCGGTGGATCGTCGTCGGGGGGGGCGTCGCCCTTCACCTTGCTGGGCCGTTCCTCAAAGACCGGGTCCTCGTGCGGCGGCGCGGCGGACTGCAGCGCCTTCAGGGTGTCGAACGGCATCGGTGGCGTGAGCCAGTGGCCGCCGGGCCGGGAGCGGACGCTTTCATGGCAGCCGGTGCAGTCGCTGGCATCCACCCGTGACCGATGCGGGTTGTGGCAGGTGATGCACGTCTCGCCCTGCTTCCTGTGCTGGGCGCCCACGTGGAAGGGGATCTTCTTCCAGTCGGCGTGGCACCCTGCCGTGGCGCAGGACTGCTTGGTGTCGGAAGCCACCTTCTGCGTGTGCGGGTTGTGGCAGGTGCCGCAGGCGCCGCCATGCGGATCGTCGATGGCGGTGAAGCTGGGCAGCTGGTCCTTCATCTGGTGGCAGGAGAAGCACTCCTCCATGCCCGGCCGGAGGGTGCCGGCCGCCGAGTCCCGGGTGGCGAGGAGCGCCACGGGCCGGCTGAATTCGTGACACAGGGTACAGTGCAGGTCGCTCTGACCCTGCATCTTACCCAGGACGATCCTGGTCTCATCCGTGAGGTGGCACCCCTTCTGCACGCAGGTGCTGTCCGCCGGCAGGAACCGGTGAGCGGTCCGGGCGTGGCAGGTGAGGCACTCCACCTTGCCCTTGAGGGCGCTGGAATCGGACTCGAAGTGCGTCCGGTGCCCGGCGGTGGTGGCGATGGTCTGCCAGGTCTCCTTGGCGGCGCCCTGGACGTGGCACCCTTCGCAGGTCGTGCGGGGCACCTTGCCGTGCTCCGGGATCTTCTCGTCCCGGACGCCTGACATCCACAGCACCATCTTTACCGCTTCCTTGACGGGCTGGAGGGCGTGGCAGGTGTGGCAGTTGATGGTGTCGTGCTTGCCCTCGAGCTTGGGCACGAGCGAGTAATAGCCGGTGTCGGGCTGCACCCAGGCCTGGCCACTCGGCACGAAGATGTGACAGCCGTTGCAGAAGCGGCGGTCCGTCTCCATGAAGTGGAAGCCCTCGTAGCCGGCGAAGGCCGCGGCCATGACCGCCAGGACGGCGGAGCCGACCATGGCCAGCTTCACCGCCTGGCTGCGCGTGGCGAGCCAGTGGAGAATGGCCTGCCGCCGGGGCCACAGCCACCGCAGGATGAAGAAGGCGATGACCGCGCCCAGGACCACGCCGCCCCACATGACCCAGGGCTCCTGCTGGAACACCCACTGGATGACGGGGGTGACGCGGTCACCGAAGAGCGTCTTGTCCACCAGGGAGTCCACGGGGTGGATGCCCTGGCGGGCGACGGAGTCCTGGATTCCGGGGAACCCAAGGACAGCCGCCCCGGCAAGGCGAGCCTTGCCGGGGCGGATGGTGCCTGCGTGATGCAGAGTCATTCAGTTAGCGCGAGCTGAGTGGGACAGCCGCTCCACGAGCCTTCGCCTTGGCCACGCCCTGGTCCATCAGCGCCTGGACACTGGCCGGGGGCGCCGGGAGGAAGGGGTACTGGGCCTTCATCGCCGCGATCGTTGCCGCCAGCTGGCGCTGGGCGAGGAAGGGGTTGTGGGCGCCGAAGGACTTGTCCGGGTGGTTGGCGAAGTTCTCGCCCCAGAGCTGGACATTGTACAGCGCACCCTCGGCCACGCTCAGGAAGTTGTCGCCCGACTTGATCTCGGCCTTCGGGACCAGCGACAGGTAGCCGCCATCCGTCGCGGAGTCGACCAGGCGGTCGCCATCCACGTCGACCCAGAGCTGCGCCACCAGGGTCTGGAGCACCGACCGGCTGGCGCTCAGCGCGTTGGCCGCCTGCGTCGGGTTGGCGTGGCAGCCACTGGTCGTGCAGCTGGACCAGTTCCGCGACGCGGCGTCGTAGGCGCAGGTATTGTCCGAGCCGGGGAGCGGGTTGCCCTGGGCGTCGGCGCAGGGGATCGGGCGGAACAGGTGCCCGACCGACTGCAGCTGGAAGGCGCCCGAGGTGTCCGTGACCGTGAAGGCGTTCACGTGGCACCCGGCACAGAGGCGCGGGTTGAGTGTCGGGTCGCCGTGCGAGGTCGCCTGCGGCGTAGTGTCCGCGCCGGAGGGCCACCAGCCGGCGGTGCCCAGCAGTGCCGGACCCTGCGGGCCGTGCGGGCCCGAGGAATTCGACGTGGTCACGGGCTCGAACCGGCGCGAGTGACACTTCATGCACAGGTTGTTCTCGAGCGACGGGTCGTCCAAGGGGAAGCGAAGCTGCCCGGGCTGCCCGTTGCCGTGCGGGTCGTGGCAGACCGCGCAGGTGATGCCGAGCGCGTTCAGGGTGTCCACGACGTCGTTCTTTTCCTTGTAATTCGCGGTCACGCCCCAGGCCCGCAGCACGCCACGGCCTTCATGGCAGGGCTGGCAGGAGGCGCTGGTCGAGGCGTGGGTATTGGCCTCGCCGTGGCGTGATTCACGCCACTGCTCCACGAACGGGTGGTGCACGCCGCTGTGGCATTCGGCGCAGGTGCCGGAGCCGAGTGCGCCGGTGTCGGCCTCGGCGCTGGCGAGCGGGGCCGCCGAGGCATCCGGGGTCTTCACGTGGGTCTCGCCGGGGCCGTGGCAGCTTTCGCACTGCACGTCATGGTAGGCGTTGTCCTGCTTCACGTTCCAGCCGGCCGCGCTGTCCACCGCGTTGCCGTATTCGCTGACCGTGTGGCAACCATAGCAGAAGGACTGCGCATGCCCCGAGTTCACGAGGGTCGCGAAGGCCCCGGAGTGACCGTGCTTCGTCCAGTCACCCTGGTGATCCACGTGGCAGTTGCCGCAGGTGGTCTGCTGCTCGTTGGCCGAGAAGTAGCCCAGGAAGCCGCTGGCGGCATCGGGCGGCGGGTTGAAGGGGGGACGGTCGCGGTAGACCGTGTCGGTGCAGGCGCCCAGCCATGCAGCGGCTGAAACAAGCAGCGCCAGGGACCCGAGGCGGGACAGGATCGGCGTTCTACGCATAGGCGTTAACCGTGTTGTAAGGGTTTCGCGCCTACAGTAAGCCATTCCGGATAATGGTCAAGATATTTCGCGGTGAGGCTTTCTTCATGGATTCTCTAACTTCTTCTCATGCGCGATGTTCTTCATATCCGAGCGGCGAACCTCGGACAAACCGGGCGCTTGCATCGGGCCCGCCGGAACCTAGCTTTCGTTCTCGCTCGGCCTAGTCGGCTTTCGTTCACGTCCCACGCATCTCGCCCCATTCCATAGGGAGTCCCCTGGTGAGCGCCACCTGTCCCAGTTGCGGCAAGGAATCCGGCGGCAAGTTCTGCCGCCACTGTGGCGCGACGCTCGACGCGCGAGCCTGCAGCCGGTGCGGTCAGGCGCTGGCGCCCAACGCCCGATTCTGCGCCAGCTGCGGCTCGCCGACGGCGGCTGCGCCGGCCGGCCCGGCAGGGAATCCCATTCTCTGGTTTGCGGCGGGCGGGCTGACCGTGGCCCTGGTGGGCGCCGCCGTGCTCGCGCTGTCCAGGGGCAGCACTCCCGCCCCCGAGGCGGCCGCGGCGACGGCGCCGTTGGCCGCCGGGGCGGATGACCCGAGCGCCGTGGACCTCGCCAGCATGACGCCGCGGGAGCGCTTCGACCGGCTCTTCAACCGGATCATGCGCTCGGCGGAGCAGGGCGACGCCAACACCGTCACCAGCTTCGCCCCCATGGCGCTCCAGGCCTACGGCATGCTCGACTCGGTGGACGCCGACGCGCGCTACCATGCGGCGCTCATCATGCTCCACACCAGCGACGTGGATGGCGCCCGCGCCCTCGCCGACACCATCCTCAAGCAGCAACCCGGGCACCTCTTCGGGTACGTGATCAAGGGGACCATTGCCCGGTTCCAGCAGGACCAGGCGGGACTCAAGAAGAGCTACGCCGACTTCCTGGCCCACTACGACGCCGAGTCGAAGAAGGCCCGCCCCGAGTACAGTGAACATCCCCGCGCCCTCGAGGAGTTCCTCAAGGCCGCGCAGGCCGCCCGCGGCCAATCCTAGGCAGGAGCCCCTCCCATGACCCTCCTCGGCCAGTTTGCCCTCTGGGCCGCGTTCCTCATCGGCGGCTGGGCCGCCATCGTCGGCTTCTCCGGTCGCTGGCACGGCCGGCCCGAGCTGGCGCTGTCGGTGACCCGGGCGGTCTATGCCCTGTTCGGGGTGCTGGTGGTGGCCGCGATCTCCCTCTGGAAGGGGATCATCGTCCACGACTTCAACATCGAGTACGTCGCCGCCTACACCTCGCGCAACCTCCCCGGCTACTACCTGGTCTCCGCGTTCTGGGCCGGCCAGAAGGGGTCCCTGCTGTTCTGGGCCATCGTGCTCGCGTTCTTCGCGGCGCTGGCCCAGTGGCTCACCCCGGCGCGGTACCGGGCGCTCATGCCCTACGTCGCCGCGGTGACCAGCGCGGTCACCGTGTTCTTCGTGATGGTGATGCTGTTCGCCTCGAACCCGTTCGAGCGGCTGCCCTTCACGCCGCCCGACGGCAACGGCCTCAACCCGCAGCTGCAGAACATCGGCATGGTGATCCACCCGCCGATGCTCTACCTCGGGTACATCAGCATCACCCTGCCGTTCGCCTTCGCGATCGCGGCGCTGCTCTCCCGCCGGCTCGACACCGGCTGGCTGCAGGCCATCCGCAAGTGGACCCTGATGAGCTGGCTCTTCCTGTCCATCGGCATCACGTTGGGCATGTGGTGGGCCTACGTGGAACTGGGCTGGGGTGGCTACTGGGCCTGGGACCCGGTGGAAAACGCGAGCCTGCTGCCGTGGCTCACGATGTCGGCGTTCCTCCATTCGGTGATGATCCAGGAGAAGCGGGGGATGCTCAAGCGGTGGAACATGACCCTCATCATCGGGTCGTTCCTGCTCAGCATCTTCGGCACCTTCATCACGCGCAGCGGGGTGATCGCCTCGGTGCACAGCTTCACCCAGTCCAACGTGGGCTACTTCTTCCTGGGCTTCCTGGTGACCGCCGCGATCCTCGCGTTCACCCTGCTGTACACCCGCTGGGACCGGCTCGAGGCCGACGTCCAGCTGGAGAGCATGGTGAGCCGCGAGGCGGCGTTCCTCTTCAATAACCTGCTGCTGGTGGGCATCGCGTTCTCGGTGCTCTGGGGCACGCTGTTCCCGATCCTCTCCGAGGCGGTGCGGGGCACCAAGATCTCGGTGGGTCCGCCCTTCTTCAACAAGGTGAACGTGCCCCTCGGCCTGCTCCTGCTGGGGCTCACCGGCATCGGCCCGCTCATCGCCTGGCGCAAGGCCTCGACCGCCAACCTCAAGCGCCAGTTCACCTGGCCGCTCGTGACCGGCGCGACGGTGGCCCTGGTGCTCCTGGTCCTCAAGGTGACCGACTTCTTCGCGCTGATGGCCCTGGCGCTGGCCGGCTTCGTGATCGGGACGCTGACCCAGGAGTTCGTCCGCGGCACCCGGGCGCGGCACCGGATGTATGGCGAGTCGATCCCCACGGCCCTGCTGCAGCTGGTGGCCCGCAATCGGCGCCGCTACGGCGGCTACGTGGTACACCTCGGGATGGTGATCTACTTCGCCGCCTTCGCGGGGTACGCCTTCAAGACCGAGATGGAGGCCACCCTCCGGCCCGGCGACTCCGCCACGCTCAAGAGTCCCTTCGGTCACACCTACACCTTCACGCACCTCGGGGTGTCGCAGTTCGAGCAGCTCAACCGCGTGGTGACCCAGGCGTCGGTGCAGGTGACCAAGGACGGGGCCCCGACCGGGGTGATCAACTCCGAGAAGCGCCAGCACTTCTCCGAGCCGGCGCCGGGCGTGCGGCAGAAGTCCTTCGAGCCCTCGACGGAGGTGGGCATCCGGAGCACGCTCCAGGAGGACCTGTACATCGTCTACGCCGGCTCGGTGGAAGGGACGGAGGAGGCGGTCTACCGGTTCACGATCAACCCGCTCGTGCTGTGGGTCTGGATCGGGGGCGTGGTGCTGGTGGTCGGGGGGCTGATCACCATGTGGCCCGGCGGCACCGGGGGGGCGGTGGCCCGGCCGCGCCAGGCCGGGTACGAGGTGCAGCTCGCCGGCAGCGGCGGGGCGGGGGCCTGACCATGAACCGACGCCGTTTCCTGGGGGGCCTGTCGCGCGCTGCCGCCGGCGGGGCCGTGCTGGCGGGGCTCGCACCCCGCGCGGGCGCGGGCCAGGGACAGGAGGTCCTGCCGGGCCAGGGCGAGGCGGGGACGCTGCGCGATCCCGCCTCCGCGGGCCGGTCGCGGGAGCGGGTGACCGCGCACGACAACGACGCGATGATCACCGGCGTCGAGAAGCGGATGCAGTGCACCTGCGGCTGCACCCTGGATATCTACACCTGCCGGACCACCGACTTCACCTGCACCTACTCGCCGGCGCTGCACAAGGAAGTGGTGGCCCTGGCCCAGGAGGGGAAGACCGCGGACGAGATCGTCGCGGCCTTCGTGGAGAAGTACGGCGAGAAGATCCTCATGGCGCCGAAGCCCGAGGGCTTCAACATCGCCGGGTACGTGGTGCCGGGGGTGGCCATCCTCCTGGTGGCGGGGGCCATGCTGGTGATCCTGCGGCAGCGGACCCGGTCCCTGCGGCTGCAGGCCGCGCCCGCCGGGCCCGATGCCGCCCCGGTGGCGCCTGGCGCCCTCCGCGCCGTGAACGCCGCGCCGGCGGCCTCGGCCGAGGAACTGGCCCGACTCGAACGTGAACTGCGGGAGCTCGACTCGTGATGCTCGCTGAAGTCCTCGCCGCCGTGCTGGTGGGGCTGGTCGTGGTGGCCGCCATCATCAGTCCGCTGACCCGCCCGGGCGTGACCGCCCCGCCCGGCGCGGACGAGCCGGAAGACCTCGAGGAGACGCCCAAGGGCATCGCCCTGGCGGCGCTGCGCGAGATCGAGTTCGACCGCGAGACCGGCAAGCTCTCCGAGGAGGATTACGACACCCTCAAGGGCCGGTACACCGCCGAGGCCCTCGCAATCCTCCGCCAGGAGGAGGGGCCCAAGGCGCCGGATCCGGCGACGGCCGCCGAGCCTCCCGGCGATCCGGTCGAGGCCCTGATCGCCGAGCGGGTGAAGAAGCTGGCTGGCGCGGCCATCCGGTGCCCGGGCTGCGGCCCGCGACCGGAATCGGACGCCCTGTTCTGTTCCGGCTGCGGCAGGTCGCTGACCATGGGGGGCTGCGCCAGCTGTGGCTCCCCGCTGGTGCCGGGCAGCCAGTTCTGTGAGGGGTGCGGCACCGCCGTCGCCCGCTGAGCGCCGCTACAACCCGATCCGGAGTCCCGCGCCCACGCCGAGGGTGCGGAGGCTCCGGATCTGCGCTTCCGGGGGAAGGTCCGCGCGGCGGAACGGCGAGGCGCCCAGGCCGCCCAGCAGCCGGTTTTCGTAGGCCACCCGGGCGCCGAGCGGGACGCGCAGGGTCAGGCCGCCATGGACCGCGATGGTCGTCCGGCCACCGTAGCCACCCAGCTCCCAATGATCCACCGCCGGCCCCGCGAGCAGGGTGAGCGTGGCTCCACCCAGGCGGGCCAGCTGGCGCCCCACCAGCAAAGCCGCCCGGTAGCGGGTCACGTCGGCGGTCCGGTCGTCGACCTGGATGGCCTCGGTCGAGGCGCGGAGGGCGCCGCTGCCGTAGCCCAGCTCGAGGCCGACCTCCCAGACCCCCCAGCCCCGGCGGAGACCGACGGCGAACGCCACGCGCGAGGCCGGTCGCACCTCCACGTCGGCGCCGGGAATCGTCGAGGTATCCGCCGACGCGCCGCCGAACATCTCGTGGACCGCGCCGAACTGCAGCTGCCATCGGTGTTCCGGGGCCTGGCCCGCCAGGGTGGAGGTCGCGAGCAGGAGGCCGGCCATCAACCAGGTCGAGCGCATGAGCAGAGTCCTCGGGTTGGGGGGTGGGGCCAGCGGGGGGAGGCGCCGGCCGGCGTGTCACTTCATCTGCAGGGAGATCCAGCCGTTGGTCGTGTTGTCGTCGGCCTTGAGGATCCAGTTGTAGCCCGGGTGGAATTCCCCGACCACCTTGTCCTCCATGGCATTCCCGATGAGGTCGTCGTTGGTCTTGATCAGCGCGGCCAGCTTGTGCAGGAACTTCCGCAGGCTGCGGCCCGCGGCCAGGTACCGGCCGGCCGTGCCGGAATCGATGGCGCCGGTGACATCCTGGTAGAGCGGGCCGATGGTGCCCACGAAGGCGCTCCAGCGATTGGAGTCGACCTTCATCTCGCAGGCCGTGTCGTCGTCCTCCATGGCCACGATCCGGATCGTCTCGCCGGGATGGGTCTGATGATAGCTGTTCATTTCGGCCTGGCTGAAGAGGAGCACGCTGCCGCTCCAGTCGGTGTCACCATCCCAGGCGTAGGGGCTGGGCTGGTGCTCCCCCGCGCAGCGATACTTGGTCAGGGAGTCGCTGGTCCCGAGCTGCCCCAGGATCTGGATCTCAAGTTCGGGACTGCCCTTCAACCAACTCTCAAAGTCGTCCACGAAATGGGCTTGCGTCATGTACAGGCCCGGGGACACGAGCGACCCGCCGCCGCCGCAGGAACTGCCTGGGAGGCAGGTGGCATCGCCGCGCACGGGGGCCTGGTCGAAGTCGGTCTCGACGGGGACCACGGCCAGCACCGGCGTCTGGGGTGGCCGGGTGGGGTCGAGGAGGTGGCGGCCGCCGTGGAGGTCGAACGCCACGGGGAGGTCGCCGTCCCGCGCCGCCGTGGCGACCAGCAGGGCGGCATCGCCCTGCCAGCGCTGCCGGTGGGCGGGCACGGGGAGGTACACCTCCAGGGCCTGGGCGGCTGCGAGCACGGAATCGGTCTGGCGATCGGGTTCGCCGTTGAGCCGCGCCACGGCGCGCAGGTCAGCCCCGCCCTCGCCGGTCAGGGTGCGCTGCAGGTGGAGCTTGTGCTCGGGGTAGGGGGAGGCCTCGAGGCGGGCGCGGAAGCGCGCCCGGAAGGCGGGATCGCCCAGGGCGATGGCCAGGCGCCGGGCCAGGCCTTCCAGTCGGGCGGTCTCGGGGCTGACGCCGACGCCGGGCGCGACGCGGGAGGTGGCCTGCCCGGGCGTGGCCACGGGCTCCGGACCGTTGCAGGCGGCCAGCAGTCCGGCGGCGGCCGCGCAGGCGAGGAGTGTGCGGGTTGACATGGGTCCCTCTCAGGTTGGGGTGACGTGCTCTGGATCCGCACGCCCAACCTCTGGCCGACCTCATGGATCTTGGGGCTCGACGAAACGCCGTCCGGTGCGAAAAACGGCGTCTCGTGGGCGCCCGGTGACTAGATTGTCTGATCGTCACCCCGTCGGCGGAGTCCACGCATGTTCACCCGTGAGGACCTCGAAGCCACCAGCCGCTGGCTCGGCGGCCTGCTGCTGCCCACGCCCCAGCTGGCGTGGCCGCTGCTGGCGGAGCGCTACGGCGCGGCCGAGGTGTGGGTCAAGCACGAGAACCACCTGCCCACCGGCGCCTTCAAGGTCCGGGGTGGCCTGCACTACCTGGAGCACCTGCGGCGGGAGGAGCCGGGCTTCTCGGGGGTGATCACGGCCACCCGCGGCAACCACGGCCAGAGCATCGCCTTCGCGGCGCGGCGCCTGGGCCTGCGGGCCGTGATCGTGGTGCCGCAGGGGAACAGCCGGGAGAAGAACCGGGCGATGCGGGCGCTCGGCGCGGAGCTGGTGGAGGCGGGCCATGACTTCCAGGCGGCCCGGGAGCACAGCGTGCAGCTGGCGGAACGGGAGGGGCTACACCTCATCCCCTCGTTTCACCCGCTCCTGGTGCGCGGCGTGGCCACCTACGGGCTGGAGTGGCTGCGGGCGGTGCCCGGCCTGCACACGGTGTACGTGCCGATCGGGATGGGCTCGGGGATCTGCGGCGTGATCGCCGCCCGCGACGCGCTCGGCAGCGCCACGCGGGTCGTGGGGGTGGTGGCGGAGCGGGCGCCGGCCTATGCCCTCTCGTTCGAGGCGGGCCACCCGGTGGCCACGGAGCGCGCCGACACCTTTGCCGACGGCATCGCCACCCGGTCACCGGATCCCGAGGCGCTCGCGATCATCCGCCGCGGGGCGGAGCGGGTGGTGCAGGTCGGCGAGGAGGGCATCCGCGAGGCCATGCGGGCCTGCTTCAGCGACATCCACCAGGTGGCGGAGGGCGCCGCCGCGGCGCCCCTCGCGGCACTGGCGCTGGAGCGGGACCGCCTGCGCGGGCGCAAGGTGGGCGTCGTCCTCAGCGGCGGGAACATCGACCGCGAAGTGTACGCGGCGATCCTCGCGGGACGCTGAGGCGCGTCAGGGCCGGCTAGTGCATCGTGACGCTGGCGCCCAGGGTGAGCCAGTTGATCGTCACTCCCTGCGCGCCCTGGTTGTCGCCCATCATGGCGGCATTGAACGTCACGGTGGGGGTGAGCGAGACCGAGCGGCTGATCGGCACGTCCACCCCCACCCCGCCCAGCAGGCCGAGCCCGGTATCGTCGACCGAACCGCCGTTGCTGAACCGGTAGGTGGCCAGCCCGCCGCCCGCCTTGAGGAAGAGTCCCCCCGACCGCATCGGGTAGTAGTAGGCTACCGCGTTGAGCGAGCCGTACGACACCTTGATCCCGCTCTCGTCCTTGTACCAGCCGTCCGATTCGACACCCAGCAACAGCTGCGGGCTGAGCGTGCCGCCCACGGCGGCGGTGCCGGCGAGCCCGCCTTCCCGGGAGGTGGTGCCGCAGTTGTCACAGTTGAAGTCGGCGGTGCCGTAGCCAAGCCCGAGGTGGAACCAGAACCCCTGCCGGCGTGGCGGTGCGTCCTGGGCGCCGGCGGCGGACGCCAGGGTGAGGCCGAGGCCCAGCCCGACCAGCAGGCCGCGCAGCACGCGTGTCATCGGACCCTCCTTGCGGTCCCCGCGGCGGACCAGGGCGGCGGGTCCGCCGGGCCGCACGCCGGGGTGTCAGGCAGGAGGATAAGACTCGCGCGGTGAAACGGTGGTGAAGGTGGAGGGAACTTCGGGCGTCCGCCCGGGGGCGGGGGTCCCTAGAACTCCATGGCCTCGATGCGCTGCAGGCCCAGGCGGAGCGGGATGATCGTGGCGGCGACGCACACGCCCACCACCGCGACCAGCGAGCCGACCATCCAGGGGCCCGGGACCGGGGCGTAACCCTGCAGCTGCGCCCGGAGATACCCGAGGACGGGCGCCGCCTCGAGCACCAGCACGATGCCGAGCAGGACGATGGCGGACATCATGAACACCATCCCGCCGAAGCTGGTCGGGATCTGCGCGGCATTCTCGGTGTCGAAGCGGGGGTAGAGCGCCCCGAAGCCCAGGGCCATGGCGCTGATGGCGAAGGTCAGCAGCACGATGGTGCCGAGGCTGATGGCCATCATGAACGGCGAGGCCCGCAGCAGCAAGTTGGTGCTGAAGGTGATCGCGACCGCCAGGATCAGCAGGGGCAGGGTGCCCGTCCAGTACTTGCTCCACAGCAGGGCCTTGAGGTCGAGCGGGCTGGAGCGGAGCAGCCACATCTGCTTGCCCTCGAGCGACACGGCGGGGAAGACGAACCGGGCCGCGATGGCTGCAAGCACGAACCCGGCCAGGCCCAGGTTCAGGAACACCACCAGCGACACCAGGAACACCGGGACCTTCTCGCCCGAGAAGAGCGGGAGGGACTTGATATTGAAGACGTAGACCACCAGCAGCACCGCAAGCAGGATGAGCTGGCTCCACTGGGTGGTGTCACGGAAGAACACCCGCAGGTCCTTGAGCACGAACTCGCGGCGCGCCGGCGGCATCCCCCGGAAGAGCCGCGCCATCACCCCCGACCAGCCCCGCGCCCGGACGAACTTCTCCGCGCCCTCCTGGGCCTTGGAGTAGCCGGCGTGGTAGAGCCGGGCGTGCAGCATGGCGCCCAGCACGATGAACGCGGGCGCGGTGGTCCACAGCAGCACCACCGGCAGCGGGTCGGCCACCTGCCGCAGCCAGTTCATGATCATCGCCGTGGCCCACTCGCTCGGCAGGAAGGGGCTGGTCGGCGCCTGCAGCGCGGAGAGGTAGTCGAGCAGGTTGCGCACCCCCTCGGGGCGTACCAGCTGCTCGGGCCGCACCAGGCGGAACAGCAGCGCCAGCCCGCCGAAGGCGCCGAGCGCGATCAGGCTGAGCAGGTCGCGGGTGCGCCGCGCCGGGAAGACGTTGACCAGGACCAGGGTGATCGCGGAGCCCACCACCGACGGCAGGATGAAGTAGGGCAGCAGGGCGCCGATCACGACCAGCGGGAAGAGCGGGCCGCCGCTGAAGACCATGCCGTAGGCGGTGAAGATGGGTACCGCCATCAGCGCCACCATCCAGGAGGAGTGCAGCAGCGTCTCGCCCAGCTTGGCCAGGTACAGCCGCAGCCAGTCGGTGGGCGAGGAGACCAGCAGGTCGAGGTCCTTGGCCAGGAAGAAACTCGACAGCGCGGTGATCAGGTTGGAGAGCAGCAGCAGCGACGCGAAGGCGAGCAGGATGATGCTCAGGAACTTGGCGGCCAGGGGGACGCCGACCTCGCTGGTGGACTGGATGTAGCGCAGGATCTTGTAGCTGAGGCCGAACACCGCGGCCCAGAAGCCGAGGGCCACCAGCGCGAGCAGGAAGAACTTGCCGTTCCCCCCGGCGCGCTCCTGGCGCAGCCGGTTGAGCGCGCTGCGCCACTTGGGGGTGGTGATCGTCTGCAGCGACGGCTGGGGCAGCTCACTCGAGGATGGCATCCATCTCCCGCTCGATGATGCCGCCGGTGAGCTTGAGGAAGAGCTCCTCGAGCTTCTGGTCGCCGCCCTGGAACTGCTGCCGGATCTCGGCCATGGTGCCGCAGGCCAGGATCTTCCCGCCGGCGATGATGCCGATGCGGTCGCACATCTCCTCGACCGTGTCGAGGGTGTGGGTGCTCATCAGCACCGTGCCGCCGCGCTCCACGAAGGCGCGGAAGAGGTCCTTGAGGAACTTCTGGCCCTTGGGGTCGAGCCCGACCATGGGCTCGTCCACCACGATCACCTCCGGCTTGTGGAGCAGGGCGCTCGAGATGATCAGCTTCTGGCGCATGCCGTGGCTGTAGCTCTCGACCAGCTCGTCCTTCCACGGGGTCAGCTCGAAGAGGTCGAGCAGCTCCGCCATCCGCCGCTCGATCGGCTCGCCGTCCTGCCCGTAGAGCGCCGCCACGAACCGCAGGAATTCCGCCCCCGTGAGCTTGTCGTAGACGAAGGGCCGGTCGGGGATGAAGCCGAGGCGGCTCTTGGCGCGGATCGGCATCCGGGCCAGGTCGTCGCCCGCGATCTCGATCCGGCCCGCCGTCGGCTGCAGGATGCCCGCGATCATCCGCATCGTGGTGGTCTTCCCGGCGCCGTTGGGCCCCAGGAACCCGAACAGCTCGCCGCGGCGGATGTGGAGGTCGATCGCGTCCACCGCGGTGAACGTCCCGTAACGCTTGGTCAGGCCGGTGAGGCGGATCATCGGTCGTCCTCGAGAACCTGGAGCCGGAGCGCCCCCGCGCCCACGGCGAGATCGAGCAGGCGGGGCTGGCCCCCGGTGGCCAGGCGCACGCGGTTGGCGCCGGGCGGGAGGGCCGCGACGTCGGGGTCGAGCGCGAGCCACCGGTCCGTCCAGACCTCCGCCCAGCCACGCAGCTGCCAGCGCCCGTCCACCAGGGCCAGCCCCCACACCCGGCGGCACCGCAGGCCCGCGGTGCGCGCCAGGCCCACCAGCAGGCTCAACCGCTCCGACGGCGACCCGGCGCGGCGCGCCAGCGTCAACGGCGCCGGCGCCTGGCCCGGCCCCTCCCGAACAGTAATCGAGCGGCGGACCCACTCATTGAGCCGCCGGGCCATCGCCTCCGGGCGCCGCTCGGCGCCCACGATCCGGGCCGCCGCGCGCGCCAGCGTGCCGTCGTCGGACAACCGCGGCTCCGCCACCGGTGGCGGGGGCGCGAGGCTGTCGTCGGCCGTCGCGGAATCCAGGCCCAGGGTGTCGGCGCTCCACGACTGGCCCCCGCCGGCCATCCCGTCGGGGATGGGCTGGAGCATGGGGCGGCCACCCTGCCGGCTGGCGAGCGCCCGGAGCGCGGCCCGCCGGGCGGGGATGCCGCCCCAGCGCCGCAGGTCGGGTGCGCTTGCGGCGGTGTCCCAGGGCGCCCGCTGCTGGGCGCGGAAGTTCGTCTGCACCAGCTCGAAGGCGGAGCGGTCGAGGACGGCGCCCAGGGGATGCTCCACCCGGACCGGCAGGCCGGCGGCGTCGATCCAGCGGGAGACGGGCAACCCCGCCTCCGCGCCATCCAGCCGCCAGGCGCGCACGGTGTCGCTGTGCGCCGCGGCCCAGCGCCGCAGGTCGGGGGAGAATTCGGCGCTGTCGGCCACGGTGAACAGCGATTCGGCCGTGACCCGCAACCGGGCAAGCCGGACCTCGTGGTCGAGCGGGTCGTAGACCTCGAGATTCAGCCGGTCGCCCACCCGCGGCAGACGCCGCGATGCCACCACGAGGGTGATCGCGCCTGGCAGGATCACCGGCCGGCGCAGCCGCACCTGCAGGGTCTCGGGGGCGGCGCCGGTCGCGGTCAGGATCTCGGTGAGCAGGGTGTCGCCCGAGACCTGTCCCTCGGTGGCGATCCGGCCCTGCTCGGTGAGGACGTCGGCCTGCCACCGGAGCAGCTGCAGCCCGCGCGAGTACAGCGCCACCACCCGCGCGCTGGTGCGGCGCGGGGTGCGGTCCAGAGCCGGGAGGTCGATCGTGGTGAGGTCGCTGACCCGGAGGCTGTCGCCCAGGGTATCCACGGTGGCGGAGGCGAGCCCGACCTGGCGGTCGCCGAGGCGGACGGCGAGGAAGGCGGAGCCCGGCGGCACCGGCCAGCGCGACGCCGTTTCGGCCCGGGCCGGGCCGGTGCCGTACTGGCGCTGGACCAGCCAGCCCAGGGAGCCGAGCCACGCCAGCAGGATGAGTCCGGCCAGCGTCCGCCGGTTCATCGCGCCCCGTTGCCGAGCCAGGGCGCAAGCAGCCCGCGATGTTCCGGACGGTCGATGCTCACGTGGAGCTCGGCCGGGAACCCCGTCGAGTCCGGTCGGTCCCGAAAGGTCTCCACCAGCGCGAGCGCAGCATCCTCTTCGGCCAGCCCCAGGCCGGAGAGCGCCGCGCCGACCGAACGGAGTTGCCACCCCTCGGCCCGATGCCAGGCGGAGGCGAGGGCCCGCCGGAGCGTCTGCTGCGTGGCCGGACGTTCCGCGCCCCGCACCACGAGGTGGAGGATGAACTCGGCCGCGAGGTCGCCGGCCCCGGTGATCACCGCAGCGCCCACCTCGAGCGGCGCCTGGACCTGCCGCTGGGCCTCCCCGGCCCGCCCGGCCGCGGCGTCGAGGGCGACGCTCACCGACCCCACCGGGCCGAGGGTCTCGTCCGCGGCACGGACCACGGCATCCACCGCAAGGTCGGCAAGGGCGCGTTCGACGACCTGGATCATGCGTCGCCCACGGCCTTGGCCCGCCGGTACATCGCCATCGCCTCGTCCGGCTTGCCGAGCCGGTCGAGCACCCGCCCGAGTAGGCGAAAGGTCCGGCCGTGGTCAGGGCCGAGGTTGGCGGAGCTCTCGAGGGCGGCGCGGGCCCCGGGCAGGTCGCCCGCCTGATTGAGGGCCTCGCCGAGATAATAGAAGGCGGTGGCGTTGCCGGGCTCGAGCGCGATCGCCCGTCGGAGCGCCTCGGCGGCATCCTTCGGGACGCCCTTCCGCCACAGGATCAGCCCCAGGGTGAGGTGGGCCTGCGGATGGTCGGGGGCCAGGCGAAGGGCCCGTCGGAGGTCCTGTTCGGCCTCGCCGTAGCTCTTGAGCCGGCCATGGATCGCGGCACGCGAGACCAGCATGTTGACGTCGTCGGGCGCGACCTTGAGGGCCGCGGTGATCTGTTCCAGCGCCTCCGCCGGATCGCCCGTGGTTTCGAGCAACGCGGAGAGGTTGTTGCGGGCGCCCACGTTGCCGGGATCCACGGTCAGCAGTTCCCGGTAGCGATGGATGGCTTCACTCACCCGTCCGCGACTGGCCGCCTCGACCGCCCGCCGATAGAGCCGCTCGGCGGGCGACTCGTCGGTCCGGGGCTCCGTGGCGACCAGGTCGTCCTGTGGCGCCTGCCCGGCAAACGGCCGCAGCGGATAGCCGGCATCGGCGATGTCCGGGGGGAGGTCGCCCTCGAGTCCCGTCGTCTCGAACAGCTCATCGAGCAGCGAATCGAGGCCGGTGGCCCGGCTCCGGTACGTGGTCATCAGCCGCTCGCGAAGGGGTGAGGGAAGGCGCGCTTGCCCCGGAATAATAGCCCCGTCCGGGTCGCCTTTCACCGGGCCCGAACCAGGCCCCGCGGCGAGGTTGAACACCCCTCCCGCGGTGCCTACCTTGCGACCATGCCGTCGCCATCCCGGATCGTCAGCTCGCCGTCACCCGAACGGATGGCGCGCCTCGAGCGCGTGCGCGAGCTGCTGGAATTCCGCCGTAACCCCTCCCGGCGGGTGGGGATCTTCTCCGCCACCAATCTGACCCGGCTGGTCCTCCGCTTCGGGGCCATGGGGGCCGCCGCCGCCCTGGTCCAGCGGCTGCTCGGCGGTACGGTGTTCCAGGTGCCCGCCGCGGCGTTGGCCATCGGCGTGGCCGACCACTACACGGACCGGCTCTGGCGGCGGATCCGGGAACAGGTCCGAAAGACCTGGAACGTGGTGGGCCTGGTTGGCGCGGCGATCCTCGTGCTGGTCGTGGTCGTGGGGCAGGCGGCACCGGATGCGGCGCTGACCCGTGGGATCCGCGGCTGGTTCGGGGGTCTCGTGGAGCGGCAGAACGCCGCCATCGACGCGCGGATGCGTGCGAAGCGCACCCCGGTGGATTCCGCCGCGGCCACCGACCCGCACTGGGTGCTGCTCACGGACAGCGGGTTCGTGCGGCGGGGGACCTTCGCCGAGGCCCGGGAGTGGTGTACCGCCCTGGGCCCGGGCTGGGAGCTCCCGGCGGGGCTCGGCGCCTTGCCCGATCTGGCGCGGTGGCCTGACGTCGGGACGGTGTTCTACGTGTGGACCATGGGGGGCACCGGGCTGCAGGTCGGCGATGGCCAGAAGCCGGGGGTCGGGGTTTCGGGCGCCACCCGGCCCACCGAGACGCGGGCCGTGCTCTGCCTGCGGCAGGGGAGCTGACATGAGCTTCGAGATCGCCTCCCTCCGGGATGAGGACCTGCTCCAGCTGAGCGACGACGAGCTGGCGGAGCTCGAGGACGAGTTGCTGCTGGCCGAGGAGCTCGACCTCTCGAGCCGCGCCCGATTCAGCGCCGGGCGCCTCGTGGTGTACGCGCTCAGCGCCATATTCATCGTGCTGCTGCTGGCGCTGTTCTCCCGGCTTCCGTTCGACCGGCTCGGCCCCCTCGGTATCCCGCTCTACCTGCTGCCGCTGGGGCTTGGCGCGGCAGGCGCCCACATCGCCTGGTCCCGCGCCGGCCAGCGGGTGCGGCACGGCGTCCGCTGGGTGCTCGGTCACTGGCCGCTGGTGCTGTACCTGGTGGCCGCGCTGTACCAGGTCACCCGGGCGGGGTAGTCGTTTTCGCGCCGCTCCCCGGCAGGGCAGGGGTTTCCGAGGATTGAATCCCCCTCCCGCCGCGGATACGTTCCCCTGCTTATGGCTCAGGAATACCTGGTCGTCCGCGGCGCCCGCGAACACAACCTCAAGAACGTCTCGGTCCGGATCCCGCGCGACCGGCTCACGGTGATCACCGGGCTCTCGGGCTCGGGGAAGTCGTCGCTCGCCTTCGACACCATCTACGCCGAGGGGCAGCGACGGTATGTCGAGTCGCTCTCGGCGTACGCGCGACAGTTCCTGGGGCTGATGGAGAAGCCGGACGTCGACGCGATCGAGGGGCTCTCGCCGGCGATCGCCATCGAGCAGAAGACCGCCGGGCACAATCCCCGTTCCACCGTCGGTACCGTTACCGAGATCTACGACTACCTCCGGCTGCTGTGGGCGCGCGCGGGCGTGCCGCACTGCCCCAACGACGGCAGCCCGATCGAGCGGTCCAGCGCCAGCCAGATCACCGAGACCATTCTCGGCTGGCCGGAGGACACCCGGATCGAGGTGCTCGCGCCGCTGGTCCGAGGCCGCAAGGGCGAGTTCCGGGACCTCTTCGAGGACGTGCAGAAGCGCGGCTTCGTGCGGGTGCGGGTGGACGGCGAGACCCACGACGTGAACGCGGTGCCCGCCCTCAACCGGCGCCAGAACCATGACGTCGCCGTGGTGGTGGACCGGCTGGTGGTGCGGCCGGCCGATCGCGGCCGGCTCGCCGATTCGATCGAGACCGCCCTCAAGGTGGCCGACGGCATGGTCGAGGTGATGCGGCACGGTGCCAAGGGCGGGCGCCCGGTGCCGGTGACCTTCTCCGAGCGCTTCGCCTGCCCCACCTGCGGGCTGTCGCTGCCCGAGCTCGAGCCGCGGCAATTCTCGTTCAATTCCCCGTTCGGGGCGTGCGGCGAGTGCCACGGCGTCGGGGTGCGGCGGGAAGTCAACGCCGAGTTGATCCTGGGCGACGGGAGCATCTCGATCCTCGAGGGCGTGGTGCTCCCGTGGGGCGAGCCGACCGGCTACCTGCGGAAGGTGGTGCTGCCCACCCTGGCCAAGGCCTTCAAGTTCGACCTGGCGGCCCCGTGGCGGGACCACAGCGCCGCCGCGAAGCAGGCGCTGCTGCACGGCGCGCCCGGGAAGCGCCTCAAGTACCAGGTGGAGGGCGCGCGCGCGCGGGACGACTACGAGAGCGAGTGGGAGGGCATCGTCGCCAACGTCTCCCGCCGCTACCGGGAGAGCTCCAGCGACGCGGTCCGCACCCAGCTCGACCAGTTCATGGTCGAGGAGCCGTGCCGGGCCTGCGGGGGCAAGCGGCTGAAGCCGGAGAGTCTCGCCGTGCACCTCGCGGGCCGGGGCATCGGCGAGATCGTGGACCTCCCCGTGTCGGAGGCCTACGAGTTCTTCGCGGGGCTGCCCCTCCGGGGCGAGGGCCGCGCGGGGCTCGACCCGGAGATCGCCGGTCCCATCCTCAAGGAGGTCGGCGACCGGCTGCGCTTCCTGCGCGACGTCGGGCTCGACTACCTCACCCTTGGCCGCTCGGCGGGCTCGCTCTCCGGGGGCGAGGCGCAGCGGATCCGGCTGGCCACCCAGATCGGCAGCCGGCTCACCGGCGTGCTCTACGTGCTGGACGAGCCGAGCATCGGCCTGCACCAGCGCGACAACGAGCGGCTGCTGGCCACGCTGCGTGACCTGCGCGACCTGGGCAACACCGTGCTGGTCGTCGAGCATGACGAGGACACCATCCGCGCGGCCGACCACGTGGTGGACCTCGGGCCGCGGGCGGGCCGCTTCGGTGGCGAGGTCGTGGTCGAGGGCACGGTGGACGACGTGCTCGCCCACCGCGACTCGCTCACCGGCCGCTACCTGCGCCATGAGCTGCGCATCCCGGCGCCGCCGCGGCGGCGCACCGGCGACCCGGCCCGCCGGCTCCGGCTCACGGGGGCGCGGGCCAACAACCTCCGCGACCTGGATGTCGACATCCCCCTCGGCCGCTTCGTGGCCGTCACCGGCGTGTCGGGATCAGGCAAGTCGACCCTGGTCACCGACATCCTCTACGCTGCGCTGGCGCGGCACTTCTACCGCGCCAAGGTCATTCCTGGCGCCCACACCGCCCTCGAGGGGCTCGAGTACCTCGACAAGGTGATCGACATCGACCAGAGCCCGATCGGCCGGACCCCGCGGAGCAACCCGGCGACCTACACCGGGCTCTTCACGCCCATCCGCGAGCTGTTCACGCAGCTGCCGGAGGCCAAGCTCCGCGGCTACGGGCCGGGGCGCTTCTCCTTCAACGTGAAGGGAGGGCGCTGCGAGGCCTGCGAGGGCGACGGGCTGGTGAAGATCGAGATGCACTTCCTGCCGGACGTCTACGTGCCGTGCGAGGTGTGCAAGGGCAAGCGCTACAACCGCGAGACGCTCGAGGTCCGCTACCGCGGCCGCAGCATCGCCGAGGTCCTGGACCTCACCGTGGGCGACGGCCTGGAGTTCTTCGAGGCCCAGCGCCGCATCGCGGAGAAGCTCGAGCTGCTCAACGACGTGGGGCTCGGGTACATCCACCTGGGGCAGGCGGCCACCACGCTCTCCGGTGGCGAGGCGCAGCGGGTCAAGCTGGCCACCGAGCTGGCCAAGCGCGACACCGGGCGTACCCTGTATATCCTCGACGAGCCCACCACCGGACTCCACTTCGAGGACGTGCGCCTGCTGCTCGAGGTGCTGCATCGCCTGGTGGACAAGGGCAACAGCGTGCTCGTGATCGAGCACAACCTCGACGTCATCAAGACCGCGGACTGGATCATCGACCTGGGCCCGGAGGGCGGGCAGCGCGGCGGGACCATCGTGGCGGCCGGGACCCCGGAGGCGGTGGCGCGGGTGCCCGACAGCCCGACCGGCGGCTTCCTGCGCCGGGCCCTCGGTCTCGGCGCCTGAGGCCGGCGCTCGCGGGACCCTCCCGGCGGGCAGTACCTTTCCTCCCGTGACCACCCCCGCCGACTCCCTGACCGACCTCCGCGCCCAGCTCGGCGACCGCTACG
The DNA here is from genome assembly GCA_044221045.1 of Gemmatimonadales bacterium. Taxonomy (GTDB): domain Bacteria; phylum Gemmatimonadota; class Gemmatimonadetes; order Gemmatimonadales; family GWC2-71-9; genus JADJOM01. The sequence continues at coordinate 24,160 of JBGAPX010000022.1, forward strand.
CCTTCGAGCGGGAACTCGGCCGCGGGGGCATGGGGGCGGTCTACCTGGCGCGCGACCGCCAGCTCGACCGGCCGGTGGCGCTCAAGGTGCTGCCCGCCGAGCTCGCCGCGAGCGCCGAGCTTCGGGAGCGGTTCCTGCGGGAGACCCGCACCGCCGCCTCCTTCTCCCATCCCAACATCGTGCCGGTGCACGCCGTCGAGGAGCGGGCGGGTCTGCTGGCGTTCGCCATGGGCTACATCGAGGGTGAGTCACTCGCCGGGCGGGTGCGCCGCAGCGGCCCGCTTCCGGTCCGGGAGACCGTCCGGCTGCTCCAGGACGCCGCGTACGCGCTGGCCTATGCCCACGGGCGGGGGGTGGTCCACCGCGACATCAAGCCCGACAACATCCTGATCGAGCGGGCCACCGGGCGCGCGCTGGTGACCGACTTCGGCATCGCCCGGGAGATCACCCCGGGGGCCGCGCGGCCGGGCCTCACCCGGGTGGGCGAGGTGGTGGGCACCCCCGAGTTCATGAGTCCCGAGCAGGCCGCCGGCGACGCCGTCGACGGGCGGAGCGACCTCTACTCCCTCGGGCTAACGGCCTACTTTGCCCTCACCGGCCGGCCGGTCTTCACCGGCACGTCCACCCAGCAGCTGCTCGTCAAGCAGCTGACCGAGCCGGCACCGCCGATCGCCTCGCTCCGTCCCGATGTGCCGGCCGCGCTGGCGGCGGCGATCGACCAGCTGGTGCGGAAGGAGGCCGGGCAGCGCTTCGCCACGGCAGAGGCGCTGGTCGAGGCGCTGGAGACCGCCCAACTCGCCGGCCCGGAGGTGCCCCTGCCGGTGCGGCTCTTCGCGCAGGACGCGGGGCAGGCGTCGCTCATCCTGGTGGGCGCAACCGTCATCGGCTGGCTGCTCCTCCTGGTGCTGGGTGAGGCCTATGGCGGTGACCTCGACGTGGTGCTGCCCGTGGTGCTGTTTGCGGCGGTGGTGTGGGGCCGGCTGGCCCAGACGCTGCAACAGGCGCGGCGCCTGCGGCAGCGCGGGTTCGACGTCGCCGACATCCAGGCGGGATTCCGCGCCATCCTGGCGGAGCGGGAGGCGGAACGTGCCCAGCTGCGGGCGGACAGCGGCGCGGTGGCCCGGCGGCGCCGGCAGCTCGTCGTCCTCGTGGTGATGTTCACGGCGACCTACGCGCTGCAGTGGTGGGTCAAGACCGCGATGCGGACCGAGGTGCGCCCCGGGTGGTTCGTGGTATCGCGGCCAGGGGTGTTCATCATCGTGTCGGCCTACGTGATGCGCGGGCTCGCCATCATCGGGATCGTTCGGAGTCCGCTGCGGGCGCCGATCGGGGAACGCCTCTTCCGCCTGGTCTGGGCCGGGGCGCCGGGGCGGGCCATCCTGCGGGCCGCCGGGGGGCGGGCACCCCTTCCGCCCACCGGCCTGACGCTCCCGCCCTCGCTCCAGCTGCCCGCCCCGGCGGCGGGGTCCGCCGCGGCCCCCGCCCCAGCGTCACGGGCGGACGCAGCCGCCCCGGCCGACGACCGGCTGTCCCGGCTGGAGTCCCGCGTGGGCGATCTGGAACGTTGGCGGGAGGCCGGCGGGGGTCGGGACCGCTAACTTCCGCCTGGAACCCGCTCCCCTCACCACCCGTCCTACAGGATGACCGTGCTGCCCTCGTTTCGTCCCTCCCTGCTCGCCGCCCTGGTGGCGCTTCCACTCTCGGCCCAGGGGCCGAGCTCGCCCGGGCGCGCCATCGAGGTGCTGCGCGACGTGCCCGTGTTCATCGCCATGGATGCCCGTGGCACGCCCGTGGTGGCTACGCCGCCGGGTGGCGGGAAGCCGGTGGTCGGGCTCTTCCTGCGGCGGGGCACGGCCAACGGGTTCCTCGGCAACCTGCGGCGGCAGCGCCCGGACCTGGCCAGGCAGGTGGTGATCCGCGCCGCCTCACTGGGGAACACCCTGCGGCTGTTCTCCACCGGCCAGCAGGTCGAGTATGCCTACGTGCCCGATCCCGACGAGGTCGCCGCGGCCACCCGGGTGCTCGCGGCCCAGGGCAAGCCGACCGAGGTGCCAGGCACGCCGGTGTTCATGGCCAAGGCGGCCGACGGCGGCTATCTCACCTTCACGCAGAACGGGCGCACCGTCGTGCCCGGCTTCCTGAGCCTGCAGGAGCTGGAGTCCTTCCGGGCCCGCTACCAGCAGACCCCCGGGGCGGGCCAGGTCGCCGTCGAGGTGAGTACCCTCGAGGTCCTGGTCCACCTGCTCAACACCTCCGCCGATCCCCTGCTGGCCGAGCTCGACATCGTGCCGGCCAGCCGGGCGGTGGAGGAAGCACGACCTTAGCCCGGTCGCGCACCCTGTCCTCCCGATCCGAGGTGCCCGTGCGGATGCCGTCCCGCTCCCGCTGCTGCTCCCTGCTCGGCCTTGCTCTGGTGCTGTTCCCGTCGCGGGGGCTGCACGGCCAGGCCGCCGACCCCAGCCTGCTCACCATCGAGCGGGTGTACGCCTCCGGCGACTTCCGCCCCGAGTTCTTCGGGCCGGCGCGGTGGCTCGCGCGGGGCGCGGCGTACACCACGCTCGAGCTGTCCCGGGAGGGGAAGGGGGGGCAGGACCTGGTCCGCTACGACGTGGCGAGCGGGGCGCGCACCGTGCTGGTGCCGGCCACGCGGCTCATCCCGCGGGGCGACAGCGTGCCGCTCACGGTCGAGAACTACCTCTGGTCGGCCGACGAGCGGCAGCTGCTGGTGTTCACCAACAGCGCGCCGGTGTGGCGGCAGAACACCCGCGGCGACTACTGGGCGCTCGACCTGCGCACCTGGCGGCTGCGGAAGCTGGGCGGGCCGCGGGCCGGGCCATCCACCCTGATGTTCGCCAAGTTCTCCCCCGACGGCGGGCGGGTGGGCTATGTCCGGGAGAACAACCTGTACGTGGAGCAGCTGGCCACCGGCCGGGTGGTGCAGCTCACCCGCGACGGCTCGCGCACGATCATCAACGGCACCTTCGACTGGGTGTACGAGGAAGAACTCGACCTGCGCGACGGCTGGCGCTGGAGCCCCGACGGCCGCAGCATCGCCTTCTGGCAGCTCAACGCCGACAGCGTGCGCAACTTCACCCTCATCAACGATACCGACTCGCTCTACGCCCAGGCGATCGAGATCCAGTATCCCAAGGCCGGCGAGTCCAACTCCGCCGCCCGGGTGGGCGTGGTGCCCGCGGCCGGCGGCCGCACCACCTGGTTTCCGGTCCCCGGCGACCCGCGCAACCACTACCTGGCCCGGATGGAGTGGGCGGCAAGCAGCGACGAGGTGATCATCCAGCAGCTCAACCGGCTGCAGAACACCGACATCGTCTACCTGGGCGCCCGGCGGGATGGGCGCGTCCGCCCGCTGCTCGAGGAGCGCGACAGCGCCTGGGTGGACTTTCCCGACGAGACCCCCTGGCTGGACGGCGGGCGGAGCTTTCTCTGGGAGAGTGAGCGTGATGGCTGGCGGCACGTGTACCGGGTGGCCCGTGACGGCGGCCAGTTGACGCCGCTCACCCCGGGCGCGTTCGATGTCGCGGGCCAGGCGGCGGTGGACACCGCGGGCGGGTGGCTCTATTACATCGCCTCGCCGGAGAACCCGACGCAGCGCTATCTCTACCGCGTCCGGCTCGATGGCCGCGGCGAGGCGGAGCGCCTGACCCCCGCCGACCAGCCCGGCACCCACGCCTACAACATCGCCCCGGACGCCAGCGTGGCCTTCCACACCTGGTCCCGGTTCGGGTCGCCGCCGGTGACGGAACTGGTCACCCTGCCGGAGCATCGCCCGCTGCGGACGCTGGTGGCCAATGCCCAGCTCCGGGAGCGGGTGGGGGCGCTGCGGAAGGGGCCGGCGGAGTTCTTCCAGGTGGACATCGGCGACGGCGTTCGCCTCAACGGCTGGATGATGAAGCCGGCGGACTTCGACCCCTCGCGCAGGTATCCCGTGTTCTTCTCGAACTACGGCGGGCCGGGGTCGCAGACGGTGCTCGACAGCTGGGGCGGCACCAACTACCTCTGGAACCTCCTGCTCACGCAGAAGGGGTACATCGTCGCCAGCATCGACAACCGGGGCACCGGCATGCGCGGGCGGGCCTGGCGCAAGATCGTCTATCGCCAGCTTGGCGTGGTCGAGACCCAGGACCAGGCCGCCGCCGCGCGGGTCATGGGCCGGTGGGCGTTTGTGGACTCGACCCGGATGGGGGTCTTCGGTTGGAGCTACGGTGGCTTCATGAGCCTCAACGGGCTGTTCCAGGCCCCGGACGTCTACCGCATGGCCGTCGCCGTGGCGCCCGTGACGCACTGGAAGTTCTACGACAACATCTACACCGAGCGCTACAACGGCCTGCCCCAGGACAACCAGGCCGGATACGACAAGGGCTCGCCGCTCAGCTACGTGGACCGGATGCGGGGGCGCCTGCTGCTGATCCACGGCACCGGCGATGACAACGTGCACTACCAGAACTCGGAGAACCTGCTCAACCGCCTGGTCGCCGCGAACAAGGCCTTCGACTTCATGGCCTACCCCAACCGGAACCACGGGATCTTCGGGGGCAACACCACGTTGCACCTGCGCACCCTGATCACCAACTTCATTGACGAGACCCTGGGCCCCCCGCGGTCGCTGCCACCCGGCGCGCCCGGCCCCCTGACCAACTGACCATGACCGATCCCGTCCGCCTCGCGCTCGAACCCCTGCTCGCCGGGAGTTACCAGATCGAGCGGGAGCTCGGCCGCGGCGGCATGGGCGTGGTGTACCTGGCCCGGGAACTCCGGCTGGAGCGCCCGGTGGCCATCAAGGTGCTCCCCCCGCACCTGACCGGCGATGCCACCGTGCGGGAGCGGTTCCTGCGCGAGGCGCGGACCGCGGCCCAGCTCTCCCATCCCCACATCGTGCCGATCTACCGCGCCGAGGAGGCCAACGGCTGCGCCTACTTCGTGATGGCGTTCATCGAGGGGGAGAACCTGGCCGAGCGCGTCCGGGACCGGGGCCCGCTCCCGGCCGTGGAGGTGGTGCGCTGGCTGCGGGAATCGGCATGGGCCCTGGCGTACGCGCACCTTCGGGGCGTGGTCCACCGGGACGTGAAGGCGCCGAACATCATGGTGGAGCGTGGCAGCGGCCGCGCCGTGGTGACGGACTTCGGCATCGCCCGCGACACCCATGCCTCGGGGCTGACCCAGGCTGGTGAACTCGTGGGGACCGTGCACTACATGAGTCCCGAGCAGGCCAACGGCGAGGGAGTGGATGGCCGGAGTGACCTCTACTCCCTCGGCGTGGTGGGGTTCTACGCGCTCTCCGGCCGGCTGCCCTTCGAGGGCGATAACCCGGCCGCCGTCCTCCTCGCCGTCGCCTCGCGGCCGGCTCCCTCGCTCGCCAGCGTGGCGCCCGGGGTGCCGCGAGCGCTGGTCGAGGTCATCGACCGCTGCCTCCGCAAGAACCCTGCGGAACGCTTCGCGACGGGCGAGGAGCTCGCCGAGGCGCTGGGACGCGCCGTGGAGAAGGCCGGGCCGGCCGTCGCGGGCGGCGCACCTGACCAGGTGATCCCGGTCGAGCGCGCCGAGGCCATCTGGCTGCGCGCGGCACAGCTCCAGGCCGATGCCGCGACCCGGCTGGAGCAGCGCTCCCGCGAGGGGACCGGCCTGACGGGCATCACCAGCGCGCTGCCCACCGGTGGCTACCGGCTGCGCGACGTCGAGGCCGCCGCGCAGGAGGTCGGGATCGCGCCCGAGTTCGTGGCCCTGGCCCTCGCGGAGCAGCCGGCCGCCAACGCCCCGGCCGTCGCCGTGACGGGCACCCGCCAGGATCGGCTCACCACGCGCCTGCTCGGTACCAGCGCGCGCAGCATCTCGGTCTCGCGGGTGATCCGCGGCGCGCCACGCACCGTGCTCGAGGCCCTCGGCCGGGTCTGCCCGGCGCGGCCGTACCTGATGAGCCTGCGGGACACGGTCGGGGGGCATCCGCTCGACGGGGGTGTGCTGGTCTTCACCATCCCGAACATGATGAAGTCCATGGTGGCCGGGTCCACCGAGGCCTACACGCCCTTCACCTACCGGATGTACCAACTGGAGCTGTACCAGCTCAACCTGACCCTGCGACCGCTGCCGGCCGGGGGCGGCTGCGAGATCACCATCTATGGCGACCTGCGCTCCGGCCTGCGCAAGAACCTCGTGGCCGACGGCTGGATCGCCGCCGCCCTGGCCGCCACCGGGGCCACCGTCGGGACGGCGGCCGGCGCCGCCGGGTTGGCGCTGGGTGGCCTGGCCTTCCTCCCCGGGCTCGCCGCCGCGTCGGCCCTCGGCGGCGGGGCCCTGTTCTGGTACCGCTGGCTGTATCGCTACGCCCTCCGCAAGGGCACCGAGGAACTGGAGGGTCTGCTCACCGCCGTGGAGGCCGTCCTCCGGTCGCAGAGCGTCTTCGGCGTGATGCCCCCGATGGACCAGGGGCCCGTGTACCGGCCCCCCACCGACGAGGGCGGCATGGGCGGCGTGATCGCCGCCATCGGCTAGCGGCGGATTCCGACGCGGGAGGGCTCCCATGAGCTACGAGCAGATCGTCTCGGTCCTTGGGTACGCCAGCAGCAACGAGCTGCCGGTCCGGATCGTCACCCAGGACGGCCAGGAGGTGACCGGCGTCCCGACCAGCGTGGACACCCATGTCACCGCCCACGAGGTTTACCTCCACCCCCTGGGCGACGACAGCACCGAGATCGCCCTGAGCCTCGGCGTGATCCGGCAGGTGGAGCTGATGTAGGCCGGGGTCGCGGGCCGGGGCATTCCCTGTTCCCGGTACCGCCTATGCCGTAAGTTCCCCGACATGATCTCCCTGCTCGATATCATCGGCCCGGTCATGGTCGGGCCTTCCTCCTCGCATACCGCCGGCGCGTGCCGGATCGGCCTCTTCGCCCGGGGCCTCATCGGTGGCCAGCCCGACACTGCCGAGGTGGAGCTGCACGGCTCCTTTGCCCGGACCGGCACCGGCCATGGCACCGACCGCGCCATCGCCGGGGGGCTGCTCGGCTTCTTCCCGGACGATGAGCGCCTCCGCGAGAGCATCGAACTGGCCGCCGCCGCCGGGCTCGACATCCGATTCCGGAACACCAAGCTGCGCGGCGAGCACCACCCCAACACCACCCGGATCACCCTCCGGCGCGACCAGCACCACGCGGTGGTCACCGGGTCGTCGCTGGGCGCGGGACGCATCCAGATCACGGAGATCGACGGCTTCCCCGTCGAGGTGAACGGGACCCTGCCCACGCTCGTGTTCGTCGCGCAGGATGTGCCGGGGATCGTCGCCGCGGTCACCAGCGCCCTCGCGCGCCAGGGCGAGAACATCGCGACCATCAAGGTCTCCCGGCGCCAGAAGGGCGGGGAGGCGATCCACATCTACGAGCTGGACCAGGCTCCACATCCCCAGACGCTGGACGTGATCCGCGCCCTCCCGGCGGTCAGCCAGCTGCGCTCGCTCGCGAGGATCGCCTGATGTTCGAATCGCTCGGCGACCTGGTCCAGCGGGCCGAACAGGAAGGCATCACCCTCGGCGAGCTGGGACTCCGCCTCGAGGCCGAGGCCGGCCTGCGGACCCGGGACGAAGTCGAGGCCGCCCTCACCCGGGCCCTCGGTGTCATGCGGCACGCCATCGCGCGCGGGCTGCCCGGGGACCTGCGCAGCGTGAGTGGCCTGGTCGGGGGCGATGCGGCACTGCTCACCCGGCCCGCCGGTCCCCTGGCCGGGACCGTGTTCACCGACGTGCTCGCCTCCGCCCTCGCGGTCCAGGAGGTGAACGCGGCGATGGGGGTCATCGTCGCGGCACCTACGGCGGGTGGCGCCGGCGTGCTGCCCGGCGTCCTGCTCGGGTTGGCCAAGCATCGTCCGGTGACCGACGCAGCGCTGGTGCGCGCCCTGGCCACGGCCGGGATGGTGGGCGCCGTGGTGGCGCACCGGGCCTCCCTGTCCGGGGCCGAAGGGGGGTGCCAGGCGGAAACCGGCGCCGCCGCGGCCATGGCGGCGGCGGCAGGGGTGGAACTGCTCGGCGGCTCCCCTACGGTCGCCGCCCACGCAGCCGCCCTCACGATGCAGGGTACCCTGGGACTGGTCTGCGATCCGCTCGGCGGCCTGGTGGAGGTCCCCTGCGTCTACCGGAACGCGACCGGGGGCGCGATCGCCCTCGCGGGCATCGAGATGGCGCTGGCCGGCGTGCGCTTTCCCATCCCGGTCGATGAGGTCATCGACACCATGGGCGAGATCGGGCGGTCCATGGACGTCCGCTACCGGGAGACTGCCGGTGGCGGACTTGCGGCCACCCCGACGGGGCGGCGCCTGGCCCGCGAGCGGCTGGTGCAGCTCAAGCGATCGCCCGAGTCCTAGGCCGGGACCCCCCCGATGGGCATGAAACAAGTTGAAACATGCCCCCGTACGGGCCCAAACCGAGGGGACCGTCCCGCCCCGAGGGACCCGAGACACCGCAGGCGCAAGGAGGCTGGATGAGCGGCGCGGAAGTGCTGATCCCCATCAGCTTCTTCGTCATGATCGGGCTGGTCTTCATTTCCCGGTCCGAGATCGGCAAGGCCATCGCGCATGCGATCCGGGTCAACGCCGGGGACGCTGACGAGGAAATGGCGGCCGAGATGCAGGAACTCCGCGCCGGCCTCGACGAGGTCCGGCACCAGCTGGCCGAGACGCAGGAGCGCCTGGACTTCACCGAGCGGCTGCTGGCGCAGCAGCGCGCGCCTGAACAGCTCCCGCGGGGATAACCACATGGATCCGGGACAGGCGATCGTCGCCATCGCGGGGATGCTGACGGGGATCATCACCACCGGGGTGATCGCCTGGGCCATCGTGCAGGGCCTGCGGGCCCGTTACAAGGGTGCCACGCTCTCGCCTCAGGTCGAGGAGGAGCTGGCCGCGCTGCGGGACCAGGTGGATGGATTACAGCAGGCCCTCGCCGAGACCCAGGAGCGGGTGGACTTCACTGAACGCCTGCTGACCCGCGGCCAGGCCGAGCGCGAGGACGTGCATTGACCGCCGCCGTGACGCTGGTGCAGGGCGTGAACGATGGTCCCAGCGTGGGTCAGCTGCTGGCGATCATCGGCGGGGCGATCCCGATCATGGGGATCCTCGGCTACACGGCCGTCAAGATCCTCGGCCCGATCGCGCAGGCGTTTGCCCGCCGCATCGGCGGGGGCGGGGGCGGTGGCGAGGGTGAGGCGTGGCGGGGCGAGGTAGAGGACCTGCGGGCCGGGATGGAGGAACTCCGGCACCAGCTGATGGAGACCCAGGAACGGCTCGACTTCACCGAACGGCTGCTGGCGCGCCAGCGCGCGCCGGAACAGCTGCCGGGGGGATGATGGAAGACATACTCGCGCTGATCCTCATCTTCGGTGGCGGCACCCTCATCGCCATCTCCTTCAGCCCGGTGGGGCGGGCCATCGCGGACCGGATCCGTGGCCAGGCGCCCCTGGAGCCGGACCAGTCGGTCCTCGAGGAGCTGGAGCGGGTCCGGGGAGAACTCTCGGAACTGCACGAGCGGGTGGACTTCACCGAGCGGCTGCTGGCGCAGCGCCGGGAAGAGGGCCAGTTGCCCGGAGGTCACTAATGGAAGGCGTCCTGTTCATCCTGATCTTCTTCGGTGGCGGCATGCTGTTCCTGCTCTCCAAGACCGAGATCGGGCATGCCATCGCCGACCGCATCCGTGGCACTCAGCCGGACGCGGTACCGGATCCCGCCCTGCTCGAGGAAGTCGACCGCCTGCGCACTGAGGTGGCCGACCTGCAGGAGCGGATGGACTTCGCCGAGCGGCTGCTGGCCCGCGGGCGGGAAGCCGGGCAGCTGCCCGGCGGGGAGGGGTGATGCAGGTCGCCGAAACGCCGCTGCCCCCGATGCCGCCGGTGATCGTGCAGGCGCCGGAGGTAATCCTCCCGCCCTGGATGACGCTGCCGCCCGGGGTGACGATGCTGATCGCGCTCGGGGCGCTGGCCGCGACCACGATCGTGCTGTATCCGCTCATGCGCGCGCTGGGACGGCGCCTCGAGGGCCGGGCCCCGGGGCTCGACGCCGACACGCGGGCCGAGCTGGACCAGCTCCGGGAACGGGTCGCGGAGCTCGAGGGCATGCAGCACCGCATGATGGAGCTCGAGGAGCGGGTGGACTTCGCCGAGCGGCTGCTGTCCCAGCGGCGCGAGGCCGAGCGCCTGCCGCGGGGTGAGTGATGGATGACGTCGCCAAGATCCTGGGGATCCTGCTCGCCTTCGGTGGCGCGGGCGCGGTCTCCTATGCCCTGATCCGGCTGGTCAACGTCTTCTCCCGCCGGCTCGAGCGGGCCAGCGGCCCGGAGCTGCAGGCGATCGCGGCGGAGCTGGACGACCTCCGGGCCCGCGCCGCGGGGGCGGACGACCTCCAGCACCGGGTGGCCGAGCTCGAGGAGCGGCTCGACTTCGCCGAACGGATGCTCGCCCGGCAGCGGGAGCCCGGAGCGCTCCCCGGGGGGCAGGATGGGTGAGCCGCTCATCACCCGGCTCCTGGTCGAGAACCTGGCGACGATCCTCGCGATCACGGGGATCATCGGGTTCGTCGCCCTGGGCCCGATCGGGCGGGCGCTGGCGCGGCGAATCGAGGGTCGCGACCACGATGAGGCGGAGCTGGCAGAACTTAGCGCCAGACTGGCGCGGCTGGAGCAGCAGGCGCGGCGGACGTCGGAGCTGGAGGAACGGGTGGACTTTACCGAGCGGCTGCTCGCCCGGGACCGCGATGCGGCACGGCTCCCGGCGCGCGGGGAGGGGTGATGGCGCGCCGTGGCCTGGGGCTCGACTGGTTCGACCTGCTCCTCCATGCGGGCATCACCTTTGCCCTGGCTGTGGTGGCCGGCAGCGTGGCCGGAGAGCGGCCCGAGGGGCTCATCGGGGTGGTGGTGGCAGGCTCGCTCGCGGTGCTCGGCTGGCGGCGCATGCGGGCCCTGCAGCATGCCCCACCGACCACCACCGGCGAGGTCCAGGCGGAGCGGCTCTTTGCCCTGGAGGACCGGCTGGCGGAGCTGGAGGCGCAGCAGGCCCGGGTCCTCGAGCTGGAGGAACGGCTGGACTTCGCGGAGCGGTTGCTCGCGCAACAGCGGGAAGCGCCCCGACTCGGGGCACGGGAGGCGCAGTGATGCTCGTCCAGGTCGAAGCCGCCGATCCGTTCGTGGTGCGCGCGATCGGCATCGTCACGGTGATGCTCGCCGCCTTTGCCGCCGCAGTCCTCTACCCGGTGGCGCAGGCGTACGCCCGGCGGATGGAGCGGGGCGGCGACTCGGCCGGGGGGCGGGGCCAGCTTGCGGAGGTCTCCGCCCGCCTCGAAGAACTGCAGCGGGGACAGGAACGGATGGCGGAGCTCGAGGAACGGCTTGATTTCGCCGAGCGGCTGCTGGCCCAGCAGCGGGAGCCGGCCCGGCTGCCCGCAGAGCGACCGGCGCCATGAGCTACAAGATCCTCGGGCTCGACTGGTTCGACGTGCTGGTCCACGCGGCCGTCACGATGGCGCTCGGCGTCGGGGTCGACAGCATGTTCCATCCCCCGAGCGGCGATTTCGCCATGGGCGTGCTGCTCGCCGGGTCGCTCGGTGTGCTTGGCTGGCGCCGCAAGCGGGCGCTCGCCGCCGGTGCTGAACCGACGGACTCCGGACGGTGGGACGCCGTCGCGGCGCGGATGGGTGAGCTCGACCACCTGGAGCAGCGGGTGATGGAACTCGAGGAACGGCTGGACTTCACCGAACGCATGCTGGCGCAGGCCCGCGACAAGGACCAGGCGCGGTTGCCGGCGAGCTGAAGGAGCACGCAATGGGAGCTTTCTGGGTGGCGCTCAGCGCCTTCGGGATCGCCGTCTTCCTCGGGCCGGTGGGCCAGGCCCTCGGGTCGTATCTCGAGTCGCGCCGGCGCATGCCCGCCCCCTTGCCGGGGGCGGATCCGGAGGAGACCGAGCTGCGCCTGGCGCACCTCGAGGCGATGGAAGCCCGCGTGGCCGAGCTGGAGGAGCGGCTGGACTTCGCGGAGCGGATGCTCGCGCGGGGGCTGCCCGCCCCCGGACCCGAGGCGGACACCCCGCCCGAACCGGTTGCGGCGGCTCAC
>JBGAPX010000023.1:0-35426 GCA_044221045.1 Gemmatimonadales bacterium
CGAGTACGCCGGCGGCCGCTGCCCGCGGGCCCCCGTGCCGGCGGCCAGGACGTTTCTCACGTCCGACAGACTCGGCACGCGGTCCGCGCCAGGGAGCGGGTCCAGCGGCTCGCCCGTGGCGTCATCCGTCGTGGTCGATACCCCGAGCCGTGCCGTGGCCAGGTACGTCTTGGCCTCCGACTCCACATACCGCGCCAGCCGGGTGGCCCGCCCTACCAGGACGACCAGCAACCCGGTGGCGAACGGATCGAGCGTGCCGGTGTGGCCCACGGCGCGCGTGCCGAGGACCCGGCGGACGCGGGCCACGACATCGTGGCTGGTGCGCCCCGCGGGCTTGTCGATCAGCAGCGCCCCGGTCAGTCCCCGCGCTCCCCGCGCAGCTCGCCCAGGATCTGGTTGATCCGGGCCGAGTGCTCCTGTCCCCGGTCCAGCTCGAACCGCAGCTCCGGCACGATCCGCACCGAGAGCGCCTGCCCCACCCGCCGGCGGAGGAACCCGGCGGCACTGGCCAGGCCGGCGAGGGCCGCCTCGCGCTCCTCCGGCTCGCCCATGATGCTCACCCGCACGGTGGCGACGGCCAGGTCATTGGTGACCCGGACTTCGGTCACAGTGACGAACCCGATCCGCGGATCGCGCAGCTCGGTGAGCAGGGCATCGGCGACCACCTGCCGGACCGTCTCCCCGACCTGGTCGGGGCGCCGCTTCTGGCCCCTCACGCCGTGCCCTGCTCGGTCATCATGATGCGCACCCCGTCCGCCCCCTCGATCAGCCGGTCCGCCTCGCGGAGGGTCTCCTCCACGACCCGCCGGTCGCTCCCCACCGCCGCGCAGGCCAGGCCCGCCCGCTGCCACAGGTCCTGGTGCGCGACCTCGGCCACGCTCACATTGAGCTTGCGGCGCAGCTCGGCCTTGAGCGACTGCAGCACCGAGCGCTTGTCCTTGAGGGACTGGCAGCCCTCGAGGTGCAGATCCCAGGTGCGGACCAGGGCGTGCATCGACTGCGACTCTCGTCGGGCGCCGGGCTCAGGCCGCGCCGCTGCCCGACCCGGCGAGGGTCCGCTTGATCTCCTCGACCCGGTAGGCCTCGATCATGTCGCCCACCTTGAGGTCGTTGAAGTTCTCGACCCCGATGCCGCACTCCAGGCCTTCCTTGACCTCGCGCACGTCATCCTTGAAGCGCTTGAGGCTGGAAAGCGTGCCGTCGTAGATCTGCACGCCGTCGCGGAGCACCCGCACCTTGGCGGTCCGGATGATGGTGCCGTGCTTGACCTGGCAGCCGGCGATGGTGCCGACCTTGCTGACCTTGAAGAGCTGCAGCACCTGGGCGTCGCCGAGCACCGTCTCCTTGCTCTCCGGCTTGAGCAGCCCCTCGAGGGCGTTGCGGACGTCGTCCACCGCCTCGTAGATGATGCGGTAGGTGCGCACGTCCACCTGCTCGCGCTCGGCCGCCGCGCGGGCGCCGCCATCGGGCCGCACGTGGAAGCCGATGATGATGGCGCCCGAGGCCTTGGCCAGCAGCACGTCGCTCTCGCTGATGGACCCGACGCCCCGGTGCACGATGTCGACCCGGACCTCGCCGGTGCTGAGCTGCCCCAGCGCGTCGGCGAGCGCCTCGGCGGGACCGCCCTGGTCGGCCTTGATGATGAGCCGCAGGGCGCCCATCTGGCCCTGCGCCAGCGCCCGGGAGATGTCCTCCAGCGAGCCGCCGCGGGCGGTGCGCCGGTTCTGGGCCTCGCGCTCCAGCCGCTGCCGCTTCTGGGCGATCTCGCGCGCCTCCACCGCGTCGGTGGTCACCAGGAAGTTGTCGCCCGGCGACGGCGTGCCCTCGAAGCCCAGGATCTGCACCGGGATCGACGGCCCGGCGACCTTGGTGTTCTTGCCCCGCTCGTCGTACAGCGCCCGCACGCGGCCGGAGAACTTGCCGCAGATGAAGTTGTCGCCGACGTGCAGGGTGCCCTTCTGCACCAGGATCGTGGCGACCGGGCCCTTGCCCGGATCGAGGGTGGCCTCGACCACGGTGCCGGTCGCGGACCGCTCCGGGTTGGCCTTGAGGTCCAGGATCTCGGCCTGCAGCAGGATCTGCTCCAGCAGCTTCTCGACGTTGGTGCCCTTCTTGGCGGAGATCGGCGTGGCCAGGACCTGCCCGCCGAACTCCTCCAGCACCACGTTGTGCGACAGCAGGTCCTGCTTGACCTTCTGCACGTTCGCCGCGGGGAGGTCGATCTTGTTGATCGCGACGATCATGGGCACGCCGGCGTTCTTGGCGTGGCTGATCGCCTCGACGGTCTGGGGCATGACCGCGTCCTCCGCCGAGACCACCAGCACCACGATGTCCGTGACCTGGGCGCCGCGGGCACGCATGGCGGTGAACGCCTGGTGACCCGGGGTGTCGAGGAACGTGATCTTGCGGCCGTCGGGCAGCGTCACGTGGTAGGCGCCGATGTGCTGGGTGATGCCACCCGCCTCGCCGGCCACCACGTTGGCCTTCCGGATGTAGTCGAGCAGCGACGTCTTGCCGTGGTCCACGTGGCCCATGATCGTCACCACCGGGGGCCGCGGCACCTGCTGCGCGTCATCCTCCTCCACCACCTGCGCCGAATCCTCCGGCGCGGCGTATTCCTCCTCCTTCACGGCCTCGAAGCCGAACTCGGAGGCGATCAGCTCGATCTGGTCGAAGTCCAGCCGCTGGTTGACCGTCACCATGAGGCCCAGCCCCTTGAACGCAAGCTGGACGATCTGGGAGGCCGGCACCTTCATGAGGTCGGCGAGCTCGGAGACCGAGATGAACTCGTTGACCCGGATGCGCGTCTTCTCCCGCTCGCGCTCCTCCTTCTGCCGCAGCAGCTGCTCCCGGTACCCGCCATCGTCGCGGCGCCCGGTGCGCTTGGCCGTCCCGCGGTGCATGCCCGCAAGGGTCTTCTCGATGTTGGCCAGCACCGCGTCCTGGTCGACCCCCGACTTGCGGCCCTTCTTCTTCTTGCGGGCCCCGCCCTTCTGGGCGTCCGGGCCGAAGTTGCGCGGCCGCTCACCGGTGACAGCACCGCCCGAGGGACCGGGCCCCGCCTGGCCGGGACGGCCGCCGGGACCACCGGGACGCGGTCCGCCCGGGCCACCGGCACGAGCACCCCCCGGCCGGGGACCGCCGGGCCGGGTGCCCGGGCCACCGCCCGGCGTGCTGGAGCTGAAGACCGGCTTGGGGCGCTGGAACCGCGGCACCTCACCGCCCGGAGGGGCCACGGGGCGCGGGATCCGGGTGGGAATCCGCGGGCCGCTGCCCGGCGCGGACGGCGGGAGGGGCGGACGGACCGGCGGCGCCGCCGGCGCCGACGGGGCGGCCTCGCCCACGGGCTCGGTCGCGGCCCGCTCGCGCGGTTCCTCACGGAACGGCGACGCGGGCGCCTCGGGTGCGGCCGGCTCCTCGACCGGGAGCGGCGGCAGGTCCTTGAACAGGGCGCGGGCCCGTTCCTCGATCGAGGCGGGGAGCATCGGCTCCTCCCGCTTCTCGACCGGCCGGGTGAGCTCGAGGGCCTCCTGCCGCAGCACCTCCGCGGCGCGCTCGGCCTCGGCCTTTTCTTCGGCCTGCTGCACCTCGGCGGCGGTTCGCCGGCGCTTGACCGGCTTCCCGGCCTCGACGGCGGCCTCGGGCTCGGCGGCCGGCTTGGCCGCCTTCTTGGCCCGCTTCTTCGGGGCCGGCTCGTCGGCGGCCTGCGCCGCCTTCCGCTTCTCGCGCTCCCAGCGCACGCGGATGGCCGACACCTGCGCGTCCTCGAGCGGGGACATGTGGCTCCGCACGAAGATGTGCATGTCCCGGAGCAGGCTCAGGAGCTGCTCCGCGGGCACGCCGAATTCCGCTGCCAGATCGTGGACTCGCGTCTTTACCACTCACGCCTCCCTGTGGGCCCCGCCATGACCCGCCTGTGCGAGTCCCTGGACAAGTGCCCGGTCCAACACGCCGGCGACCATGATGGCGGGCCGTCCCAGCCGCGCCCCGATCGCCTCCGCGGCGGGTCCGGTGAAGAGGGGAATCCCTTTCGCCCGGGCCAGCCGCACCACCTTGTCCTGCGCCCGCGGACTCGCGTCCGCGGCCACCACGACTCCAGCGACCCGCCCCGCCTGCAGGGCGGTCCGCACCCCGTCCACCCCGAGCACCACCGTCCCGGCCCGGAGCCCCAGGCCGAGGAGCCGCAGCAGCGGCTCAGCGGGCGGCGTCGTCTCCACCGTCCTCGGTCAGCTCCGAGAGGAAGGCCACCAGCTGGTCGCTCCGCTCGGTGGTCATGCCGGGGATCTTCTCGATGTCCTCGCGCTCCAGGTCCAGCACGTCGTTCAGGGTCTGGTACCCGGCACCGTTGAGGATGGCCACGAGTTCCGGGGAGAGCCCCTTGAGCTCGGTGAGCGGCAGCTGCATGACGGCCTCGTCCTCCGGCGGCAGCGGCGCGAACAGCGGCCCCTCGCCGCCCCGCTCCAGCCACTCGCGACTGGAGTAGAGGTCGATCTTCCAGCCGGTCAGCTCGGAGGCCAGGCGCACGTTCTGCCCGTTCCGGCCGATGGCCAGCGACAGCTGGTCCTCGTCCACCACCGCCTGGATGGTCTTGGAGGCGGGATCGGAGAAGACCTTGGCCACGCGGGCCGGGGCCAGCGCCAGCCGCGCGAACCGCTCCGGGTCGGGCGACCACGGCACGATGTCGATCCGCTCGCCGCCCAATTCGTTGACCACCGCCTGCACCCGCGATCCCTTGAGGCCCACGCAGGCGCCCACCGGGTCGATGGCGTCGTCGCGGGAGATCACGGCGATCTTGGTCCGGCTGCCGACCTCGCGCGCCCAGGCGCGGATCTCGACCACGGCCTGCTGGATCTCGGGCACCTCGAGCTTGAACAGTGCCTTCACGAACAGCGGGTCGGCGCGGGACAGGATGAGCCGGGGACCCTTGGGGGTCTCCTCGAGGCGCTTGAGCACCGCGCGGATGGTGTCGCCCTGATGGAACTTCTCGCGGTGGTTCTGTTCCCGGTACGGGATGATCGCCTCGGCCTCGCGGAACTTGTTCAGCATGATCACGAGCTTGCCGCGCTCGATCTGCTGCACCTCGCCCGAGAGCAGCTCGCCCACCTTGCTGGCGAACTCGTCCCGGATCCGGGTCCGCTCGCCCTCGCGCACCCGCTGGATGATCCGCTGCTTGGCGGCCTGCACGGCCAGCCGGCCGAACTCCGCGAAGGGCACCTCCTCCTCGAGCATGTCGCCGACGGCGAACTCGGGGTCCTCGTACTGGGCCTCTTCGAGGGAGATCTGCGCGCTCTCGTCCTCGACCGCCTCCACCACCTGGCGCAGCCGCACGACCTTGATGGCGCCCTTCAGCTCATCGAACTCCAGCTCGAAGCGCACGTTGGGCCCGTAGCGGCGCGCCAGCGCCGCATGGATGCCGTCGCGCAGCAGGTCGAGCAGTTCCGCCCGGTCAAGCTGCTTGCTGGTGGTGAGCTCCCGAATGGCGCTCAGGACTTCCGGTGATCCAGACATCGTCTCTCCTGCCCTTATGGCTTCCGGCGGCCATCCGCCGGCTCCTGCTCCATGAGCAACGCTTCCTTGACCTGGTCCAGCGCCACCACGGCCTCCGCGCCGTCCGGCAGCCGCAGCCGCACCGTGGCATCATCCGGCACCGCGAGGATCACGGCCTTCGGATGCCCCGCGACGCCCCGCGCCGTCAGCTTGACGGTGCGCCCCACATAGCGGCGCCAGTGCTCGGGGAACCGCACCGGGCGCTCGACGCCCGGCGAGGACACCTGGAGCTCGTAGCGGTCCCCAAGCCCCCCCTCGGTGGCCAGGTAGGCCATGAGGGCGCGGCTGGCACGGGCGCAATCCTCCGCGGTCACCCCGTGGCCCGGCCGGCTGTCGGGCCGGTCCATCCTTACCTGGATCGAAGGATGCTGCGGCGGGCCGACCCGGCGGAATTCGACGAGCTCGAATCCCAGGTCGGTCACGAGGCGGCGTACGGCCGGGAGCAGCGGGTCAGCGACCATGGGCTGGGGCCAAAAAAAATGTGGGGGAACTCCCCCACACAGGTCAGCGTCACGCGCTGGAGCTCCCCGTTACAGCGCGGGAAGTATAGGGATGGTGCCGGGATTCGTCAATCAGGAAGGAACCGCCCCGGCCCCTGGCCACCCGAGGTAGGCGACCATCCGGCCATCGGCGCCCCTGGAGGCCCGGTGGCTGTAGAAACGGGGCCGGTCGTGTCCGGAACACCATTGTGATGTGGATATGTCGCGCAGGCCCAGGCGCCGACCCCGCTCCGCCAGGAGACCCCGCAGGTCCACATGCCAGGGCCCGCTCCCGTGGCGCGGCAACCCACAGCCGTCCACAACTTCAGAACCTACTTCATAACATGCACCACAAATCCCAATACCGCAGTGCATTGCGATGTTTTCCACGACACACCCAAACTCCTGTACCATCGCGGCAACTCCGGCCTCGAGCATGCCTCCGGCCGTCCCCCGCCAGCCGCTGTGCAGCAGCCCGATCGCTCCTGCAATCGGGTCCACCAGGTACACCGGGATGCAGTCGGCCACCGTCACCGTGAGCAGGAGCCCGGCCCGCGCGGTCACGTGGCCATCCACACCCTCCACCTGGACCCACCCTACGGCATCCCGGTGAGTGGCGACCGTGCACTGGTGCACCTGGTTGCCCAGGATCACGGCGCCGAACCCCGCCTCAGCCCGGCGGAACGCCCGCCAGCGGGTCATGACCTCCCCGACCGGCGCATCGGTCCACAGTCCGAGGTCAAAGCCGCGTCCCTCGCCCTCGCCCCGGCCGGTGATCCCTGCGACTACGCCGAATCGTTCCCGCCAGCCGGGCACCTCGTAGCGGGGCACGGGGCCGGGGAGGCGCACCTCACGGAGGGGGGTCGCGTCGCCTATTGCGTCGGTCATGCTGGGATACCTGGCACGGGCTGGAGTCTGCCGGGAAGCAGGCGCGCGCCGGCCGGGGCGCTAGTCGTGGCGCTCGATCTGGGCCCCAAGCGCGCGCAGGCGGGTGTCGATCTGCTCGTAGCCCCGCTCGATCTGGCCCACGTTGTGGATGGTGCTCTGCCCCTCCGCCGCGAGGGCGGCGAGGAGCATGGCCATCCCGGCGCGGATATCGGGTGACTCCACAGTGCCCCCCCGGAGCTGGGCGGGCCCGGAGATGACTGCCCGGTGGGGGTCGCACAGGACGATCCGGGCGCCCATGCCGATCAGCTTGTCCACGAAGAACAGGCGGGACTCGAACATCTTCTCGAAGATCAGGACCATCCCCTCGCACTGCGTGGCGGTCACGACGGCGATGGACATGGCATCGGCCGGGAACGCGGGCCACGGCCCGTCCTCCAGCTTGGGCACGTGACCGCCCAGGTCCGGCCGGACCCGGCGCTCCTGCCCGGCCTCGCAGAGCAGCCGGTCGCCATCCACCCGTGGGCGGACGCCGAGTCGGTCGAACCCGAGCAGGGTGCTCCGCAGGTCGTCGGGCCGCACGCCCTCAATGGTCAGGTTGCCGTTGGTCACGGCGGCCAGCCCGATGAAGCTTGCGATCTCGATGTGGTCGGGGCCGATGGCGTAGCTGGCGCCACCAAGCGGCTTCCCGCCGTGGATGGTGTAGACGTTGGTGCCGATTCCCTCGATCTGGGCGCCCATGGCTACCAGCAGGCGGGCCACGTCCTGCACGTGGGGCTCGGCCGCGGCGTTCCGGAGCACCGTCCGCCCCCGGGCCATGACAGCGGCCATGAGGGCATTCTCGGTGCCGGTGACGCTCGGCTCGTCGAGGAAGATCTCCGCCCCGACGAGGGCCTTCGCCTCGATCTCGTAGCTCTCTCCCAGGGAGAGCGACGCCCCCAGCTGCTCCAGCGCCAGGAAGTGGGTGTCGACCCGGCGACGCCCGATGACATCTCCGCCCGGCGGAGGAAGCGTCACGGTGCCGAACCGGGCCAGCAGCGGCCCCGCCAGCAGGATCGAGGCGCGGATCCGGGCACAGAGGGCGGGATCGAGGGGCTTGGGGCGGGCCGGCCGGGCGTCCACGCGCACCGTGTTGGGCCCCGTCCACTCGACGGAGGCCCCCAGGTCCGCGACCAGGGCCAGCATGGTCTCGACGTCCCGGATGCGCGGCATGTTGCCCAGCTCGACGGGACCATCGGCCAGGAGGGTGGCGGCGATGGCCGGCAGCGCGGCGTTCTTGTTCCCGGCGGGCCGGACGCTGCCGTTCAGGGCGCGCCCGCCCTGCACCACGAAGCGAGGAGGCATGGCGAAAGGTCTCGCGGCATGGTGCGACCGTCAAGCCGCGTTATCTTAGGGCCATGCTCTTCCTCCAGGCGGGCGTGGTGGCCGGCTGGGTCGGCCCCACGATGGCGATCTCCCTCGTCATCATTGCGGGCGCGTTCCTGGTGATTGCCGCGGCCTCGGCACTTGCCGCGCGGCAGGCCGCCCGGGAAATGCAGCAGCTGTCCCGGGTCATCGAATCGCTCCGCACCGACCTTGCCCCCGCCCTGACGGCGGTCCAGGCGGTCTCCGGCGAAGGCCAGCGCCTGGCGGGCATGGTGGGCAACGAGGCGGAGGAACTGGTCCGGGCGAGCCGCCAGCTCCGGGAGGGACTGCGGGAGCGGCTGGCAAACCTGGAGGCGATCTACGAGGTCCTCGAGGAGGAGATCGAGGACACCGCCGTGGACGTCGCCGTCACCCTTCGCACCTTCCGCAGCGGCGCCGGCTGGTTCGGCCGCATCCGGCGGCTGCTCGGAGGCGGGCGGCGGCGTTGAGCCGACGGTCCGTGGTCCTGGCCCTGGGAGTGGCGGCCCTCCTGGTGCTCTGCGTCCCCGCCCCGCTCCATGCCTGGACCCCCGGGACCCACATCTACCTCGGGGAGGCGGTCCTGGGCAACCTGGGCCTGCTGCCCGCCGCCGTCGCCGACCTCCTCCGCGCCTTCCCGTTCGACTTCCTCTACGGCAACATCGCCGCCGACAGCTCCATCGCCAAGAAGTACGCGCCGGTGGGTCGCCACTGCCACGCATGGCACGTCGGCCAGGAGATCTTCGACCTGGCCCGGAGCGACGCCCTGCGGGCCTTCGGGCTGGGCTACCTCTCCCACCTGGCCGCGGACGTGGTGGCGCACAACTACTTCGTGCCCCGCCAGCTGGTCCTGACCAGCACCACCACCGGCTTCGGCCACTCCTACTGGGAGAGCCGCTTCGAGACCCCGCTCGGGGATCGCTTCGCGCGCACCGCGAAGGAGGTCATCCTCCTTGATCACGCCCCGGCCGACGCGCACCTCGACCAGATCCTCTCGCCCACGATCTTCAGCGTGCGCACCAATCGCCGCCTGTTCCGCGGCATGGTGCACCTCACCGAGACGCAGGGCTGGCAGCGGGCGTTCCAGGTGGCCGACAAGCGGAGCCGCTGGGACCTGCCGGTGCCGGACGTGGAGCGCCACCTGGCGCTGTCGTTCGAGTTCATCGTCGGGATGCTGGCCGAACCGGATGCGGAGTCCCGGCGCTTCGACCCGAGCGGCGAGCAGCCGTTGCGTGTCGCCAAGCGAATGCGGCGGGAAGCCCTGATTGCCGGGGGCTGGAAGGACCGGGTCCGGGTCCAGGAAGTCGCGGAGCAGCACTTCGGCCTCCCCCAGCGCTCGCTGCCGGTGTGGGATGGCGCCGAGATCCCGCGGCCATGGCGGGGCTAGATCCGCTCTTCCTGGCCCTCCAGGAGGCCGTGGCCGGGCGGTACTCGCTGGAGCGGGAACTCGGCCGCGGGGGGATGGGCGTGGTCTTCCTGGCCCGGGACGTCTCACTGGACCGCCTGGTGGCCATCAAGCTGCTGCCCCCTGCCCTGGCCGCCCGCCCCGCGCTCCGCGAGCGCTTCCTCCGCGAAGCCCGCCTCGCGGCGCGCCTCTCCCACCCCAACATCGTCCCGATCCACTCGGTCGAGGAGCACGGCTCCCTCGTCTGGTTCGCCATGGCCTTCGTCCCGGGCGAGAGCCTCGGCGCCCGCCTGCGCGCGCGGGGCAGCCTGCCGCCCGGGGAGACCGCACGGCTGCTGCGGGACGTCGCCTGGGCGCTGGGCTATGCCCACGCGCAGGGCGTGGTGCACCGCGACGTGAAGCCCGACAACATCCTGCTCGAGGCGGGCGGCCGGCGCGCGCTCATCGCGGACTTCGGGATCGCGGCCCCCGCCGAACAGGGGGGCGAAGTAATGGGCACGGTGGCCTACCTGAGCCCCGAGCAGGCCACCGGCGACCGGGTGGACGGGCGCAGTGACCTCTATGCGCTGGGCGTGGTCGGTTACTACGCCCTGTCCGCGCGGCTGCCGTATCCGGTGACGAGCCTGGGCGCCCTCATCGAGCGGCAGCTGGCCGGCACGGCGCCACCGCTGGCCGAGGCGGCGCCCCACGTGCCGCGCGCACTCTCCCGCACGATCGACCGCTGCCTGGCCCCCCTGCCCAGCGCGCGGTTCCAGACCGGCGAGCAGCTCGCGGCCGCCCTCGAGCAGGTCGGCAGCCTCGACGGCGACCTCCCCGTGCCGCTCCGGGTCTGGCTGGCCAAGGGGGAGCAGCAGCGCCTCCCGACCTTGCTGGCGTCGCTCCTGCTGGGCATGCCTGCGATGGTGGCGGCTGTGGTCATGGCCTTCAGCGGGGCGATGGTGCCCAACCAGTGGTCGCTGTTCCTCTCCCTGCTGGGCGTCCTCGCGGTACCCTGGGGAATTCACCTCGGCGGCCGCTTGCTGCAGACACGCCGGGTCCTGGCGGCGGGATATCACCGGGGAGACCTGGTCCGCGCCCTCGAGCTGCACGTCGAGCGCCGGAAGGAAGAGCTCCAGTTCGAGTTCGGCGGTCAGGCCACCCTGGCCGGGACGATCCTGCGGCGGGCCGTGCAGGGCAGCTTCGGGCTCAGTCTCGGCGCCATCGGGCTCGGCTTCATTCTCGCCCCCGGCGACCGCGCCGGTATCCTGATAGGCGGCGGACTGCTGGGCATCACGGCGTCCGCGGTCATGCAATGGATCAAGAACTTCGTCCCCGGCGCCCACCTGCACCCCACCGACCGCGGCGCGGAGCTGGCCCGCACCATCTGGAAGAGCCGGCTGGGGGGCTGGCTGGCCCGGGTCGCGGGCTGGCGGCTCAAGCGGCGGGGCGCTCCGGAACAGGCCCTGCACCGCCCCACCGAACTCGCGCTGGGCGACGCGGCGGACGCGCTGTACCAGGCCCTCCCGGCTGCCGAGCGTCGCGAGCTGAAGCAGCTGCCCGATCAGATCAAGCATCTCTCGGACCAGGCGCAACACATGCGCGCCCGCATCGAGGAGCTGGACGACCTGATCGCCAAGGCGGCGCCGAGCACGCTGTTCGAGGGCGAGAAGGCCGCCGGGGACGGCGGTGCCGGGGCCCTCGGCGAGGCCCGGGCGCTGTGGGCCACCCGGCTCCGGGAGACCGTGACGATGCTCGAAGCGCTGCGCCTGGGCCTCCTCAAGCTCCACGCCGGCAGCGCCACGCCTGATACCCTGACCGAGGAGCTTGCCGCGGCGCACGAGCTTCGCGAGCGGCTCGGGTTGCTCCTCGCGGGCCAGGCGGAGGCCGACCAATCGCTGAAGGCCGGGGACCAATGAGGCACGGCCTCCGGCTCGCCGTGCTCCTGGCCGCCCTCTCCCCGGCCGCCCTCGCGGGCCAGGTGTCGCTGTCCACGACGCCGGCGACCCCGGTCCGGGGTGCCCTCTTCCGGTTGCGGCTGTCTCCCACCGGCCCAGCCCCGGTGGACAGCGTGACGGGGACAGTAGCCGAGGAGCCGCTCCATTTCCGCGGTGAAGACGATGTCTTCTGGGAAGCGCTCGCCCCCGTGCCGGTGGAGGGAGGCGATTCCCTGCCGTTGCTGCTGGTCCTGTGGGAGGGCGCGCGGGCCGACACGGTCCGGACCGGCCTCGCCGTGGCCGCCGGCGACTATCCCCACGAGCGCCTGCGGGTGGCGCCCTCGATGGCTGAACCCGACAGCGCGGCCCGGGTCCGCATTGCCCGGGAGGTCGCCCGGGCCCGTGAGGTGAGCCGCGGGGCGCAGCGAACCGAGCGGCAATGGTCGGCGCCCTTCCTCCGCCCGCGCCCGACGCGGATCACCAGCCGCTTCGGCACCGCCCGCGAGTACAACGGCACCGTCACCAGCCGCCACATGGGCACCGACTTCGCCGGCGCGGTCGGCACCCCCGTCCGGGCGGCCAATCGCGGCCGGGTGGCACTGGTGGCCGATTTCTATCTCGCGGGCCGGGTAGTGTACCTCGACCACGGCGAGGGACTCATCTCGGCCTACTTCCACCTGAGCAAGTCGCAGGTACGCGTCGGGGACACCGTGGAGCGCGGCCAGGTGATCGGCGCCGTGGGCCAGAGCGGCCGGGTGACCGGCCCGCACCTGCACTGGGTCATGCGGTACGGGGGGGTCACGATCGATCCGATGAGCGTCCTCTCGCTCCTCGGCGAGTCGCCGGCCGCCCCCTGAGCGGACCGGAACGACGACGGGGGACGGAGCCCGCGGCTCCATCCCCCGTCCGAGTGCCCAGGATGCCGGTGGCTACCTGAGCTTGTCCTGCAGCACCGGCGCAACCTTCTTCGGGTCGGCCTTCCCGCCGCTCTTCTTCATGACCTGCCCGGTGAAGAAGCCCAGCAGCTTGGTCTCCCCACCACGATAGCGTTCGACTTCCTTCGGGTTGGCGGCGAGCACCTCGTCGACCCACTGCCCGAGCGCGTCGGCGTCACCCACCTGGACCAGCCCCAGCCGCTCGGCGATGGCCCGGGCCGGCTCGCTACCGCTGCCGAGCTCGCCGAAGATCCGCTTCGCCGCCTGGTTGCTGACGGTGCCGTCCTTGACCAGCGCCACCAGCTCGGCCAGCCGTTCCGGCGTCACCGTAAAGTGCCCGCGTTCGTTGTAGTCGCGGATCGCGTCATTGATGACCCAGTTGGACGCGGTCTTCGGCTCCACGCCCCGCGCCACCACCGCCTCGAAGTAGTCGGCCACCGGCCGCTCAGCCGCGAGGACCCCGGCGTCGTATGGCGGGAGGCCGTGGATCGTCATGAAACGGTCGCGCTTGGCCTCCGGCAGCTCGGGCAGGGCCGCATGCTGCCGTTCGATCCAGAGGTGGGAGAGCACCAGCGGCGGCAGGTCGGGATCGGGGAAGTAGCGGTAGTCGTGGCTCTCTTCCTTGGACCGCATGGGGCGGACCTCGCCCGTGCCGGCGTTGAAGAGCATCGTGACCTGCTCCACCCGGCCCCCCGCCTCCACCAGGGCGACCTGCCGGTCGCGCTCCACCTGCAGCGCCCGCTCCACGTTGGCGAAGCTGTTCATGTTCTTCACCTCGGTCTTGGTGCCGAGGCGGGTGTCGCCGGCCTTCCGGATGGAGATGTTGGCATCCACCCGGAGGGACCCTTCCTCCATGTTGCAGTCGCTGATCTCGCAGTACAGCAGGATCTGCTTGAGCGTGGTGAGGTAGGCGCGGGCCTCCGCGGGGCTCCGCATGTCGGGCTCGCTCACGATCTCGGCGAGCGGCGTGCCGGCGCGATTCAGGTCCACCGCGGTGCGGCCGGGGAGCCGGTCGTGCAGCGACTTGCCGGCGTCCTCCTCCACGTGCAGGCGGGTGATGCCCAGCTGGAGGCGGCCCCGCTCGGGCGACTCGATGACCAGCGCGCCGCCGGTGGCCAGCGGCTGGTCGAACTGCGAGATCTGGTAGCCCTTGGGCAGGTCCGGGTAGAAGTAGTTCTTCCGCGCGAACACGCTGGTCGGGTGCACCGTGCACCCCAGGGCCAGCGCGGCACGGGTGGCCAGCCGGATCGCGTGCTCGTTGGGCACCGGCAGGGCGCCGGGCAATCCCAGGCAGACGGGGCACACCAGGGTATTGGGCTCGGCGCCGAAGCGGGTGGCGCAGCCGCAGAACATCTTGGTGCGGGTGAGGAGCTGCACGTGCACCTCGAGCCCGATGACGGTCTCCCAGGTCATCAGCGCACCTCCCGGCGCGCGTCGAGGTTGCCCTCGAGCGCCGCCGCCACGGCCAGCATCCGGGCTTCCGCGAACATCGGTGCCACCAGCTGCGCGCCGATGGGCAGCCCCTCCGCGCGGCCGATCGGCAGGCTCATTGCCGGCAGCGCCGCGAGGTTGATCGAGCAGGTGAAGATGTCGGCGAGGTACATCGCCACCGGATCCTCGGTCTTGTCGCCCGCCTTGAAGGCTGGGGTGGGCGTCGTCGGGGTGAGCAGGAAGTCCACCCCGCCCTCGAAGACGCGGCGGAAGTCGTCCGCGAGCAGCGCCCGGACCTGCTGCGCCTTGCGGTAGTAGGCATCGTAGTAGCCGGAGGACAGCACGTAGGTCCCGATCAGGATCCGGCGCCGGACCTCGGCCCCGAAGCCCTGCCCGCGGGTGGCGCGGTAGAGCGCCCGCACGTCGCCCTCGGGCCCGACCCGCCGCGGGCCGTAGCGCACGCCGTCGAACCGCGCCAGGTTGGCCGCTGCCTCCGCGGGGGCCACGATGTAGTAGGTCGGCACCGCGTATCTCGTGTGCGGCAGCGAGACCTCCTTGACCGCGCCGCCCAGCTGCTGGATCAGGTGGGCCGTATGGTCGAGGCCCGCCCGCACCGCCCCGTCGAGGTCGGGCGGGAAGTACTCGCGGGGCATCCCGAAGGTGAGCCCGGTCAGGTCCCGCCGCGCCGGCTCGAGCACCGGCGCCGGTTCCGCGGCGGAGGTGGCGTCGAAGCGATCCTCCCCGCTGATCACCGACAGGACCCGGGCGGCGTCGGCCACCGTCTGCCCGAACACGCTCACCTGGTCGAGCGAGGAGCCGAAGGCCACGAGGCCATAGCGGCTCACCCGGCCGTAGGTGGGCTTCACCCCGACCACCCCGCAGAAGCTGGCCGGCTGGCGCACCGAGCCACCGGTCTCGGAGCCGAGGGCGGCCGGCACCACGCCGGCCGCCACCAGGGCCGCCGACCCGCCCGACGACCCGCCCGGCACGCGACTCGGGTCGAGCGGGTGCCGCACCCGTCCCCAGGCGGAGTGCTCGGTGGACGAGCCCATCGCGAATTCATCGAGGTTGGTCTTGGAGGCGATCATCGCCCCCGCCTCGCGCAGCCGCCGGACCACCGTCGCGTCGAAGGGCGAGACGTAGCCTTCGAGGATTCGCGAGGCGCAGGTGGTGGGCTGGTCGGTGGTGACGATGTTGTCCTTGATGGCCACGGGGACGCCCGCGAGCGGCAGGGCGCGCCGTGCCGTCCCGGGAATCGCGTCGATCCGGGCGGCCTCGCGGTCGAGCAGCTCCTGGGACCAGTGCAGCGTCGCGTTGAGCGGGGCGGCGCGGGTGAGCCGCCTGCCCACCTCGCGGGCCACCGACGCGGCGCTGGTCCGCGCCTCGCCGACGGACCGGGCGATGAAGTCGACGGCGCTCATTCCCCGCCCTCCATGGCCCCGAGCCGGGGCACCGCGAAGAGGCCCTGCGGGAACTCGGGCGCGATCGCTGCCGGCGGATGCACCAGCCGGTCGGACGCGGGCTCGTCGGGCCGCAGCCGGACCGCGGCGGGCCCGGCCACGAACGGCGGCGCCTCCGCGCCCGCCGGCACTTCGTTCAACTGATCGACGAAATCCACGATGCGGCCCAGCTGGCCCACCAGCCGCGGCAGGTCGGCCTCCGCCACCTCGAGTTCCGCCAGCCGTGCGACGTGCAGCACATCCTCACGACGAATGCTCATGCGCTCTCCCATTCCCGTTCGAGGCCGGCGTAGGCCACCAGCAGCTGCTTCACGCCATGCTCCTCGTCATCGAATTTCACGGACACCTTGAGGTCCCGCCCCGCCCCGGTCAGGCCCTGGATCGTCCCGCTGCCGAAGCGCCGGTGACGCACCCGCTCACCCTTGACGTAGCGAGGCGCGTCCTGCGAGACCTCCGGCGCCTCGCCCCCCGCGCGAGCGGCGGACGCGTCCTCGTCAAAGAACTCCCGCCGCACCGGCACCGCGCCGCCGCCGTACCCGCCCGGGCGCCGGGGCGTGGCGGCGGCGCTCCAGCTCGGGGCCCACATGGAACTGGTGCGCTTCTCTTCGACGACCCCGGGCGGCAGGGCGGCCAGGAAGCGCGAGGGGCGGCCCGGCATCAGCTGGCCCCCCCGGCGGCGGGCGCGGGCCCAGCTCACGTAGAGCTTGTCCTTGGCGCGGGTGATACCAACGTAGCAGAGCCGGCGCTCTTCTTCGAGCCCGTTCTCCTGCTCCTCGGCCCGGGCCAGCGGGAAGAGGCCATCCTCGAGGCCCGCGAGCACCACCACCGGCCACTCCAGCCCCTTCGCCGTGTGGAGGGTCATCAGGGTGACCCCCTCGTTGGGCCCCTGGATGCTGTCGTGCGAGGAGAGGAGCGCAGCCTCCGAGAGGAAGCGCTCCAGGGGGGTCGTGGGATCGTCGGCCGCCGGCTCGATCACCTCGGACCACTCCGCGGCGCTGGCGACGAGTTCGCGCACGTTCTCCCACCGATCCATCCCCTCGGGTCCCTCGGCCAGCAGCACCTGCTCGTAGTTGATGGCCTGGATGACCTGCTCCAGCACCTGGGCCGGGGTCCAGGTCGCGGTGGTCTCGCGGAGCCCGTTGATCAGTTCGGCGAATCCGCTGAGTGCTCCCCGGACGTTCGGGCGGAGGCCCTGCACCATCTCGGCGGCGCCGGCCGCGCCCAGCAGCGGCTTCTCCCAGCGCGCGGCGGCCTCGGCCAGCACCGCGAGGCCCGACTCGCCGAGCCCCCGCCGCGGCACGGCGATGGCCCGGAGGAAGGCCTCGTCGTCGGCGGGATTCGCCAGCAGGCGCAGGTAGGCCAGGAGGTCCTTCACCTCCCGACGGTCGTAGAAGCTGATGGCCCCGATGATCCGGTAGGGAATCCCGGCGCGCCGGAACGCCTCCTCCAAGGCGCGCGACTGGGAGTTGGTGCGGTAGAGCACCGCCATCTCCGGATAGGCCCAGTCGCCCTTCCCGGCGCGGGTGCGCAGCTCCCCGACGATCCACTCGGCCTCGTCGCGCTCGTCGGCCGCCGCCACCACCGTGACCTTTTCCCCACCCTTCCGCCGGGTCCGGAGCGTCTTGCCGATCCGGCCCTTGTTCTCCTCGATGACGGCATTGGCCGCGTCCAGCACCACCTGGGTGGAGCGGTAGTTGTCCTCCAGTCGCACCACCCGGCTGCCGCTGAAGTCGGCGAGGAACGACTGCATGTTGCGCACGTCGGCCCCACGCCAGCCGTAGATGGACTGGTCGTCGTCGCCCACCGCGCAGACGTTTCCGTGGGCGCCGAGCAGGCGCACCAGCTGGTACTGGGCGGTGTTGGTGTCCTGGAACTCGTCCACCAGCAGGAAGGCGAAGCGTTCCTGGTAGAAGCGCAGCCGGTCGGGGCGCTCCCGGAAGAGCGCCAGCGGATGCAGCATGAGATCGTCGAAGTCCATCGCGTTCTGGGCCTTGAGCGCGGCCCCGAGGGCGCGATACACGTCGGCGGCCACCTGGGCCGGCCGGTCGAAGGGCGAGGCGGCGAGGTCGTCCGGCGAGGTCATCCGGTTCTTCGCGGCGGAGATGAGCCCCTGGATGAGCTTCGGCGGGAAGAGCTTCGTGGAATGGCCGCGCTGTTCCATCAGGCGCTTGACCAGCGAGAGGCGGTCGTCCTCGTCGTAGATGGTGAACTGGCGGGTGAAGCCCAGCGCCTCGGCCTCCCGGCGAAGCAGTCGTGCCGACAGGGAATGAAACGTCCCGATCCACAGCCCGGACGGGTCCTGCCCCAGCTGGCGCCCGACCCGCTCCTTCATCTCGCCCGCGGCCTTGTTGGTGAACGTGACCGCGAAGATGCGGCTGGGCGCCACGCCGGCGTGCTCGATGAGCCGCGCGATCCGCATGGTGAGCACGCGGGTCTTGCCCGAGCCCGCGCCTGCGACCACCAGCAAGGGGCCGTGCACGTGCTCGACCGCCTCCCGCTGGGGCGGGTTCAGGCCCTCGAGGCCGATCAGGGGCGCGCGGTCAGGCGACATGCATGGGGATCCGGATCAGGAAGGTGGCACCGGGCTCGCTCGATTCGAGGAGCAATTCGCCGCCGTGCGAGTCTTCCACGACGCGCCGCGCCAGGGCCAGCCCGATGCCCCATCCGCTCGACTTTGTGGTGATGCCGGGCTCGAAGATCCGGCGTCGCAGGTCGCCCGGAATCCCGGGCCCGTCGTCCATCACGCGGATGGCGGCCGCGTCGGCCTCCTGGTCCACCCGGAGGGTGATCGTGCCCTCCCGGCCGGTCAGCGCGTCGATCGCGTTCTTGACCAGCGATTCCAGCGCCCACTCGAGCAGGATCGGGTCGCCCAGGACGACCGGGCCCGCGTCCGGGGCGTCCACCGCCATCTCGATCCGGTTGGCGCGGCTCGGGAGGCGGGGACGGAAGTACTCCGCCACCTTCCGGGCGAGCTGGCCGGCGTCGATCGGGTCGCGCCGCGTCTTGTGCCCGATCCGCTCGAAGCGCTGGGCCACCCGCTCCAGCCGCTCGGCGTCGGCCTCCAGGTGCTCCGCCAGCCGCGGTGGCGGGCTGGCGCGCGAGCGGAGCTGCTCGATCCATCCCTGCAGGCTCATCAGCGGCGTGCCCATCTGGTGCGCCGCCTCCCGCGCCATGGCCACCCAGAGCCGGTCGCGCTGGGCGGCCATCGCGTTCCGGTAGGCTGCGAGCCCCACGCCGAAGATCGTGAGGAGGATGAGGGCCTGGAGGATGGACAGCGCCGTGAGCTGCCGCTTGGTGGGAACCGGGCCGTAGTGCAGCGTGCCGAGGGAGGGTTCGGTGATCGGCGGGTTCTCGCGATCGAGCTCGGCGGCGAAGGCCCGCACCCGCGGGTCGTCGGGCGCGGCATCGAACGGCAGGTTGGCCGCGGCCGTGACACGGCCGGCCGTGTCGGTCACCACGAGCGGGATCCCGACCCGCCGCACCTGCTCCCCGAGCCGGAGCAGTGCATCCACCGCCGCGCCGTCGCGCGGATCGTTGAGGCCGGCGAACACCCCGGCGTACAGGCGGCTGATCGCCGTGGCGTCGTTCTGGAAGTGGGCCACCACGATCCACCCCGACGCCGCCGACAGCCCCAGCAGGAGCAGCACCAGCAGCACCACCAGCGCCGGGGCGAACCGGCGCAGGCCCCGCCTACGCACGCGGCACGAGCCGGTCGGTGCCGAGATAGGGCACCAGGGCCGGCGGGATTACCACCGAGCCATCCGCCTGCTGGTTGTTTTCCAGCAGCGCGATGATCGTTCGCGGGAAGGCGACCCCCGAGGCGTTGAGCGTGTGCACGAACTCGGGCTTGGCGCCGGGCTCGCGCCGGAACCGGATCCCGGCCCGCCGCGCCTGGAAATCGGTGAAGGTGCTGGCGCTCGAGGCCTCGAGCCAGGTCCCCACCCCCGCGGCCCAGACTTCCAGGTCGAAGGTACAGGCACTCGCGAAGCCGGTGTCGCCGGCGGCCAGCGCCAGCCTGCGATACGGAATGCCCAGGCGCTCCAGGACCGTCTCGGCATGCCGCGTCATCTGCTCGTGTTCCGCCGGGCTGTCCTCGGGCCGGCAGAAGCGGACCAGCTCCACCTTGTCGAACTGGTGCACCCGGATCAGCCCGCGGGTGTCCTTGCCCGCCGCCCCCGCCTCGCGCCGGAAGCAGGGGGTGAAGGCACAGTAGCCTCGCGGCAGGTCGCTGCCCTCGAGGATCTCGTCCCGGTGGATATTGGTGACCGGCACCTCCGCCGTCGGGATCAGGAACAGTTCGTCGGCGGTGACGGTGTAGAGCTCCTCCGCGAACTTGGGGAGCTGCCCGGTGCCGGTCATCGAGGCCCGGTTGACCAGGAACGGTGGCGCGATCTCGGTGTACCCGTGCTCGGCGGTGTGCAGGTCGAGCATGAAGTTCTTGAGCGCGCGCACCAGGCGGGCCCCGGGGCCGGTGAACAGCGGGAACCCCGAGCCGCTGATCCGGGTGCCACGCGGCAGGTCGAACAGGCCGAGCGCGGGCCCGAGCTCCCAGTGCGGCCTGGGGGTAAAGCCGAAAACGGGGTGCTCCCCGACCAGCTTCACCACGTGGTTCGCGCTGGCGTCGCCGTCGGGAACGGTGGCAAGCGGCAGGTTCGGCACCTGCAGGATCAACCGGTCGAGTTCCGCCTCGATCTCGCGCACCTGCTGGTCGAGTCCCTTGACCTCCTCGCCCGATCGCTTGAGCCCTTCAAGCAGCGCGTCCGCGTCCTCCCGCGCCCGCTTGCGGCGCGCCACTTCCTCCGTGGCCGCGTTCCGCTCGGCCTTGAGCGCCTCGACCCGGGTGAGGGCGTCGCGGCGCTGGCGGTCGAGGGTCGTGAGGCGGTCGAGCAGGGCGTCGAGGGCGGGGTCCAGCCGGCGGGCCACCTGGGCGCGGACCGCCGCGGGGTCCGCGCGGAGCAGCTTGATGTCGATCACGGACGGTCAGTCCTTCGGGATGCCGAGGTCCAGGTCGCGGTAGGCGCAGTTCTGGTTGCCGAGGACGCGCAGCTGCAGCGTGCCGGCCAGGGTATCGAGGTCCAGGATCTCCAGCTTGCCGTAGAGCGGCACCCCGTAGGACGAGCAGGTGTTCACGCCGGTGCGCAGGAAGTAGCGCTCGCCCTCCACGATCACGACGGTATCCGCGGTGATGTACCCGTTTCGGGCCCCGCGCTTCATGCCGTCGAAGGAGAGCGTCGTGGGCTTGAGCCCCGGCTTGAGCGAACTGTTGCTCGCGAGGCCCAGGACGTCGAGGGGCAGCAGCACCGCCCGCCCCGCCGGGTCGAAGGTGAAGGCGAACTCGAAGTTGGTCCCCACGTCCCACGTACGGACCCCGCTCCGCGCGTTGAGCGAGTAGGCGGACGGCTTGGTGAGCGGTCCGCCGTCGAGCGCCCACAACGTGAGCGTGTCCACCTCATTGGTGAGGGTGGCCTTGGGGATGGCATTGGGATCACTGCAGGCGGCGGCGAGCGCAAAGCCCGCCACGAGGAGGAGCAACCGGGCGCGTGTCATGGGGGGATTCTAGGGGGACGGCAAAAGGCGGTCAACCCGCAGTCATTCCTTGACTTCGCCCCAGTCGCCCCCCTACAATCCCGACGTCCCTCCCCCTTCGATCCCGGAGAGCGCCCATGTCCGGCCTGCGCGACATCGTCCAGGGCCTCGCGGCCCGCTCCGACGTGGATGCCGTGGTGGTGCTGAGCAGCGACGGCCTGCCGATCGACTCGGGCGGCCGCGAGGCCGTCGACGTCGAGGCGGTCGCCGCCCTCGCCGCCACCTTCGCGAACGGCGCCCGGCGGCTGGGACAGGCGGCCGAGTGTGACGGCTTCACGAGCGGGGTGCTGGAATTCGATGGCCGCCTCGCCATCCTGCGCCCCCTGGGCCAGGAAGGCCACCTGTTCCTTCTCGGCGCCCGGGGCACCAACATCGGGGCGCTGCTCTACGAGCTCCGGCAGCGGGCGCCGGACCTGGCCGTCATCCTCTGACCCCACCCGACTGACATGCGCTGGGCCGTCATCCTGGCGGGGGGCTCCGGCAGCCGATTCTGGCCGCTCAGCACCCCCACCATGCCGAAGCAGCTGCTGCCCCTCGCCGGCGACCTCTCCACCGCCGAGCAGGCGGTGCTCCGTCTCGAGGGACTGATTCCCCGCGAGCGCATCCTGGTGGTGACCGGTCCCGCCCTTGCGCCACGGATGGAGGCGGTCCTCCGGCTGCCGCACGAGAACATCCTCGTCGAGCCGCGCGCGGCATCCACCGGACCGGCCCTGGTGTGGGCCAGTGCCGAGGCCCGCCGCCGCGACCCCGCGGCCGAGGTCCTCTCGCTCCACGCCGACTGGACCATCCGTGAGGATGCCGCCTTCCGGCACACCGCTGCCCAGGCGCTCGACACCGCCGTGCGCCATCGCCGGCTGGTGACGGTCGGCATCCTCCCCTCCCGGCCCGACACGGGGTTCGGCTACATCGTCTCGGGGCCGCCGCTCGATGATGTGGCCCGTTCCGTCTCGCGATTCGCCGAGAAGCCGAACGCGGCCACCGCGCTCGACCTCATGGCCTCCGGGGCGCTCTGGAACAGCGGGCTCTTCGCCTGGACCGCGGACGACCTCCTGGCGGAGGTCACCCGGCTGACCCCCGAGATCGCGCCGCACCTGGCACGGCTCGTCGCCGGCGACATCGCCGGCTTCTTCGCCGCCGTCACGGCGGTCTCGATCGATGTCGGGGTGCTCGAACGGAGCGCCGCGGTCGCGGTGGTGCCCGGACGGTTCACCTGGGACGACGTGGGCACCTGGGACGCCCTGGCCCGGGTGCGCCGGCGGGACGCCCGCGGCAACGTGACCCATGGCCCGGTCCAGCTGTTCGACTGCGACGACTGCGTGGTCTGGGCGTCCGCGGACCCCATCGTATTGAGCGGACTCAAGGACCAGGTGGTGGTCCACGCCAACGGCCGGCTGCTGGTGCTGCCCCGCCATCAGGCGGCCAGCCTCAAGACGATCCTCGACCAGCTGCCCCCAGAGATCCGCGACCTCCCGTGAACCTGTATCTCCTCGAGCCGGCGTCGCCGGGCGAAGCCTGGGCCCCGTTCACGGGCGTTCGTCCCCTCGCGGAACTGCGGGCCGGGATCTGGAGGGTGCGCGAACGGTGGGAGGCCGCGCTCGACCTGGACACGACCGCCATCCTGGGGGACCACGTCGCGGGCTTCCACGAGCTGGAGGAGCCACCGGTCCAGGACCCGGGACCGGTCGCCGGCCCGGCCATCGTCGTGGCGGCCTGGTTCGCTCCCACGGGGCAGCCGATCGTGCTCGGGCCGGATACCCGGCGTCTCACCCATGGCGCCCAGACGGTGGGGTGGGTGGTGCCGGCCGGCCACCGCTGGACGGGTCCCGGTGATGACGGGCCCGCGCTCGCGGTCGACGGGCTCCCGCTCCGGGGCGCGTGGGACCTGGTCACGGCCCTCGAGCACCTCCTCCCCGCCGACTGCCTTGGGTTTGCGGCCGACCGCGCCGACCCGGTCCCCGCTGCGACCATCATCCTCGGCGACCCCGCGCTGGTCTTCTGCCGGGGCGCGCAGGTCGAACCGGGCGTGGTGTTCGACACCCGGGGCGGCGCGATCGTCCTGGAGGCGGGCGTGGAAGTGCGGCATGGAACCCGGCTCGAGGGGCCGCTGTACGCGGGGGAACGGTCCCGGCTGCTGGGCGGACACCTCCGGGCCTCGGTGTTCGGGCCCCGTTCCAGCGTGAAGGGCGAGGTGAGCAACACCCTGTTCCTGGGCTACGCCAACAAGAGCCACGACGGCTTCGTCGGCCACAGCGTGCTCGGCCACTGGGTGAACCTTGGCGCGCTGACCACGACCTCGAACCTCAAGAACACCTACGGCGCCGTGCAGCTTGCCCCTGGCGGCACCCGACTCGAGACCGGACGTCAGTTCCTCGGCACCCTGTTCGGTGACCACGCCAAGACCGCCATCGGCACCATGCTCGGCACCGGCACGATCGTGGGCGCCGGGGCCAACGTCTTCGGCAACGCGCCCCCACCCAAGTATGTGCCGGCCATGGCGTGGGGAAGCAGCGGCACCGAACGGATGACCGAAGAGGGATTCCTCAAGGTGGCGGAACGGGTCCTCCCCCGCCGGGAGGTGGCCTGGACGCCGGAACGGAAGCGCGCCCTGGAACAGATGTACCACCGCGTCACCGGTCGGTGACCAGCCTCCACGTCCTCGGTTCGGGTTCCTCGGGGAACGCCCTGGCCATCCGGAGCCAGGACGAGGTCCTGCTGATCGACGCGGGATTCAGCGCCCGCGAAATGGAACGCCGGGCCTCGCTGGCCGGCCTCGACCTGCGGCGCGCCATCGGCCTGGTCCTGACCCACGAGCACGGCGACCACACGACCGGCGCCGCCCGCCTCTGCCAGAAGCTTCGCATCCCGATCCTTACCGCCCCCGGCACCTGGGACCGGCTCCGGCCCCGCATGCCCACCGTGCCGTTCGTGCCGCTGGCGCTCCTCGGGGCCACCGAGCTCGGCGGGTTCACCATCACCGCCTGCGCCACGAGCCATGATGCCGCGGAACCGGTCGCGGTGTCGGTGCGCACCGGGCTCGGCCACCGCGTGGCGGTGGCGTACGACCTCGGGCGACCCACCACGGGAGTGCGGTACCTGCTGCGCGAGGCCCAGGTCATCGTGCTGGAAGCGAACCATGACGAGGTCCTGCTGCGGACCAGCGGCTATCCGCCGGTGGTGCAGGAGCGGATCGCGGGCTCGGGGGGGCACCTCTCCAACCGGGCGGCGGCCGAGCTCCTGGCCGATGTGGCGCATGCCGGCCTCGAGGCGGTGGTGCTTGCCCACCTGAGCGAGCGGTGCAATACCGCCGAGCATGCCCGGGCCGAGGTGCAGGCGGCCCTGGCCGGGCACGGGGCTGCGGTGCACGTGGCGCGGCAGGATGTTCCCCTCGACCCGATCGTGATCAGCGCCCCGCCCCGCTTCCTCTAAGCGTCGCGGGGCGGGCCCTCGATGGGCCCGCCCCGCGCGTCGACCAGGGCGCCGCGCGCCTATGGCGCCAGGTCGGGATCGGGCGGTACCGCGACGCCCTCGGGGCGCGCCGTCGGCGGCCCCACCCGGGTCAGCGTCACCGGCTTGGCCAGGTCACCGCCGGAGAGGGTGAGCCGGGTCCGGTCCACCTTGAGCTTGTAGGTGACCCACTCGCCCCCGAGCGCGATCATCACGCTGTCCGCCTTGAGGCGCCAGCGGACGGTTTCCTTGCCCCAGCTCGCGCTCGAGTCCGCCCGCACGATGACCTCGCGGGGAGCGTCCTGCCGGTTCTGATCCTTCAGATCTGCCTTCCACGTCCCGACGATCGGGGTGTCCTTCTGCGCGGCCACGGACGGCGCGCCCCCGAGGGCCAGGGCCAGCAGCAGGAACAGGTGTTTCCGCACGATGTCTCCTCCACAGGACACTTCCGGGCCGTTTGCCCGGCTCCCGGGCCCTCAGGGCAGGAACCGCGCCAATCTAACCGGTGACCCCGGTCACCAAACACCGGGCGCCCCGAACCGTGGGGTCCGGGGCGCCGGGGCCTGCAGGGCGGGCGGCGGCCAGGGGCCGCCACCCGTCCTCGACTAGTACATGCCACCCATGCCGCCGCCGCCGGGCGCGGCGGGCGCGGGCTTCTCTTCCTTCCGCTCCACGACGACGCACTCGGTGGTGAGCAGCAGCCCGGCGATCGAGGCCGCGTTCTGCAGCGCGGTCCGGGTCACCTTGGTCGGGTCGATCACGCCGGCCTTCACCAGGTCCTCGTAGGTGTCGGTAGCGGCGTTGTAACCGAAGGTCTTCTCCTTCGACTCCCGGACCTTGGCGACGATGATCGAGCCCTCGGCGCCCGCGTTCTGGGCGATCATGCGGATCGGCTCCTCGAGCGAGCGGCGCACGATGTCCACGCCGATCTTCTCGTCCTCGGTGCCCTTGACCTTCTCCAGCACCACCTGGGCGCGCAGCAGGGCCACGCCGCCGCCGGGCACGATGCCTTCCTCGACCGCGGCGCGGGTCGCGTGCAGCGCATCCTCGACCCGGGCCTTCTTCTCCTTCATCTCGGTCTCGGTCGCGGCGCCGACGTGGATCACCGCCACGCCGCCGGAGAGCTTGGCCAGCCGCTCCTGCAGCTTCTCGCGGTCGTAGTCGCTGGTGCTCTTGTCGATCGCGACCTTGATCTCGGCGATGCGGCCCTGGATGTCGTCATCCTTGCCCTTGCCGTCGACCACCGTGGTGTTGTCCTTGTCGATCACGACCCGCTTGGCGCGGCCGAGGTCGCCGAGGACGGCGTTCTCGAGCTTGAAGCCGACCTCCTCCGAGATCACCTTGCCGCCGGTGAGCTTGGCGATGTCGACCAGCATCTCCTTGCGGCGGTCCCCGAAGCCGGGCGCCTTCACGGCGCAGACCTTGAGGGTGCCGCGGAGCTTGTTCACCACCAGGGTGGCGAGGGCCTCGCCCTCGACGTCTTCGGCGATGATCAGGAGGGGCTTGCCGGTCTGGGCGATCTTCTCGAGGACCGGGAGCAGCTCCTTCATGGCGCTGATCTTCTTGTCGTGGATCAGCAGGTACGCATCCTCGAGCACCGCCTCCATCTTCTCGGGGTCGGTGACGAAGTACGGCGAGAGGTAGCCGCGGTCGAACTGCATGCCGTCCACGGTCTCCAGGGTAGTCTCGAGGCCCTTGGCCTCCTCGACCGTGATCACGCCGTCCTTGCCGACCTTCTCCATGGCGTCCGCGATCAGCTTGCCGATCTCGGCGTCATTGTTGGCGGAGATGGTGCCGACCTGGGCGATTTCCTTCTTGCCGGCCGACGGGGTGGAGATGCGCTTGAGCTCGTCGATGATCGCCTCGACGGCGCGGTCGATGCCGCGCTTGAGCTCCATCGGGTTGGCACCGGCGGTGACGTTCTTGAGGCCCTCGCGGTAGATCGCCTGGGCCAGCACGGTGGCGGTGGTGGTGCCGTCGCCGGCGAGGTCGGAGGTCTTGGTGGCGACCTCCTTCACCATCTGCGCGCCCATGTTCTCGATCGGATCGAGGAGCTCGATCTCCTTGGCCACCGTCACCCCGTCCTTGGTGACCGTGGGGGAGCCGAACTTCTTGTCGATGACGACGTTGCGGCCCTTGGGGCCGAGGGTCACCTTCACCGCGTCGGCGAGGGCGTCGACGCCCTTCTTGAGGCGCGCGCGGGCGTCGCTATTGAACAGCAGTTCCTTCGCAGCCATTGCAGTGCTCTCCTGTCAGTAGCCCGACCGGCTCAGCCGATCCTGGCGAGGATGTCCGACGCCTTCACGATGACGACCTCTTCACCGTCGACCGTGATGTTGGTGCCGCTGTACTTCCCGTAGAGAACCTTGTCGCCGACCTTCACGTCCATCGGCACCCGGTCGCCCTTCTCGACCCGGCCCGGCCCGACCGCCACGACCTCGCCCTGGGTGGGCTTTTCCTTGGCGGTGTCGGGGATGTACAGCCCGCCACGCATCGATTCGCCCTCGTCATCCGGCCAGATCACCACGCGATCCTCGAGGGGCTGGATCTTGAGCTTCGGCTTGGCCTTCGTGGTTGCCATCGTTCCTCCCACGTCGGTATGTAAAGTGTTGAACTGCAATGTATTAGCAGTTAGGCCGGCAGACTGCCAGCGAGTGGAGGCAAAGATAAGCCGCGGCTAGCACTTGTCAACTCCGACTGCCAGACCGGCGCGCCGCCCCGCGGCCGGGAACCGGTCCCCACCTGACACCGTTCTGCCTGCGTCCTACATTGCCGCAACCCCGTGCCCGGACCCACTGACCCCGAGGCCGTACCACCCCGAGACCGACGTCGATGCTCGCCTTCCTGCTGCTGACCACGCTGGGGACGCCGCTCCCCACCCGTCCCGCCGCCGAGCCGGCGGTCACCATCACCGTCGACTCCGCGAGCCATGCCTTCACGGTACGGGCCGGGCCCTTCACGCTCCCGGACATGGGCGCCATGGACCACCACGCCATGGACCTGGGGGCCGCGCACGCCACCCCGGTGCTGCACTTCGCCTGGCCGGTGGATGGCTGGTTCCGGGGCTTCCGGACCGTCCTCGAGGGGCCCTCGGGCGCCACGCTGCCCCGGCGATTGATGCATCACATGGTCGTGGTGAACTACGCCCGGCGACAGCTGGTCTATCCGGCGGCCGAGCGCCTGTTTGGCGCCGGGCAGGAAACGGCGGATGCCCGGCTGCCCGCCAGCATTGGCGTGCCGATGAGCCAGGGGATGGACCTCGGGTTCTACATCGCGTGGCACAACGACACCGGCGCTGCGCTCGACGGGGTCTACCTCGTGATGACGATCGAGTACCTCCCGAAGAACCAGAATCCGCGCCCGGTGGACGTCTTCCCGCTGTACATGGACGTGGACCTGCGCGTGGGTGGGAGCAACACCTTCGACGTGCCACCGGGGCGCTCGGAGCGGGCCTTTGAGTTCTCGCTTCCGGTTGGCGGCCGGATCCTCGGCTATGGCGGCCACCTGCACGACTATGGCCGCCAGGTGCGCCTGGAAGAGGCGGCCTCGGGCCGGGTCCTGGCCCGGGTCACGGCCGAGACGGACCGGGACGGCCGGGTGCGCGGCGTGAGCCGCAGCCTCCCGGGTGTTCGCGGAGCCGGAGTGCGGCTGGTCTCGGGTAGCCGCTACCGGGTCGTGGG
The DNA here is from genome assembly GCA_044221045.1 of Gemmatimonadales bacterium. Lineage (GTDB taxonomy): Bacteria > Gemmatimonadota > Gemmatimonadetes > Gemmatimonadales > GWC2-71-9 > JADJOM01. Next base: position 28,149 of record JBGAPX010000023.1, read on the forward strand.
GGTCTATGACAACCCCACAGGCGGCGTGCTGCAGAACGGCGGAATGGCCCACATCGCCGCGCTCTTTGCCCCGGACGACCTGCGCCGCCTGCCACGGATCGACGAACGGGATCCCGAGTACCAGCGGGACCTGGCCTCGCTCGAAATGATGGGGATGGGCATGGGCGCCGGCGCCGGGGAGGAGCAGGATCACGCGGGGATGGGGCACCAGCACACGCCGTAACCGGCGGCCGGGCTGGCGTGCCGCGGGGCACCGATCGCCGCGACCGGTGCCCCGTTGTGTTGACCCTCACGGCTCGCGGGCTCAGCCGACGATGCGGCGTGCCCCGATCCAGCGGCGGAACCACCAGCGCCCCGACACGTCGTCCGGGCTCAGGACGCTCAGCTGCACGCCGCCCCGCGCGCTGTGGATGAACCGGCCGTTCCCCACGTACAGGCCGACGTGCGTGATGCGGGTGCCCCGGTTGGCAAAGGTCAGCACGTCGCCGGGTCGCAGCCCCTCGAGGCTGCGCGGGACCTCCGTCCCCTGCCGCGCCTGGTCGGTGCTGCGCCGCGGCAGCACGATGCCGTGGCGGCCGAAGGCATACTGGATGAGCCCCGAGCAGTCGAAGCCCTCCTCCCCTTCATCGCCCCAGCGGTACGGCATCCCCATGACGTCCAGGGCGTCCTGGACCACGAGACCGATCAGGCGTCCCTGCTCCTCGGTCGCGCCCGCGCGTGTGAGGTCGGCACGAACCTCCTCCGGGCCCGGGCCCGCGTCCGCGGTCGCCAGCGAGCTGGGGCTACTGCCGCTGCCTGCCGTGGCCCCGCCCCCCCCGCCACTCCTCCCCCGGCGGTCCAGCCCGAGTCGCAGCCCCAGCTCCACGCCGTCGTAGCGGCCGTTGATCTCGCGGTATCGCCCCTCGGCGGCGAGGGAGAGACCGCGCAGGGGGAAGACCTCGTAGCCGAGGCCCGTGGACCAGCTGCCCCACAACTCCTGGTCGCCGCGGGTGGCGAGGCCACCCTCGATCCCACCGACGACGTACATGCCCGACGCCCCGCTGCGGAAGAAGGTGAAGTCGACGCCCATGCCCCACAGGTTGCCCATGGGTGCGCGGCCGTCCACCACGGTGGCATGCAGCGCGGCCCCAAGGGGGCCGGTCAGCCGGCCGGTTGTGCCGAGCCGGTAGCTGTTGGCCGCGGGATCGGTAAAGAGGTGCCCGACCTGGAACCCGGGCCCCTGGGCGGCGGCGGGTACCACCGCCACCAGCGAGAGCGCCAGCAGTGCCCTCACCGGACCCTCACCGGCTGGCCGGTCCGGAGGTTGACCTGGTACACGTTGCCCGGGCGGCAGTGCAGCCAGATCGCGGCCTCGATCGTCGAGTCGTTCACGAGTTGCGGGGCACTGCCGGTGTAGAGCAGCGGGATGTTGACCTTCCGGTCGCCCTCGCGGATCTGCATGGTGCGCTCGACACAGATCGTGCCGGCGGAGTCGGCGGCCGGGCGGCTGCCGACGAACCAGATCTCCTGCCCGCCGGGCGCGCGCAGCACGAGGGAGTCGCTGCTGCCGGCGACCATGCCTTCGTCGTCGTCCGGCGCGGCCTCCGCGCGGCGGTCGGCGCCCGAGCAGGCTGCCAGGCCTCCCAGGAGCAGGAACAGCGCGCGAGACGTCATGGGCGGGGCTCCGTGGCGGAGGGTGGAGGGGGCGCGACCGGATCGGCCGTCGCGACGGCATCGTCGAGGTCGGGCAGCCCCTCGCGGGTCACGTGGAGCGAGTGGCGCAGGCGGGGCGAGCGGCGCAGCAGCTCGATCCAGCCCAGCAGCGAAAGCACGGCCAGGGCAAGCCCGACGCCCAGGGCGGCGTAAAGGGCGTCGCGCGGGCTATCGAAGGTGGTGTCGCGAGTGAAGACCAGCCACGCCCCCCAAAGCGAAGCTGCCCACGCCACCAGGGGCGTGAGCAGCCAGCCGACGATCCGGGCCAGGAGGACGAGCCAACGCATCGACTCCTACTTCCGTCGTGCCCCGATGACCGAGAACGCCGTGGCGATCGCGAATCCCGGGATGAAGGCCACCCCGTAGGTCCCGACGTTCCACCCCGCGCCGGGCACATGCAGGACCACACCGACCGCCATGCACACCACGGTGGCGGCCAGCACCACGCCCAGGCCGCCGACCAGGCTGGGCTGCCCACCGCGGGCAGCCTGGCAGGCGAGGATCCATGCGCCGAGCCAGGGGAGGTACGTGCCCAGCATCCACCAGATCGGGTGGTACCACCAGTTGCTGCCCCCGCCGATCTCGAGCCAGCGGTTGGTGTAGAGCCCGAACGGCTGGAACAGGGCCACGTCGAAGACCAGGAAGACGACCGTTGCCGCGAGGCCGATGCCCGCGGCACCGGCGATGCCCTCGATGGTGGTGGCGCGGGTCCAGAGTCCCGGCAGGAAGGCCACTGCGGCGACCGCCGCGGTCACCAGGATGGCGAGCAGGGCGGTCTCGGCCATGCCGTCGAGGTACTTGGACACCGAGCCGATGACCAGGACGGCCACCGACTCGAGGACGCCGAGCTTGACCGCCGAGCGGAGGACGTAGGTCAGCTCGGTATGGTCGGCGCCGGCATGCGCATGGACCGCGGCACTCATGATCGCTCCGGAAGGCGGGAGAAAGGACACCGGAAGTATAAAAGCGCCCCGCACGGCGCACCACCGCCCGGGCTCACCACTGGGCACCCAGGTGCCCGGCCGCGATCCGCAGGCCGTGCAGGGTGAGGTCCGGATCCACCAGCTCGATACTCCGGGTGAGCGGCACGATCGTCGTGGCCAGGCCGCCGGTGGCTACGACCCGGGGCCGTGTGGGCGTGGGCCACTCCGCGATGATCCGGCCCACCAGCCCGTCCACCGCGTCGGCGGCCCCGAGGAGGACCCCTGCCCGGATGCATTCTTCGGTGCGGCGGCCGATCACCCGTTCCGGCGGGCGCAATTCGGTGGCGGGCAGCTTGGCGGCGCGCCGCGTCAGGTGGTCGGCCGAGGTCCGGAGGCCAGGCATGATGACGCCGCCGATGAAACGACCGTCGGCGGTGATGCAGTCGAAGGTGGTGGCGGTGCCGAAATCGACCACGATGGTGTCGCAGCGGTAGCGTTCCACCGCAGCAAGCGTGTTGATGATCCGGTCGGCGCCGACGCTCAGCGGCTCGTCCACGTCCAGCCGGATCGGGAGCGGGGAGGTCGCGTCCACGACGGTCACCCGGGCGCCGGTGAGGTTCCGGACCGCCTCGAGGAGGCTCTGGGTGACCCCGGGGGCCACCGAGCCGATCACTGCGGCGCGCACCTCGTTGGGGGAATGCCCCGCGTGGAGGAGGAACGCCCCGAGCGACGTGCCCCATTCATCCGGGGTGCGGTCGGGATTCGTGGTCAGCCGCCAGTGCCCCGCCAGCGCCTCGCCCTGGAACAGGCCGACCGTGATCTCGGTGTTGCCGACGTCCAGCGTGAGGAGCATGGTTCAACAAGGTAGCGAAAGGGTGAACTGTCTCAAGTCGGGCGCCGGCATGCAGCTTCCTGGCGCCCGCCGGGTCGACGCCTACGGCCCGGTGTCGCCGGCCTGGGACAGGCCGCCGGACACAGGGGCGAGCTCCACGCTGCCGGCCCGTACCAGCGTGGTACCGCCACCAGCCCTGACCTGGAGCGCGCCATCGGGCGACAACCCGGCGGCCTCACCCGCAACCGGGGCCGACAACGGCCGCCCGAGCAACCAGTCCCGCGCCGCCCAGTCGGCGAGTTCCGCCGGTGTGAGTGCGCCGGACAACGCCCCCGCCCTTCGAATGACCTCGACGAGGGAAGCCCGCAGCAACTCGGGCGCAGCCCCCGGCACCTGCGAGGCCAGCGCGATGGCGCTGGTGGCCAGATCCTCCGGGACATCGTTGCGGACATTGAGCCCCAGGCCCACGGCCACCCATCCCGCTGCCCCGCCCTGCCACCGCGCCTCACAGAGGATGCCGCCCAGCTTCCGGTCGGCCAGCATGATGTCATTGGGCCACTTGAGCGCCACGCGGATTCCGGGGCAGGCCGCCTCGAGGGCGGCGCCCACGGCGAGCCCCACCCGCAGGCTGAGCACCTCCAGTGCACCGTCGGCCGGGGGTCGGCAGAGGACGCTCAGCCACAGGCCGCCCGCAGGCGAGGCCCATGCGCGTCCCCGTCGCCCCCGCCCTCCACGCTGCACCCTGGCCACGACCGCCGTGCCGGTGGGTGCGCCCGCCGCAGCAAGGGCATGCACCATGTCCTGGGTCGAGTCGGTCTCGTCGAACACCCGCAGGTCCGGGCCTGCCATGGCTCAGGCGCCGAGGGGGCGCTGGCCGGCGAGCCAGAGGAGGAACGCCCCGAAGGCGATCCGGTACCAGGCGAACGGCACGAAGCTGTGGTGCGCCACGTACCGCAGCAGGGCCTTGACCACCACGAACGCCGACAGGAACGCCACCAGCAGCCCCGTGACGAAGACCGGGAGGTCGGCCGCGACCAGCTGGTCGAGGCTCTTGAGCAGGTCGTATCCGGCCGCGGCGGCCAGCACCGGCACCGCCAGGAAAAAGGAGAACTCGGTCGCGGCGGTGCGTGAGAGGCCCAGCAGGTACCCGCCCATGATCGTGGCGCCGGAGCGGGAGACGCCGGGGACCAGGGCCAGCATCTGCGCGAGGCCGATGGCGAAGGCAGTCGCCGGCGCGATCGCGGCGGCATCGGTCACGGTCGGGACCGGGCGGCGGCGCTCGATGAGGAGCATGGCCACCCCGCCCGCGATGAAGCCCCAGGCCACGACCGCCGGGGTGAACAGATGTTCCTTGATCCAGCCGTGGATCAGGAACCCGACCACGGCCGCGGGCAGGAACCCGAGCAGGAGGTTGGTGACAAAGCGGCGGCTGTCCGGCTCGCGGAAGGCGTTGCGCGCCACGCCCGCGAACCGCTGGCGGTAGATCCACACGACGGCCAGGATGGCGCCCAGCTGGATGAAGATCTCGAAGGTCTTGGCCCGGGGCCCCGTGAACCGGAGCCAGTCGGCGGCGACGATCAGGTGCCCGGTGCTCGAGATCGGGAGGAACTCGGTGATGCCTTCGACGAGGCCGAGGACGGACGCGTCGAGCAGCTCGCCGGGCGTCACGCCATGGCCCGGGCGTAGACGGCCTCGTACATCGGCACGATCCGCTCCGCGGAGAACCGGTTGGCCTGCGCAATCGCGGCCTCCCGCATCGCGGCGTATCGCTCCGGCTGCTGCAGCAGCTCGACCGCCCGGCGCCCCATGGCTTCGACGGAGCCGGGCAGCTCGAGCAGCCCCGAGACGCCGTCCTCGATCACCTCCGGCAGGCCCCCGACGCGGCTGGCCACGGCGGGGGCACCGCAGGCCATGGCCTCCAGCGCCGCGAGCCCGAAGGACTCCGACTGGGACGGCAGCAGGAACAGGTCACTCGCCTGGAGGATGCTCGCCACGCGGTCCAGGCGGCCGAGGAACCGGACACTCGCCGCCACGCCCAGCTGCTCCGCTTCCCGCTCGGCATCGCCGCGCTCCGGCCCGTCGCCGATCATCAGGAGCGTGGCCGGCATGGCCTTGCGGATGCGGGCGAAGATCCGGACCACGTCCTTCACCCGCTTGACCTCGCGGAAGTTGGAGATGTGCGCGACCACCCGGTCGCCGGCGGGCGCCAGGGCCTCCCGCCGCGCCCCGGGGTCGGGACGGTACTCCTCGAGGTTCACGAAGTTGGGGATGACTTCGACGTTGCAGCTCACGCAGCCGAAGGTGCGGTAGGTCTCGTCGCGCAGGAAGTTGGAGACCGCCGTGACCTCGTCGGACCGCTCGATCGAGAACTTGGTGATCTGGTAGAAGCTGGCCTCCTGCCCCACCAGCGTGATGTCGGTGCCGTGCAGGTGGTGATCACCCGGACGGTCCGCTCCGCCGCGAGCATCTCGCGCGCCAGCCAGGCCGTGGTGGCATGCGGGATGGCGTAGTGGACGTGCAGGATGTCGAGCGCTTCCCGGCGGGCTACCTCGTACTGCTTGGAGGCGAGGGCGAGGGTGTAGGGGAAGTGGTCGAACAGCGGATAGTGGGAGATCGCGGTGTCCACCTCGTGGAACACCACCCGTTCCGCGAAGCCCCGCAGGCGGAACGGCGAGGCGTACGAGATGAAGTGCACCTCGTGCCCGCGGCGCGCGAGCGCCAGCCCGAGCTCGGTGGCGAGGGCGCCCGAGCCGCCGTAGGTGGGATAGCAGGTGATGCCGATGCGCATGGCAGGTCCGGTTACTGGGAGCCGGCGGCGGGCGTGAGGAGCGCGGTGACCGCGGCGTGCCCCTTGCCGCTCGCGAGCGAGCGCGGGGTGGCCCCGGAGGCGCTGGCAGGCTCCGGCCGGGCGCCGGCCGCGAGCAGCGCCCGCACCACCTCCAGGTGGCCATGCTCGGCCGCGGCGTGCAGCGGGGTCCATTGCCCGCTCTGCTCCGCGTCGGGGTCGGCGCCGGCGCCCAGCAGCAGGCTCACGATCGCCGCGTGCCCGCTCCCGGCCGCCGCGTGCAGCGGCTGGTTCCGCAGGGGATCCATGGACCGGGCGGCCGGGTCCGCCCCGATCGACAGCAGGTAGCGCGCCGCCTCCACGTGCCCGAAATAGGCCGCGTAATGCAGCGGCGTGCACCCGTCCTGGTCGGGCATGGTCGAGAAGTCACGATTGTGGTCGAGCAGCCCACGCAGGCGGGCGACGTCGCCGGTCTGGGCGGCGGTGGCGAGTTCGGCACGGAGATCCATGGCGGGAGAAGCTAATGCTGGCGGGCGCCGGCCGCACCGTGCGCCTCAGGGGGCCACCGCGGCCCAGCGGGCCGCGATCTCGGCGGCGATCTCCTCGGGGGGTCGGGACGCGTCGAGGGTGAGCACCGGCCCGTCGAGCTGGTGCCGGAACCAGGTCTCCTGGCGCTTGGCGTACTGCCGGCTGGCGATCGCCACGGCCTCCGCCACACTCTCCCGGGTGCGCTGGCCGTGGAGGTACTCCACCGCCTCACGGGGACCGATGGCGTCCAGTCCAGGCGCCCCGGGCCGCAGGCCCTCGGCCAGCACCGCGGCCACCTCCTCGATCATGCCGCGCCGGACCATCTCCTCCGCCCGTACCAGGATGCGCTGGTGCAGCACGGGGCGCGGGGCGGTCAGCACGACATACCATGGGCGGACCGCGCCCTGGGCCCGCGCCGCGGCCTGCCAGTAGCTGAGCGGCCGCCCGGTGAGCAGCGCCACCTCGACCGCCCGCACGGCCCGCTGCCGCCCGCCCCCCTGGAATCCCGGGTCGAGCCG
>JBGAPX010000168.1:0-4736 GCA_044221045.1 Gemmatimonadales bacterium
ACTCGAAGCCGTACCGCACCCGTGATGCGCCGCGGGAGGCGCCCTGCAGGGTCCCGGTGGTGGTGTTGGTGGCGTGCAGCGAGAGGGTGTGCGGCGTGTTCGGGATTGCCACGGCGAATCCGGCGCTCCAGGCCGCCTTCTCCCCGCGCGCCGCGTCCCGCTCCGCGAGGGTGGCGACATCGCCCACCAGCGCCAGGTGCCGCGTCAGGCGCAGCGCGGCCCCGCCCCCGTAGGCAAACTCCGCCCCGCTGGCGTCCGGGTCGGCGAGCACCCGCCCGACCGCGAGCAGGCGGAGCGGGCCGGCCCGCCGGGTCAGGCTGAGCTCGCCGTCCGCACCGTCGGCCGCGAGGTTCCAGCCCACCTGCGCACCGACGTCCACCGGGAAGCCGCCCGCCTGGGTGAGCGGCTGGGCCCGGAGGAAGAACTCCCATTCGTTCGGGTACGCGGGCGCGAGGGTGGAGTTACTGGAATAGCTCACGCCCACCAGCGTGCCGCGCGCCACGGAGGTGGCAAGGAGGAAGGTCGGGAAGTTGCTCACCTTCCTCGCCGGCGCCGGGCCCCGCACGAACCGGTGCAGGAAGTTGAACTGCACCGTCCCCGGGGCCGTGACCCAGTCGCCCGAGATGTTGGGGGTATGGTCGAGCCCCCCCTGTCCCGCGAGCGGACCGGCCAGGCCGAGCGCCAGCAGATTCACGCACACGCGCCATCGCATGGAAGCTCCTTGGAGTTCGAGCCTTCGGATCATCACCGACGCCAGTGAGGGCCGCCGGCGGCGCCCTCGCGCCGCCCCGCGGCCGGACGCCAACATACGGCCAATCGGGAACCGCACCACCCCCAATGCGGATGGAGAAGCCGGGAGCGCCCCCGGAGACACAGCGACGGCAAGTCCGGCTCCAGTGGGTGCTGGAGCGCGTGGCGCATCGTGGCGGTCGGCCCTGCCGCTGTAAACTGTTGACTCGCAGGCAGTTGAACCAGCATCAACGCAGGCCCGCCCGGACCATTGGCGCTGGGTCCGGGCGGGTTGCACTGCAGCGGGCCAGGTGGGTCGCACCGAATCGCTACGGCGGATCGTGCCCCAGCCACTGTGCCGCCGCGGCGACTTCCGCCGGCACCAGGTTGTGTCCTGCCTCGCGCCAATCGAGCTGCACCGCCGCCCCACCGTCCCGCAGCATCGCCGCCAGTCGCTCCGCGTGGTCGGGTGGCACGATCGGGTCGACACGCCCCGCACCGATCCACACCCGGTGTCCCGCGAGCGACGGCACGACCTCGGGCTCGAAGGGGACCATCGCGCGCAGCAGCACGGCCCCCGGCAGGACGGCGGGGTCCGACAGGAGCAGGCTGGCGGCGATGTTGGCGCCGTTGGAAAAGCCGACGGCCACCAGACCCTCCGGCACGAACCCGTACTCCCGCGCCGCCGCCCGGATGAACCCGGCGAGCTCGGCCGTGCGCCGGTGCAGGTCTTCGAGGTCGAAGACACCCTCGGCCAGCCGCCTGAAGAAGCGCGGCATCCGGCCCTCGAGCACCCGGCCCCTGGGGGCGAGGAGTCCCGCCTCCGGATCGAGGGCCCGGCCGAGCGGTACCAGGCTGTCTTCATCACCACCGGTGCCGTGCAGCAGGAGCAGCGTGCGCCCGTTCCGGCCGGGGAAATACCGATGCTGGAAGTCGTGCGTCGTCACGCCGGGACCTCCAGCGACGGCAGCACGGACGCGATCGCCTCCCGCTGCGCCTCGTACTCGGGCGGCAGCCGCAGCGTGGATCCCAGGGCCTCCTCCGGCTCGTCCACCAGGAAGCCGGGTCCGTCCGTGGCCACCTCGAAGAGGACGCCCCCGGGCTCGCGGAAGTAGATGGACCGGAAGTACTGCCGGTCCACGACCGGTGTCACGCCCAGGGCGCGGCCCAGGATCTCGCCGCGCAGGCGCGCCTGATCGGCCTCGTCGTCCGCGCGCCACGCCACGTGGTGGATGGTGCCTGCGCCCATCGTGCCTCCACCGGCCGCCGGGTCGTGGACCAGGTCGACAGTGGAACCATCGGCGCTCACCAGCCGGCGCACACCCGCCTCCTGCCCCTCGTCCCGGAATCCGAGCAGCTCCGTGAGGAGGAGGGCGGTGGCGTCGGGTGCGCGCAGCCGGAGCGTGGTACCCGCCAGTCCGCTGATCTGGCTGGCCATGGGGACGGGGCTCCCGGGCCAGGCTTCCCCGCGCGGCGCATCCCGCTCCACGAGGGCCAGCCCCATGCCATCGGGATCGGTGAACCGCAGCTCGGCCAGGCCGAAACGCTCCCGCCGGTGCACCCCGCCGATCCCCTGCGCCGCGAGGCGTTCCGACCAGAAGTCGAGGGCGCCCCGGGGCACGGCGTAGGCGGCGAGCACCGCCTGCCCGGCGCCGGGGCGGCCGGGACGCGCCCCCGCCCAGGGGAAGAACGTGAGCAGCGTCCCGGGGTGGCCCACGCGATCCCCGAAGTAGAAGTGATAGGTGCCCGGGTCATCGAAGTTCACGGTCCGCTTGACGAACCGGAGCCCGAGCGTCCCGGCGTAGAAGGCGAGGTTGCGCTGCGGATCGCCCGCGATGGCGGTGATGTGGTGCAACCCCTGACTGCCCGACTTCATACCTGCCTCCAGTAATGCGACATCGAACGATATGGACAACAACCGGCCTCAGTCCTTGTGGGAGAGGCCGAGCTTCCGGCAGATCGCGCCGAGCTGTCGCTGCTCGGCCTGGGTGAGCACGCCGAGCAGCCGGGTGACGCGGGCGGCGTGCGGGGGAAAGGCCTTGGCGATGAGCGCCTCGCCCTTGGGGGACAGCCGGACCAGGTAGGCTCGGCGGTCATCCGGGTTGGGGCCGCGGACCACCAGGCCCCGCTTCTCGAGGTTGTCGATCACGGTGGTGAGGTTGCTTCCACTCACCAGGAGCTTCTCGCAGAGCCGCGCCTGGGCCATCGGCCCGACGTGCCACAGCGACTCGAGGACGCCGAACTGGGATTCGGTGAGTGCGTGCTCCCGGACCAGCGGCGCCGCGAGGATGGCGTTGATCGTGTTCACCGAGCGGCGCAGCTTGATGAACGTGAGCAGCGCCAGCATGGTTGCCGGGTCGCGGGCGTGGAGTCGCTGCAGGGTGACGCGAGGCGGCATGGCAGGTACTCCAGGGGTGCGCGCAGGTTGTTCACGAAGACTCATATAATACGATATCGAATATAATGCCCGCCCCTGGGACGTCAACACCCCGCGGCTACGGCCCGGCCGGGCGCCCCAGGGCCGCGAGGAGCACGGCCGGGGGAAGGGTGTGTCCGCCGCCAAAGCGCCGGGCCGTGACCGCGGCACCGGCATCGGCCAGCCGGGCGGCGTCTGCCTCGATGGTCCCGGCGGGGGCGTAGGCGTCGTCGTCGCCCGCGATGAGCTGGACGGGGGCGCCGGCGAGGCCTGCCACGAACCCGTCGAGCGGCAGGTCGTGCGCCAGGGGCACTCCCCAGAGGATCACCCGGTCCACGCGCCGTCCGCCCGCGGCGAGCCACCGGCTGGCGAGCACCGCGCCCTGGCTGAACCCGAGCAGGGACACCCGGGGCCTGGCGGGCTGGCCGGCGAGCAGGTGCGCCAGCAGGCGGTCCAGGTAGGCGAAGTGATCCTGGAGATCCGCCTCTCGGTGCTCGCGGGTCAGCCAGGTGGCCCCGATCGCCGGGCCGTGCTGGCCGTTCAGCCTGGTCTCGAGGTAGAACCGCGACAGTGCCTCGGGCGCGACGACGAGGGTCTGCCCGTCATCGAGCGGCGCGAGCAGCCGGAGGAAGCGCGCGGCGAGCTGGGCATGGCCGTGGAGCCCGAGCACCAGCTCGCCGGCCGGCTGCTGGCCGAGGAGGAAGTACCGGGCCGTGCGGGAGACCGGGAGGTGCAGCGGCTTCATTCGTCTCCGAGCAGCCGTGCGAGTTCGGCCCCGCCGGCCTGGCCGACGTGGCGCCGGTGTTCCCGGCCGCCCCGGAACGTGACGAACGTGGGAATGCCCCGGATCGCGTGGCGGATGGCCGCCCCGGGGTTCCGGTCCGTGTCCAGCTTCAGCACCAGCGCCTGGCCGGCGCGTTGCGCGGCGAGCGCCTCGACGGCGGGGGCGGAGGCGCGACAGGGGCCACACCAGTCGGCGTAGAAGTCGACCAGCACGGGGACGGTGGCGCTGGCGAGCGTGTCCTCCAGGTCGTCCTGGGTGGCGCGGACCGGGCGGTCGAGGCGCAGCGGGCTGCGGCAGGCGCCGCACTGGGGTGCCTGGGCAACCCGTGACAGGTCCACGCGGTTGCGGCGCTGGCAAGTCGCGCAGGTGATGGTGGCCGCCTGCGTCGTCGTGATGGTACTGTCCATGGTCGTGCTCCTGTCGTCCAACGGCTGTGCAGCGTGAATATGCCCGACCGGCCGCGGTTCAGCGAGCCGCCGCGCTGTCGGGGATGAAGACGGCGTACACCCCACGCAGGTCGCCGGCGGCGTAGTCATACGCCCGGTCCTGCGGATAGGCCTGTGGAATGAAGGCGGGGCGGGATGCGGCCGGCCCGTGGCAGGCGAGGCAGGATGGTTCCACCTCGATCCGGCGGAAGTACCGGATCCCGGGACGGCCCTCGCGGCTGGTGCTGAGCCAGAGACTCAGCACGCCGGGGTGCCGCTCGAAGACGCGCGTGGCGAACTTTCCCTCCTCATCGAGGGCGTTCGCAGGGTTGCGGTTCTTCTCGGCCATCTGCGAGACGTGCCAGCCGCGTGCGGTGCCCTC
>JBGAPX010000169.1:0-4649 GCA_044221045.1 Gemmatimonadales bacterium
GGGGTACCGGGCCGCGAAGCGATCGACCAGCCGGGTGGCCAGTCGCTCCCGGACCGGCGCGGGCAGGCTCGCGGCGCGCTCCATGTACTCCCGCAGCACGCGGAACTCCCCGTCGTCGAGTTCGGGCGCGCCGAGCAGGTCGGCCGCCGCCGGGTCGAGTGCCGGCGCGGCGGCGGCATGCTCGACCGGCCGATCCCGGACCACCACGGTGCCGGCCACGAGGTCACCGAGGCGCTTGCCGCGCGGGTGCACGGCGACCGCGACCGCGCCGATCAGGTACGGCGGGGGGAGGAAATCGGCGATACGGAGGAGGTTCCGGGCGGCGGCGGCGCCGAAGGTCAGGGCGTGCCCGCTGTCGCGCACCACCCGGATGCCCAGGCGCCGCTTGCCGGGAGTCTGTCCCTGGCGGAGCCCCTCGAAAAGCGTGAAGTAGCCCCAGACGGAGGCGAACCCGACGATCGTCAGGAGCGCGAAGGCCCAGGTGCCGAGGCCACTGGCCAGCAGGGAGAAGGCGAGGCCCAGGAGCAGGCCCCACGCGGCCAGGATCGCGGTGTCGATGAGCGCCGCGAGCGCGCGCGACCCGAGGCCCGCGATCTCGTAGTCGAGCAGCACGTGCTCGGGGGTTTCGACCTCGAGGTGCTGCCGGAAGTCGGGGGTGGTGGTCATCGCGGCCGGGCTGGGGATGCGGCAATCTATGTCCGCGCGGCGCGACTTCCCAAGGCCGGTCGCGGCGCCCATCTTAGGGCATCCACCCCTGGAGCCTCCGAGCCATGACACCGCCAGTGCTGCGTCCCCTCACGCTGGGCGAGATCCTGGACGTGGCGTTCGGCCTCTACCGGACCCTCTTCCAGCCGCTGCTCGTGGTCACGATCGTGACCAGCGCGGCGCCGGTGGTGCTCTCGGTGTACGTCGAGTCGGCGGGCGGGGCGCTGCTCCACCTGCCGCTGTACTTCCTCAACCTGATGCTCAACGCCGTCCTCGGGGCAATCGCCTCGGCGGCGGCCACGTTCGTGGTCTCCGACAGCTACATGGGCCGGCCCATCTCGGCGCGCGACGCCTTCGCGCGGGCCACCCCGTTCATCAGCCGCCTCATCGTGCTGGGCGTGCTGCTCAGCCTGGTGATCGGCCTCGGGCTCATCTGCCTCATCATCCCCGGCGTGATCCTGTTCACGGGCCTGGCCCTCTCCACCCCTGCGCTGGTCATCGAGGGCCTGCCGAGCGCCAACGCCGCGATGGGCCGCTCCTGGGCGCTCACCCGGGGCTTCCGCGGCAAGCTCTTCTGGGCGCTGCTGACGGTGCTGGTGCTGATCCTGCTGCCGACGATCGCGCTCGGCGGGTTCGCGGCCGCGTCCGGCGACGCCACGCTGCTCGCCCCGACGATGTCTCCGGCGGCCCTCGCCTGGCTGGTGGCCGCGTCCCTCATCCAGCTGCTCATCTACCCCCTCTTCTATTGCGTGCTGACCGTGGCGTACTACGACCTGCGGGTGCGCAAGGAGGCCTTCGACCTCGAGGTGCTGGCCTCGGGACTCTCGCCGGCGTGACCCCGCCGCAGGCGGCCGGCGCCGGCCCCGATTCGCTGCGTGCCGTGCTCGACACGGTGTTCCAGGGGAGCCAGTACCGCTGGGTGGAGCGGCCCCATCCCTTCGCCTTCCTGGCCCGGTGGTGGGACGCCCTCCGCGAGGCGCTCGCCGGACTGGAGGCCTCCCATCCCGACCTGTTCTGGGTGCTCTTCTGGGGACTGGTCGGGGTCCTGCTGCTGATCTTCGCCCATGCCGCGTGGGTGATGGTACGGACCATCCGCGCCGCCGCGGCTCCGCCCACCGGCACGGAAGCGTCCGGCGTCGCGGCGCGGGGCGCGCCCTGGTTCCGCGGGGAGGCGCGGCGCCTTGCGGCCGCGGGCCGCTTCGCCGAGGCGATGCAGGCGGACTTCGTGGCCCTGGTGCTGGAACTCGATGCCCGGCGCGTGGTGCGCTTCCACCCGAGCAAGACCCCCAACGAGTACACCTACGAGGCGGGCATCGGTGCCGGCGAGCGGGAGGCCTTCCGCGACCTGGTGCGGTCGCTCTACGGCTACGCCTTCGCCCGGCGGCCGTGCGGCGCCGAGGAGTACCGGGCGTGGCTCGCCGCCGCGGTCCCGGAGCGCTATGCGCCCGCGCACTGAGGCCCTGGCGGGCCTGGCCACGCTGGCGGTGCTGGTGGCCATGGCGGGTGCGCTGGGCCAGCGGGACCGGCGCGACACCGGCGAGAATCCGCTGGCCTCCTCGTTCGTGACCGGGCCCTCGGGCACCAGCGGGCTGGCGGCCGCGCTGGAGCGGCTGGGGGTCGAGGTCCGGCGGCAGCGGGGGACGCTGCGGCACCTCCGCGCCGATTCCGCCGCCGCCCTGGGTTCGGCGCTCCTGGTGCTCGATCCGCCGGTGCCGATCGTCGGGGCGGAGCTGGAGCAGCTGGTCGAATGGGCCGAGGGCCCGGCGGGCGGCGACCTCGTGCTGGCGGGCCCGGGCGCCGCCCTTGCGATGCGCTGCTTCGGCGCCGCGCTGGACTGGCGCGACGGCGACAGCATGGCGATCGCGGGCGGGCGCTTCCCCCCGGTGGGCGGGGTCCTGGCCGCCACGACGGCGCTCCGCGTCACCGACTCTTCCCGCGCCGCCGATGCCGGACTGACGGGGTGCACTGTGCCGGCGATTGCCCGCGCCGAGACGCTCCTCACCACCACCACCGGGCGGGTAGCGGCGCTCCGCCTGACGCGGGACGACAGCGGCCGCGCCGTCGTGCTGCTGGCGGACGTGGGCCTGCTGCGTAACCGCGCGCTGCGGGACACCGACGCCGGTCCCTTCGCCCTGGGGCTGTTCGTGGACCGGTACGACCGGGTGCTCTTCGAGGAGTCGCACCAGGGCTATGGCGAGGGCGGGTCGCTGCTGGCCGCACTGCTGGGCTGGAGCCGCCGCTCGCCGCTGGGCTGGGGCCTGTGGCAGCTGGCGCTGGTGGGGCTCCTGGCGCTGCTGGCGGGCGCGGTCCGGTTCGGGCCGGTCCGCAGCACTCTCGTGCGGCGGCGGCGCTCGCCCCTCGAACACGTGCGCGCGCTCGCCACGGCCCTGGCGGCGGCGCGGGGCCATGACGTGGCCATCGGGCTCACGATCGAAGGCCTGCGGCGCCGGCTGCTCCCCGCGGGCCAGCGCCCCACCGGTGACCGGGCCGCGTGGCTCGACCAATTGGCCCGGCATACCCGCACCGCCCGCGCCCGTGACGCGGTGCGCACTCTGCAGTCACTCAACCGGCCCGGACAGGACACCGACCAGGTGCGCCGGGCCGCCAACGCCGTGGAGGATGTGTGGGAGGAACTACGCCCGTGACCCCCGACGACCTCCGCCGGGAGGCGGACGTCGCGCACCGGCTGCTGGACCAGCTGCGCCGGGTGGTGCTCGGCCAGGAGATGGTCCTGCGTGAGGCGGTGCTCGCCCTGGTGGCGCGGGGGCACGTCCTCTTCGAGGGCGCCCCCGGCACCGCCAAGACGCTCCTGGTGCGGACCCTCAGTGAAGCGATGGGACTCGACTTCCGGCGGATCCAGTTCACCCCCGACCTGATGCCGAGCGACATCACGGGCGTGAACCTGCTCACGGGCCCCGGCGGCTTCACCTTCCGGCCCGGACCGCTGTTCGCCGACCTGGTCCTGGGCGACGAGATCAACCGCGCCCCGGCCAAGACCCAGGCGGCGCTGCTCGAGGCCATGCAGGAGCGCCACGTCACCGTGGACGGGACCACCCACCCGCTCTCCGCCAGCTTCACGGTGTTCGCGACGCAGAACCCGATCGAGTTCGAGGGCACCTATCCCCTCCCGGAGGCGGAGCTCGACCGCTTCCTGATCAAGAGCCTGCTGGCCTATCCCGACGCGACGGCGGAACAGGGGGTGCTCACCCGGGTGCTCGCCGGCTTCGAGGCCGCGGAGCCGGCCAGCTTCGGGGTGTCGCAGGTGCTCGATGCCGCCGGGCTGGCCCGGCTGCGCGCGGCCGCCCGCAGCGTCCGGGTGGAACCGAGCCTCGTGGCGTACATCACGGCCCTGGTCCGGGCCACCCGCGACGCCCCGGCGCTCACGCTCGGGGCCAGCCCCCGCGCCAGCGTGGGGCTGCTCAAGCTGGCCCAGGCTGCTGCATTGCTGGATGGCCGCGACTACGTGGTCCCCGATGACGTGAAGGCCCTGGCGCCCCCGGTGCTGCGGCACCGGGTCGCCGTGGCGCCGGAGCTCGAGCTCGAGGGCGTCACGCCGGACCAGGCCCTCCGCACCATCCTTGAGCGGATCGAGGCACCCCGATGAGACCGCTGCTGCTGTTCGCCCTCCTCGCGCTCCCGCTGGCCGGGCAGGAACTGCCCCGCGCAGTGCGCCGGACGGTGCCGGTCACCCGCAGCTTCGAGCGGGCGCTCCGGCTCGGTACCCGTGACTCCACCGGACATCCCGCCGCCCGGTACTGGCAGCTGACCACCGACTACCGGATCGACGCGCGACTCGACGCGGTGGCGGGCCGGGTCACCGGCCGCGCCACCATCACCATCCACAATCCCTCGGACAGCGCGCTCAAGCAGCTGGTGCTGCGGCTCTACCAGAACCGGTTCAACCCGTGGGCGCCCCGCAGCCGCGTGCCCCCATCGGTCACCGG
>JBGAPX010000024.1:0-34462 GCA_044221045.1 Gemmatimonadales bacterium
CCCGGCGTCAGGGGTGACGACCGGGCCGCGAGGCACCACACAGCGTGCGGGCGTCAGAGGGCGGCGGAGGCGGTGGATTCCTCGCGCTGCAGCACCGTGGCGGTGATGTAGTCGCGGTAGAGGCGGGTGATCCAGTCCACCGAGATTCCCTTGGGGCACGCCTCCTGGCACTCCCCGTGCCAGGTGCAGCCGCCGAAACCCTCCGCTTCCATCTGGGCCTCCATGCTGAGGGCGCGGCGGTACCGCTCGGGCTGCCCCTGGGGCAGCATGCGGAGGTGGCCCACCTTGGCGGCGGTGAAGAGCATGGCGGAGGCATTGGGGCACGCTGCCACGCAGGCGCCGCAGCCGATGCAGGCCGCCGCATCCATCGCCATGTCGGCATCGCCCTTGGGCACCGGGATCGCGTTCCCGTCGGGAGCCGAGCCGGTGGAGACGCTGACGTAGCCGCCGGCGGCGACGATCCGGTCGAACGCGCTGCGGTCCACCACCAGGTCCTTGAGCACCGGGAAGGCCCGCGCGCGCCACGGCTCGACGTAGATGGTGTCCCCGTCCTTGAAGCTCCGCATGTGGAGCTGGCAGGTGGCGGTGCCCTTCATCGGCCCGTGGGCCACCCCGTTGATCATCAGCCCGCAGGAGCCGCAGATCCCCTCGCGGCAGTCGTGGTCGAACGCGATGGGCGCCTGGCCCTGCTCGATGAGACGCTCGTTGACCACGTCGAGCATCTCGAGGAAGGACATGTCGGGACTGATGTCCGGCGCCTCGTAGCGCACCAGCTGGCCCGCGGCCGTGCCCGACGCCTGGCGCCACACGAAGAGAGTCAGGTTCATGGTCACTTGTAGCTGCGCGTGGAGAGGTGGACGTTCTCGAACTCGAGCATCTCCTTGTGCAGCACCGGGGCGCGGTCGCCGCCCTGGTACTCCCACGCGCCGACGTAGCAGAAGGCGTCGTCGTTGCGGCGCGCCTCGCCATCGGGGGTCTGGTGCTCGGTCCGGAAGTGCCCGCCGCACGATTCCTCGCGGTGCAGCGCGTCGAGGCACATGAGCTCGGCGAACTCGAGGAAGTCCGCCACCCGGCCGGCCTTCTCCAGGGACTGGTTGAGCTCGGTGCCGCTGCCGGGCACGTTCACGTTCTCCCAGAACTCGGCCCGCAGCGCGGGGATCCGTGCGAGGTTCTGGCGGAGGCCCGCCGCGTCGCGGGCCATGCCGCAGTGGTCCCACATCAGCTTGCCCAGCTCGCGGTGGAAGGAGTCCACCGTGCGCTTCCCGCGGATCTCGAGCAGCCGCCGGGTCGTGGCGGTCACCTCCGCCTCGGCCGCGCGGAACGCGGCATGGCTCGTGTCGACCTTGGGGAGCGGGGTCGAGGCCAGGTAGTCGCCGATGGTGTAGGGGATCACGAAGTAGCCGTCGGCCAGGCCCTGCATCAGCGCGCTGGCGCCGAGGCGGTTGGCCCCGTGATCCGAGAAGTTGGCCTCGCCGAGCACGTGCAGGCCCGGGATGGTGCTCATCAGGTTGTAGTCCACCCACAGGCCGCCCATGGTGTAGTGGACGGCGGGGAAGATCCGCATGGGCACGCGGTACGGGTTCTCGTCGGTGATCCGCTCGTACATCTCGAACAGGTTCCCGTAGCGTTCGCGGATCTTCTGCTCCCCGAGGCGCCCGATGGCGGCGGCGAAGTCGAGGTACACGCCGAGCCCGTTGGGCCCCACCCCGCGCCCCTCGTCGCACACCTCCTTGGCAGCGCGGCTGGCGATGTCGCGCGGGCAGAGGTTGCCGTAGCTCGGGTACTTCCGCTCCAGGTAGTAGTCGCGCTCGGCCTCGGGGATCTGGCCGGGTGCGCGGGCGTCCCCCCGGGCTTTCGGCACCCACACCCGGCCGTCATTGCGGAGCGACTCGCTCATCAGGGTGAGCTTGGACTGGTAGTCGCCGCTCACCGGGATGCAGGTCGGGTGGATCTGGGTATAGCAGGGGTTGCCGAACGCCGCGCCGCGCTTGTACGCGCGGTAGCTCGCGGTGACGTTCGAGCCCTTGGCGTTGGTGGAGAGGTAGAAGACGTTGCCGTAGCCGCCCGTGGCCAGCAGCACCGCGTCGGCCGCGTGCGAGGCGATCGCGCCGGTCACCATGTCGCGGACCACGATGCCCCGGGCCACGCCGTCGACCAGCACCAGGTCGAGCATCTCGGTGCGCGGGAACATCGTGACCGTCCCGGCGGCCACCTGCCGCTCCAGCGCCTGGTAGCACCCCAGCAGCAGCTGCTGGCCGGTCTGCCCCCGGGCGTAGAACGTCCGGCTCACCTGCGCCCCGCCGAAGGAGCGGTTGGCGAGCATCCCGCCGTACTCCCGCGCGAACGGCACGCCCTGGGCCACGCACTGGTCGATGATGTTGACGCTGATCTGGGCCAGGCGGTAGACGTTCGCCTCGCGGGCCCGGAAGTCACCGCCCTTTACCGTGTCGTAGAACAGCCGCCAGATGGAATCGCCGTCGTTCTGGTAGTTCTTGGCGGCGTTGATCCCGCCCTGGGCGGCGATCGAGTGGGCGCGCCGGGGCGAGTCCTGGAAGCAGAAGCACTTGACGTTGTAGCCCAGCTCGCCGAGCGTGGCCGCGGCGGCGCCGCCGGCCAGCCCGGAGCCCACCACGATCACGGAGTATTTCCGCTTGTTGGCGGGGTTCACCAGCTTCATCTCGAACTTGTGGCGGTCCCACTTCTCCTGCAGCGGTCCGCCCGGAATCCTCGCCCGGAGTTCCATGGGCGCCTCCTACTGGTGCAGGTAGCCGAGCAGCACGGCCACCGGGATGGAGGTGAAGCCGAGCCAGACGAGCAGGGCCACGATCTGCGGGATGGGCTGGTGCTTCGGGGCGTAGGGCGGCTCGAGGCCGAGGGTCCGGGGACTGGCCCACAGCCCGTGGTACAGGTGGAAGGCCAGGCACACCATGGCGACGAGGTAGATCGCGCTGACCCACCAGATCCGGAACCCCCGCACCACGTTGCCGAACACGTCCATCGGCATGTGCGTCGAGGGCAGGATCGTGCCGGTGGTCAGGTGCAGGATGTGGAACACGATGAAGAACAGCAGGAACGCCCCGCTGTAGCGGATCGTGCGGCCCGCCAGCGTCGAGGCCTGCGGCGTCTGCCGGGCATAAGGCACCGGCCGGGCCGCGCGGCTGCGCAGGATCAGCTGGAGCGACGTGGCGATGTGCAGGAGGACCGAGACCAGCAGGACGATCCGCGCCGGCCACAGGATGCCCGGCTTGTCCTTGAGGAAGAGCGCGTACCGGTTGAGGTTGATCGAGCTCTGGTAGATCAGCATGTTGCCCAGCACGTGCTGCATGGCGAAGAGCGCCAGGATGGTGCCGGTGACCCCCATGATGGCCTTCCGCCCCACCGTGGACCGGAAGTAGACCTTGAAGCGGTCCATCAGCTCGCCCCGCCGAGGCTCTTCATGGTGTCCGCCACCGCGGCCGCGCTCTGGTGCAGCGCCGTCCGCTCCTCCGCCGTCAGGGTGACCTCGACGATCGCCTCGAGGCCGTTCCGCCCCAGCTTGCAGGGCACCCCGCAGAAGACGTCCCGCAGCCCGTACTCCCCGGTGAGCCACGCCGCGCAGGGCAGGATGCGCTTCTTGTCCAGGACGATGGCCTCGGCCATCTGGACCGCCGCGGCGCTCGGCGCGTAGTAGGCGGACCCGGTCTTGAGGAAGTTCACGATCTCGGCGCCACCGTTGCGGGTGCGCTGCACGATCGCCTCGAGTTTGTCCTTGGCCAGCAGCTGGGTCACCGGAATGCCCGAGACCGTCGTATAGGACACCAGCGGCACCATGGTGTCGCCGTGGCCCCCGAGGACCATGGCCTGGATGTCTTCCACCGAGACGTCCATTGCCTCGGCCAGGAACGCCCGGTAGCGGGCGGTGTCCAGCACCCCCGCCATGCCGATCACCCGTTCCCGCGGGAACCCGCTGGCCTGCATGGCCACGTAGCACATGACGTCGAGCGGGTTCGAGACGACGATGATGATGCTCTTCGGCGCTACCCGCGCGATCTCGCGGGCCACCGAGGAGACGATCCCGGCGTTGGTCTTGACCAGGTCGTCCCGGCTCATGCCCGGCTTCCGGGCGATACCCGCCGTGACGATGAACAGCTCCGAGCCCGCCGCGGCCTCGTACCCGTTGCTGCCGATCACCCGGCTGTCGAAGCCCTCGATGGGCGCCGACTGCCACTGGTCGAGGCCCTTCCCCTGCGGGACGCCCTCGACGACATCCACCATGACGACCGAGCGCGCCAGGTGCTTTTCGGCCACCCGCTGGGCGGCGGTCGCGCCCACGTTGCCGGCGCCCACGACGGTGATCTTGCTGAACATAGGTTCGATTTCGGGAGGAAGTGAGGCCCCTGCGGACCCGGCGGGACGCCGGCCCGGCGAGGCGCGTAAAGTTACAGCAATCGCTGCGGCCGGGTAAAGGCCGACGCGCTCAGCGCGATCCGCCCTTCGGTCGTCCGCCGCGGCCGCCCCGCCCGCGGCGCCGGCCCTTGCCGCCCGGACCGGCCGGCCGCCCGCCCGCGGCGTGCCCCCCCGGGGTCCGCGGCGGACGGTGTCCCCGTCCCGGGGCGTGCCCGGCGGTCCGCCCCGGCCGGAGCATGGCATTCTCGTTGCTCGCCGGCTGCGGCATGTCGTCGTCCTCGAAGTCATCGTCATCGCCGTCGGCCGGCCGCGCCAGGTCCGGTGGCGGCCCGTCACTCAGCCCCAGCTGGCGCAGCCCTTCATAGAGCACCACGCTCACCGCGTTGGCCAGGTTGAGGCTCCGGACCTCCCCCGGCATCGGGATCCGGAAGCAGCGGTCCGGGTGCTTCTCGATGATCTTGTCCGGCATGCCGTCGGTCTCATTGCCGAAGACCAGCACGCTGTTCGGCTGGAACGGCGCCTCGGTGTAATCACGGTCGGCCTTGGCCGAAAAGTAGAGGCAGCGGTCCCGGCTGATCGCGTCGCGGAAGCGGAACCAGTTCGGGTGCAGCCACAGGTCCACGCGGTCCCAGTAGTCGAGGCCCGCCCGTCGCACCTCGCGAGCGTCGAGGCTGAAGCCCAGGGGCTCGATGAGGTGCAGCGGGATGTCGGTTGCGGCGCACAGCCGCGCGATGTTGCCGGTGTTGGGCGGAATGCGCGGTTCGATCAGGGCGATATGCAGGGCCATGGGTCCCGGTCGGTGTGGGCGGCGAGCGGTCAGCCGCCGCGGGTGTGCATTTCCTTGCGCGGGTCGGCGCGCAGCGTCTCCAGCTGGTACAGCGCGCCACGCTCCGGGAGCGCGGCACGCTGCTCGGCGCCCCGGTCGACCCGCTCGCTCCAGGCCTGGTGCAGGAGCGCGCGGAGCTCCCCGTCGGTGGCGCCCTCCCGCAGCGGCGCCAGGAGGTTGAGGCCGGTGGCGGCGTAAAGGCAGCGCAGGAAGTGGCCATCGGCCGTCAGCCGGCCCCGGTCGCAGGTGCGGCAGAACGGTTCGGTGGTCGAGGCAATGATCCCGAACACCGTCCCGTCGGCCAGCTGGAACTGGTCAGCGGGGGCCCAGCTCGCCTCAGTACCGGCGCGAGGCACGATCGGGCCGTAGCGCCGCGCCAGGCGCTCGAGCATCTCGCGGCGCGAGACGACGTCGTCCATCCGCCATCCATTCGCGCCACCCACGTCCATGTACTCGATGAAGCGGACCTCGCACCGCTCGGCCCGGCCGAACTCGATCAGGTCCGCGAGTTCGTCATCGTTGAAGCCGCGGATCACCACCGTGTTGAGCTTGGTGCCGGTGAACCCCGCGGCGCCCGCCGCCCTGATGCCGGCGAGGATGTCGCCGTGGTGGCGCGTCCGCGCCAGCGCCTCGAGGCGCGCCGGGACCAGGGTGTCGAGGCTCACCGTCACCCGGCCGAGCCCCGCCGCGCGCAACGGGGCCGCGGCCTCCGCGAGCAGGACCCCGTTGGTGGTCATCGAGAGGTCGGTGATGCCCGCCCGCCGTGCCAGCAGCCGCACCAGCGTGGCGAGGTCGTGGCGCAGCAGGGGCTCCCCGCCCGTCAGCCGGAGCCGGCCCACGCCCAGCGTCACGAACAGCCCCGCCAGCCGGTCGATCTCCTCGAAGGTCAGCAGCGACCCGCGCGGCAGCCAGACGTACTCCGGCTCGGGCATGCAGTAGGCGCACCGCATGTTGCACCGGTCGGTCACCGAGATCCGCAGGCTGCGAAGCGGCCGGCCGAACCGGTCGGCGGGAGGCGCGGTCACGGCGCGTCCGCGCCGTGGGGAGCGGGCCGGCTGGTCGGGTCGACCCATGCCTCGGTGCCGTCGGCGTAGAACTCCCGCTTCCACACCGGCACGCGGCGCTTGAGTTCCTCGATGACGTAGCGGCAGGCCTCGAACGCCGGGGCGCGATGGGCACTCGCCGCTACCACCGCTACCGCCACGTCGCCGATGGCAAGGGCGCCCACCCGGTGACGGACCGCCACCCGCGCCGGCCATCGCGCCTCGGCCTCGGCCACAATGCGCGCGGTCTCGGCCTCGGCCATCGGCCCGTACGCGGAGTATTCGAGTCGCGTTACCGGCCGGCCGTCCTGGTGGTTGCGCACCACGCCGAGGAAGCTGGCGATCCCGCCACGATCATCAGCCTGGACGGCGCGCACCAGCGGGTCCAGGGTAATCGGCGCCTCGGAGAGCACGGGGCCCACGGCCTACCCCCCTGCCAGCGGCGGCAGCAGCGCCAGTTCATCGCCGGCACGGACAATCGCATCGAGTCGGGCGTGGACCTGGTTCACCGCCACGAGCGGGCGAGCCGGAAGAGACTGGGTACCGGGATGTGCCGCGCGCAGCTGCTCCAGGATCGCACCCACAGTCGTCGGGGCCGCCAGCGGCAGCTCCACGACGTCGGTCCCGGCGAGGTCGCGATACGCCGCAAACAGGAGTACCCGGATGGTCATGCCCACAAAGATAATGACGCGAGAGGGTTAGACGCGTCGGGGCGGGTCAGCGACCCGCCCCTGGGGGAGACCGGCCTGGCGCCCCACTCACACTCAATCGAGATCGTCGCTGTCATCCCCGCCGTCGGCCGGCAGCGGCTCATCCGCCACCAATGCCCGCAACTCCTTGCTGGGCTTGAAGACCGGCACCGGCCGGGCGGCCACTTCCACCGGATCGCCGGTGCGGGGATTCCGGGCCATGCGGGTCTTGCGGCGCCGGATCTTGAAGGTGCCGAAGCCGCGTACCTCGATGTTGTGCTGGTTCTTAAGCGCTTCCTTGACCGCGTCAAGGAAGGCATCCACGACCCGCGCGCAGTCCTTCTTCGAGATCATGGGACCGGCAGTGCGGGCAATCGACTCGGTCACCCGTTCGACGAGATCAGCCTTGGTCATCTTTCCCCCGGGGGTCTTCGCGCCCGGCGCCCCCGAAGGACGCGCCGGAATGCTTGAGACTCTAGGGCCTTACCCGTTGACTGTCAAGGGCTTGGCCCACCTCGGGGGGTTCAGTGGCCCAGCAGGCGGAGGAATTCCTGGAAGTGGGGGTAGGCGTCGTGCGGCCCGGGGGAGGCCTCCGGGTGGTATTGCACGGCGAAGACCGGAAGTTCTTTGTGGCGAATGCCTTCCACCGTCTGGTCGTTCAAATTGACGTGCGTGACCTCGAGGCCAGACGCGCCGGGAACGCCGCGATCCTCGCCCTCCACGGCGAATCCGTGGTTCTGGGAGGTGATAAGTACTTGTCCGGTCTTGAGATCACGTACGGGGTGGTTCCCGCCCCGGTGTCCGTAGGGCAGTTTGACCGTGCGGCCACCGAAGGCCAGGCCGAGCAGCTGATGGCCCAGACAGATCCCGAACGTGGGGAGGCCCGCCTGAGTCAGTTCCTGGATGTTCTTGATGGCATACCCCACCGCCGCCGGGTCGCCCGGGCCATTGGAGAGGAAGAGACCATCCGGCTGGAGTTCCCGCACCGCGGCGGCGGGGGTAGTGGCGGGCACGACGGTTACCCGGCACCCCTGCGCCACGAGCATCCGGACGATGTTCCGCTTCATGCCGTAGTCGTAGGCAACGACATGGGGGCCGGACTTGCCCTCGGACCAGCGACCCTCGGTGGTGGCCCGTGTGGCGAGGTCGAGCCCCTCCATCGAGGGCGATTCCATCAGGCTCAGCGTCAACTGGGGCGAGGGCTCCCGTCCCTCCGCGATCACGCCCCGCATGGCGCCGCGTTCCCTGATGTGGCGGGTCAGCCGTCGGGTGTCGATGTTCTCGAGCACGGGGATGCGGGCGGTGGCCAGCCAGTCATCGAGCGACGAGGTGGCCCGCCAGTTGGACATGCGCCGCGCCATCTCGCGGACCACCACGCCGGCCACCTTGGGGCTGGCGGATTCCATGTCCTCGAGGTTCACCCCGTAGTTGCCGATCATCGGCGCGGTCATCACCACGATCTGCCCCAGGTAGCTGGGGTCGGTGAAGACCTCCTGATAGCCGCTCAGGTTGGTGGTGAAGACCACCTCGCCGTACGCGGCCTCGAGCGGCCGGCTCGAGGTGCCGGGGTACCAGGTGCCATCCTCGAGCAAGACAAACGCGGGGCGATCGGTCATGCCGACCCCCCGCGTTCGAACCGCAGCGTCCGCGTCATCACTGCGCGGGAGCCGGGGCCTTCGCCGCCCCCGAGTCGGCCGCGGGGGCCGGGGCGGCCTCGATGGGAAGCGAGGCGGGGGCCGCCGCAGGCTGCTGCTGGCGCAGCCGCTCCAGCACCTCGCTGCTCGTGCCACCCTGGCTGGGCGCCACGAGGGAGATGATCAGGGCCAGCGTCAGGAACACCCCGCCGC
Source organism: Gemmatimonadales bacterium (assembly GCA_044221045.1). Classification (GTDB taxonomy): domain Bacteria; phylum Gemmatimonadota; class Gemmatimonadetes; order Gemmatimonadales; family GWC2-71-9; genus JADJOM01. Next base: position 8,792 of record JBGAPX010000024.1, read on the forward strand.
AGATCCAGCTCAGCTTGGTCAGCAGGGTGGCCGCCTGGCGGCCCCCCACCACGAGATCAGTCGTTCCGCCGCCCATCGAGGCGAGTCCGCCGCCCTGCCCCGCCTGCAGCAGGACCACCGCGGCGAGCAGGAGGCCGTCGAGGATGAGGAGCGTCAGCAGGAAGTAGTACATGTCCGGTCCGGTGAAAGCCGGACAAGTTTAACCGGCGGCCGGAGCATTTGGAAGCGCGGGACTCAGGCCCGCCCCACGATCGTTGCCCACCCCTCCGGGTCGAGGCTCGCCCCGCCCACCAGGACGCCGTCGATCTCCTCCCGCCCGAGCAGCGCCGCGACATTGCCCTGGTTCACGCTGCCCCCATACAGCACCGGCACCTGCCCCGGGGCGCCGAGGCGGGCGAGTTCGGCCCGGATAGCCCGATGGACCTGGGCAGCGTCTTCCGGGGTGGCGTTCCGGCCGGTGCCGATGGCCCAGACCGGCTCGTAGGCGATCACCAGGCGCCCCCAATCGCCGGCCCCGACCCCGGCCAGGCCGGCCCGCAGCTGCCGCAGGCAGACCGCCTCGGTCTCCCCGGACTCCCGTTCCGCCAGCTTCTCCCCCACGCAGAGCACGGCCCGCAGGCCGGCGCCGAGCACCGCCTGCACCTTCTTCCCGGTCTCGGCATCGGTCTCGCCGAAGACGTGGCGGCGCTCCGAGTGGCCTACCAGCGCGCCGGCGGCCCCCGCCCCCCGCGCCAGCGGCACGGAGGTGGCCCCGGTGAAGGCGCCCTTGGCCTCCCAGTGCACGTCCTGCACACCCACGGCGATGTCCGGCCGCTCCGCGAAGGCCTGCGCGGTGGCCTCGAGGGCCACGGCCGAGGGGAAGAACCAGAGCGACCGGCCGGCGGCCGGGGCGGTCAGCCCGCAGAACCGCGCGGCAAAGGCGCGTGCCTCGGCCGGTGTCACGTGCATCTTCCAGTTGGCGGCGAAGACCAGGGGGCGCGGCGCCATTCAGACCTCGTCCAGCGCGGCCACGCCGGGCAGCACCTTGCCCTCGAGGAACTCGAGCGAGGCCCCGCCCCCGGTGCTCACGTGGCTCATGGCGGCGTCGAGCCCGGCCTGCGCCACCGCCGCCGCCGAATCGCCACCGCCCACCACCGTGATGGTGCCACCCTTGGTGGCCGCGGCCATGGCCTGGGCCACCGCCAGCGTGCCGTGATCGAAGGGGGGCGTCTCGAAGACCCCCATCGGCCCGTTCCACACGACCGTCCCTGCGCCACCAATACGCGCGGCGAAATCGCGCTCGCTGTCGGCGCAGATGTCGAACATGGCCCAGCCGGCAGGGATGCGGTCCCGGGAGACCGAGCGGGTCGGTGCGCCCGCCTCCAGCTTCTCGGCCACCACGGCGCCCTGGGGCAGCACCAGCTTGCTGCCCGCCTTGGCGATCAGTGCCTTGGCCATGTCCACCCGGTCGGCCTCGACCAGCGAGTTCCCGGTCTCGAAGCCCATGGCGCGGAAGAAGGTGCAGGCCATCGCGCCACCCACCAGGATCTGGTCGACCCGGGGAAGGAGGTGCTCGATGAGGTCGATCTTGCCGGAGACCTTGGCCCCGCCGAGGACCGCCACGAACGGGCGCCGGGGGCGGTCGAGGGCGCCCCCGAGGTACTCGAGCTCCTTCTCCATCAGGAAACCGGAGACCGCCGGCTTGAGGAGCGTGGCCACGGCCTCGGTGCTGGCGTGGGCGCGGTGCGCGGAACCGAAGGCGTCATTGATGTAGAGATCGCCGAGGGCGGCGAAGGCGGCGGCGAGCGCGGGGTCGTTCTTTTCCTCCCCGGCGTGGAAGCGCGTGTTCTCGACCACCGCCACCCCGCCCCGCGGGATCCGCTTGCTCTCCGCGGCGGCGCCGGGCGCCAGCGGGTCCGCGATGAACGTCACCGGGGCGCCGAGCAGCCGCTCCAGCTCCGTGGCGCAGGGCTTGAGGCTCTGCGAGGCGTCAGGGCCCTTGGGCCGGCCTAGGTGCGACAGGAGGATCACCCGCGCCCCCTTCTCGCGCAGGTACGCGATCGTCGGGAGGGACGCCCGGATGCGGGTGGCGTCGGTGACCACGCCGTTCTTGATCGGACAGTTGAAGTCCACGCGGACCAGGGCCCGCCGCCCGTCGAGGGCGGCGCCGTCCAGCGAACGCCGGCGGCCGGGCGGGGCGCCGGGCGGCGGTCAAGCCTTGGCGCCGATGTACCGGATGAGGTCCACGCAGCGGGCGGAGTAGCCCATCTCGTTATCGTACCACGAGGAGACGTGGATCAGCTTGCCGTCGATGACGTTGGTGAGTGCCAGGTCGACGGTGCTGGAATTGAGGTTGCCGATGTAGTCCACCGACACCAGCGGCTCGTCCGAGACGCCGAGGACGCCCTTGAGCGCCCCGCCGGCGGCGGCGCGGAAGGCAGCGTTGATCTCCTCGATGGTGGTGCTCTTCTCCACCGTGCACGTCAGGTCCACCACCGAGACGTCGGCGGTCGGCACCCGGAGGGCCACGCCGTCAATCTTGCCCTTGACCTCCGGGATCACCAGGCTCGTGGCCTTGGCGGCGCCCGTGGTCGTGGGGATGATGGAGAGCGCCGCGGCCCGCGCCCGGCGCAGGTCCTTGTGCGGCAGGTCGAGGATCTGCTGGTCGTTGGTGTACGAATGCACGGTGGTCATGAAGCCGTTGACGAAACCGAAGTGCTCCAGGATCACCTTGACCACCGGCACCAGGCAGTTCGTGGTACAGCTGGCGTTGGAGATGACGTGGTGGCTCTTCGGGTCGTACTTCGCGTGGTTGACCCCGTACACGATCGTGATGTCCTCCTTCTTGGCCGGCGCGGAGATCACCACCTTGCGGGCCCCCGCCTCGAGGTGCTTGGCGGCCTTGTCCCGGTCGGTGAAGATGCCGGTGGACTCGAGCACGATGTCCACCCCGAGGTCCTTCCAGGGCAGCAGCGCCGGGTCCTTCTGCGCGAAGACCTTGATGCTGTCGCCGTCGACGACGATCGCGTCGTCCTTGGCCTCGACGGCGCCGGCGAACCGCCCGTGCACCGAGTCGTACTTGAGGAGGTGCGCGAGGGTCTTCGTGTCGGTCAGGTCATTGACGGCGACGAAGTCGAGCTCGGAGGCGCCGAGCGCCTTGGCGGCGCGGAGGACGTTGCGACCGATGCGACCGAACCCGTTGATGGCGACTTTGATCGGCATGACATCTCCAATGAGAAGCGAAACGCTCGTCTATCCCAGCGGGGGCCTGGCTCGCGCAAAGGTAACCGCTTCCACGGTGCCCGCTCCAGCCTCGAGCAGCGTGACGGCCAGCTCGGCGAGGGTGGCGCCCGTGGTGAAGACGTCGTCGACCAGCACGACCCGTGCCCCCGGCTCCAGGGGCCCCGCCGCGAAGGCGCCGGCGATGTTGGCCCGGCGTGCCTCGGGGGTGAGCGCGGTCTGGGTGCCGGTCTCCCGGACCCGACGGGCCCACCCCGCCCGGACCGGCTGGCCGGTGCGCGCCCCGAACGCCCGTGCCAGGGCTTCCGCCTGGTTATAGCCGCGGTCGCGCGCCCGCGTGGCGCCGAGGGGCACCGGGACCAGCGTCCCGCCGCCCGCGCCCAGGGCACGGGCCATCCGTCCGGCGAGCACCTCGGCCACCCGCTCCCAGCCTTCGTACTTGAGCGCGTGCACCGCCTGACGTGCCGCCGCGTCGAGCCAGACCGCGCTGCGGGCCCGGGTCAGGCCGTCGGGCCATGCGGGGCACACGCGACAACCGGGGGCCAGCAGTGCGGCGGGCTGGCCACAGCGCGCGCAGCAGGGTTCGGGGAGGGCCTGCCAGCGGGACTGGCAGAGGGCGCAGATCAGGGGGTCATCGCCGCCGACGGGTCCGTCGCACAGCAGGCAGGCACCCGGGAGCAGCCAGCGCTCCGCCAGCCGGGACGCCTCAGCGAGACTCGCGAAGGGCATCGTTCACCGCCGCGCGCATCACCTCGACCGGGGGGTCCTCCTCCGGGAACCAGCGGCGGAAGGCCGCCGCCCCCTGCGCGACCAGCATGACCCGGCCATCGGCGGCCCGCAGGCCCTCCTGGCGCATGAGGCGGACCCAGGGCGTCTCGCCGCGACCGTAGACCATGTCGAACGCCACCTGCGCGCGCGGGGCGTCCTCGTGGGCCAGCGGCAGGTGATCGCCGGGCCGGAGGCCGAGCGGCGTGGCGTTGAGGAGGACCTCGCAGGCCTCGTGGGGCACCAGGTGGGCGCCCTGCCCGCGGCACCACGCCTCGAACGCCTGGCGCCGTCCCGCGTCGCGCGAGCGGATGGCCACGCCGGCGCCCCGCGCCACCGCGGCCGCGACCGCCGCCCGGGCGCCTCCCCCCGTCCCGGCGATGAGCCAGCCGGTGGCGGGCGCCTCGAGGGCCGTGAGCGCCTCGAGCACGCCGTCGACGTCGGTGTTGTCGCCGTGAAGGGCCCCGTCCTCGCCCCAGAAGGTGTTGCAGGCCCCGAGACGCTGCACCCGGACGGTGGCCTGTTCGACCGCGCCGGCGGCGGCCTCCTTGTGGGGCACGGTCACGTTGCCGCCACCGCCGGCCCGCGCGAGGGCGCGCAGCAGCGCCGGCACCTCCGCGGCGGTGGCCGCCAGGGGCACGTACACGGCCTCGAGTCCGAGCGCGTGGAATGCCGCGTTGTGCATCGCGGGCGAGAGGGAGTGTGCCACCGGGTCGCCGAGGATGGCGAAGACCCGGGACCGGCCGCTGATCACCGGGGCGATTCCTTGGCCAGCCGGTTGACCGCTTCGGTCACGAGGGCGTCGAGCTCCTGGTAGGTCTGGCGGTACCCATCGAGGTCGCCACCGAAGGGATCGCGGACCTCGGCGTCCTCCCCCTGGCGACCGGCGAACTCGCCGAGGAGGTGCGCGCGCGCGCCGCCCCCGAGCTGCTCCACCCGGGCCCGGTGGTGCCGCGCCATCGTCAGGATCACGTCGGCCAGGGCGACGGTCTCCTTGGTGAGCAGCCGGGCCCGGTGCGCCGAGAGGTCGAGCCCGTGCTCCAGCGCCACCAGGTAGGCCCCCTCGCTGGCGGGCGCGCCATCCCAGGCGCCCGTGCCCGCGGAGCCGACCATGAGCCCCGTCAGCCCCTTCTCCGCGAGCTTCTGGCGCAGCAGCGCCTCGGCAAGGGGACTGCGGCAGGTATTCCCGGTGCAGACGAAGAGGATGTGCTTCACAACAGGCGCTCCGCGATCAGGAGATCGTCCTCGGTCGTGATCTTGAAGTTGCGGGCCGAGCCCGCGACCACCCGGACTGGCACCCCGGCCTGCTCCACCAATTGCGCATCGTCGGTGGCGGGCCCGCCGTGGGTCGCCTGCGCGTGGGCCTGCTCCAGCACCCGGCGCGGGAATCCCTGCGGGGTCTGGGCCCGGTAGAGCCCCGCCCGCGGCACGGTGCGGACGATCCGCCCCCCGGAATCCGGGGCGACCTCCTTGAGCGTGTCGCCGACCGGGATCGCGGGCACCGCGCCCTCGCCGCGGCGGGCCACCGCCGCCACCGCCGTGATCAGCGCGTGCTCCACGAATGGCCGGGCGGCGTCGTGGACCAGCACCACGGTGCAGGCAGCCGGCAATGCGGCCAGACCAGCGGCCACCGAGTCGCTCCGCTCCGCGCCACCGGCCGTGACGGTGAGTGTACCACCAAGCACCGCCGCGAGCCATGGCGGGGGGCTCGCGGCGTCCGCGGCGGGCAGCACCACCACGGTGTGGGCCACCTCCGGGTGGGTGGTGAAGGGCCGCACGGCGCGGAGCAGCATCGGCACGCCGCCCAGCGGGAGGTACTGCTTCGGCACCCCCGCGCCCAGGCGGGTGCCCTGGCCCGCGGCCACGAGCACCACCCCGACGTCACGCGGCAAGCGCGGCCACCAGCTGGTCGATGTGGTCGAGCCCCACCAGGGTGAGCCCCTGGATCTTGCCCGCGGTCCGGCCGGAGGCGAAGACCCGCCGGAACCCGAGGCGGGTCGCCTCGACCAGGCGCCGCTCCAGCCCGCCGATGGGACGCACCTCCCCGCCCAGGCCCAATTCGCCCAGGAAGAGCGCGTCGGGCGGGGCGGGCCGGTTGAGGACGCTGGAGACCAGCGCCGCGGCCACCGCGAGGTCGGAGGCGGGCTCGGTCAGGCGGACCCCGGCGGTCACCTGCACGAAGACGTCGAGGTCGGCGAACGAGGTGCCGCCGCGCCGCTCCAGCACCGCGAGCAGCACCGCGAGCCGCTTCTGGTCCAGGCCCGTGGCCACACGCTGCGGCGTGCCGAAGCCGCTGCGCGCGGCCAGCGCCTGCACCTCGACCAGGACCGGCCGGGTGCCCTCCATGAGCGCCGTCACGGCGCTGCCGGTGCTGCCGGTGTCGCGGGCGGCGAGGAAGAGCGCGGAGGGGTTCGGCACCGGCACCAGGCCGTGGCCGGTCATGGTGAACACGCCGATCTCGTCCACCGAGCCGAAGCGGTTCTTGGTGGCCCGGAGCAGCCGGTGGTCGAGGGTGGCCTCGCCCTCGAAATAGAGCACGGTGTCCACGATGTGCTCCAGCGTCTTGGGCCCCGCGATGCCGCCGCCCTTGGTCACGTGCCCCACGACGATCACCGCGGCGCCGGTCTCCTTGGCGAACCGCATGAGCCGCGCGGCGCATTCCCGCACCTGGCCCACATTGCCGGGGGCGCCCTCGAGCAGTTCGGTGTACACCGTCTGGATGGAGTCGAGGATGAGGAGGTCGGCCTGGATCGCCGCCGCGGCGTCGAGGATGGCCTCGAGCCGGGTCTCGCCCAGCACGTGCACCGGCCCGGCGTCCTCCTCGAGCCGGGCGGCCCGCAGGCGCACCTGCTCCGGCGATTCCTCGCCGCTGGCGTAGAGCACGGTGCGCCCGGCCCCCTCGAGGCGCGCCGCGGCCTGCAGCAGCAGGGTGGACTTGCCGATTCCCGGCTCGCCCCCGACGAGGGTCATCGAACCCGGCACCAGTCCCGACCCGAGCACGAAGTCCAGCTCCGGCAGGCCCGTGCTCCAGCGCACCAGCCGGGATTCGGCAATGTCCCGCAGGCGCGCCGGGGCGGCGCCCCCCGCCCCGCCCCGCGTCCGCGCGCCCCCGGTGGCCCGGTGCGGCGCCGCGAGGGTCACCGGCTCCTCTGCCACGCTGTTCCAGGCCGCGCAGGCCTCGCAGCGGCCCACCCACTTGGGGTGATCGTGGCCGCACTCGGTGCAGCGGTAGACCGACCGCGCCCTAGCCATGCGCCCGCGCGCCCGTCCTAGACATACTCCGGCTCCTCGCGGTCGCTCATGCTGGCAAACCGGGTGAACTGCTTGTGGAAGTAGAGGTCCACGGTGCCGGTGGGCCCGTTGCGGTGCTTGGCCACGATCAACTCGGCCTTGCCTTCGTTGCTGTTGCCGTCGCGGTCCATCTGGTCGTACATCTCCGGCCGGTGGATGAAGAGCACGATGTCCGCGTCCTGCTCGATGGCGCCGGAGTCGCGCAGGTCGGAGAGGATCGGCTTGCGCTCCCCGCCCCGCTGCTCCGAGGCGCGCGAGAGCTGCGACAGCGCGATCACCGGCACCTCGAGCTCCCGCGCCAGCGCCTTGAGGGAGCGGGAGATGTCCGAGATCTCCTGCACCCGGTTCTCGGCGTACATCGGGCTCCGCATCAGCTGCAGGTAGTCCACCACGATCAGCCCCACGTCGTTCTCCATCCGCAGCCGACGCGCCTTGGAGCGCATCTCCATCAGCGTGAGCGCCGGAGTGTCGTCGATCCAGATGGGACAGCTGGCCAGCACCCCCGCCGCCCGCGCCAGCATGGTGAAGTCGGCGTCCGACAGGGTCCCGCGCCGGACCCGCTGGCTGTCCACCCGCGCCTCCGCGCACAGGAGGCGCTGCACCAGGGACTCCTTGGACATCTCGAGCGAGAACACCGCCACGCCCCGGCCGCTCTCGGCCGCGTGCGCGGCGACATTCAGGCAGAAGGCGGTCTTCCCCATGGAGGGCCGGGCCGCCACGATGACCAGGTCCGAGGGCTGGAAGCCGGTGGTCATCTCGTCCAAATCTTTGAAGCCGCTGGGCACGCCGCTAATCTCTTTGCCCTGCGCGTGGAGCTTTTCGATGCGCTCCATCGTGGGCCAGAGCATCTCCTTGATGCGCGTGAAGCTGAGCCCCGCGGTCTTCACATGCTGGCTGATCTGGAAGATCCGCGCCTCGGCATCATCCAGCAGGTCGGCCGCCGGAGCCTCCGCCTGGTGCGCCCGCGACACCACCGCCGTCGCCGCCTCGATCAGCTGGCGCAGGATGGCCTTGTCGCGGATGATCGCCGCGTGTGCCTCGAAGTTGGCCGCGGTGACCGCCGCATCGAGCAGCTCCGCGAGGTACACCTCCCCGCCGGCGGGCTCCAGCTCCCCCTTCCGCTCCAGCTCGTCGCGGAGCGTGATGTGGTCGATCACCACCCGCCGCTCGATCAACCGCCGCATGGCCCGGTAGAGCCGCCGGTGGCCCTCGCGATAGAACAGCGTGTCGTCGAGGAGTTCCACCGCGCGCAGCGCGGCGTCCTGGTCCAGCAGCATGGCGCCGAGCACCGCCTGCTCGGCCTCGTTGCTCCAGGGCGCGGCCCGCAGCGGCGCGGCCGTGTCGGTGCCGCCCGCGGACGCGGGGCTCGGATCGAAGGGGGAGTTGGTCATCGGAGGACGGACCGCCGGAACGGGGACGGGAGCGCTGACGGTCCAATCCTATGCGCGCCCGCCGTCACGTGCAACGCGTCGCGCGGCATCCACATCGTCCACACGACGTCCACGCGCCGTCCACAGGCTTTTCCACCTGGCGGCGGCGCGCCGGTCAGGGATCCAGCAGCTGCCGCGCGATGCGCACGTCGTCCCAGGTGGGCTTCTTCCAGTTGGGGTTCCGGAGCAGCGCGGCCGGATGGTAGGTCACCACCAGCGGGATACCGGCGTATCGGTGCACCTGGTTGCGGAGGTCGCCGAGGCTGCGCTTGACCCCGAGCAGCCACTCCGCCGCGGTGCCGCCCATCGCGAGCAGCACCGTGGGCCGCACCAGCGCGATCTGGCGATGGAGGTACGGCAGGCAGCTGGTCGCCTCGTCCGGCAGCGGCTTGCGGTTCTGGGGCGGGCGGCACTTCACGATGTTGGCAATGAACACCGACTCGCGCGGGCAGTCGATCGCCGCGAGGATCTGGTCCAGCAGCTGGCCCGCCGCGCCCACGAAGGGCCGGCCGGTCTCGTCCTCGGTGGCGCCCGGCCCTTCCCCGATGCACATGAGGCGCGCCGCCGGATTGCCCTCGCCCGGAACGGTCTGCGTCCGGCCCTGGCACAGCCGGCACTTCTCGCAGCCGCGGATGAGGCCGGCGACCGCCTCCAGCGACTCCGCGCGGGTGATCTCGTCGCCGAGGAGCGTGACAACCGGCGGCTCGATCACCAGTCCCGGCCCGGGAATCGGCGGCGCGTCCTTCCTCCACTTGTTCATGGGCGGCTCGGCCATTCGGGGACTCGGCACGGGGGGCGGCGCGACAGGGTCAGCGGCAGGGGCCGGGGCCACTGCGGGCGCCGCCCGGCGCGGCCCGGGGCCGCGGCTGGCGTGGCCGGCGCGGCCACGGGTGCCGGCGGCGGCGGGGTGCCGGGCTTCGGGCCCGCCGCGGCGGAGGCGCGCGCCCGCTCGGCGGTGGACAGGACGATCTCGGGATCACCCAGCTCGGCCTGCTGCCGGAGGTAGCGAGCGGCCCTATCGTCCAAGCTGGAGCTCCACGCGGTCCAGAATGGCGTCGGCCACGATGCGCTTGGAGCCAAGCGGGACCTGGAGCTCGCCGCCGGCCCGGTCGAGGATGGTCACCCGGTTGGTGTCCACCTCGAAGGCCGCCCCAGGCTCCAGGGCATCATTCACCACGATGAGGTCCAGTTGCTTGCGCTCCAGCTTGGCGCGGCCCTTGGCCACCGCGTCGCCGGTCTCGAGCGCGAACCCCACCACGAGGCTGCCCGGCTTCCGCGCCTGCGCCGTGGCCTGCAGGATGTCCGGGGTCGACTCGAGGCGGAGCGTCAGGGCCCCGTCCACGCGGGGGCGCTTGGCGTCCGCGGCCTCCGCGGGACGATAGTCCGCCGGAGCCGCGGCCATGACGAGCACATCGGTCGTGGGCAGCAACTGGCGCACCGCCTGCTCCATCTGGGCGGTGGTGTCCACCCGCACCAGGTCCACGCCGACCGGTGCGGCCAGCCCCACGGGGCCGCTGATCAGCGTGACGGTGGCCCCGCGTTCCCACGCCGCCTCCGCCAGGCGGTAGCCCATCTTCCCGCTCGAGCGATTGGTGATCATCCGTACCGGGTCGATGGCCTCGCGGGTGGGGCCGGCCGTGACGAGCACCCGCCGGCCAGCCAGCCGGCTGCGCTCGTGCAGCAGCCGTGCGGCGTGGGCCAGGATGACCTCGGGCTCGCTCATGCGCCCGGGGCGGTCGGAGGGGCCTTCCGCCAGCGACCCCACCTCCGGCCCCACGCAGGCGATCCCGCGCGCGGTCAGGGTGCCGAGGTTCGCCTGGGTCGCGGGGTGGCCGAACATCTCGTCGTTCATGGCGGGGGCCAGCAGCACCGGTCCCGAGCGGGCCAGCAGCAGCGTGGTGAGCAGGTCGTCGCCCAGACCGAGGGCCATCCGGGCGATCAGGTGCGCCGTGGCGGGGGCCACGATGACGAGGTCGGCGCCCTGCGCCAGGCGCACGTGCTGCAGCGCGGCATCGCGCGTCCACAGCGAGGTCAGGACCGGGCGGCCGGAGAGCGCCTCAAACGTCAGGGGCCGCACGAACTCCGCGGCCCCCTCGGTGAGGATGACGTCCACCCGCGCGCCCGCCTCGGCGAGGCGCCGGACGAGGATGCAGCTCTTGTAGCTGGCGATCCCGCCCGACACCCCGACCACGACGTGGCGGCCCTCCCACACGGTCACGCCTCGGAGCGGCGCCGGCGGGAGATCTTGTACTCGAGGTCGCCCGTGCAGAGCTTCTCGAGCGCCTGGGTGGTCATCTTGGTCTGCTTCTCGATGAGCCGTTCCTTGGGCAGCTCGTTGATGTGGCGGGCGAACTTGGCCGCCACGAGCACGCCGAGGTACTTGTTGCCCGCCTGCCGGGCCGCTTCGGTCGGGGTGTAGATCTTCATCGTGCCTGCTCCTGTGGGTTACAGCTGCTGCGCGGCTTCCGCGATCTCGCGCCGGAGCCGCTCGGTCCGGATGTCCAGGTCGTCCTGCCGTGCCACGCGCCGGCCTTCGGCCTCGAGGATGCCGAGCACCTCGCGCACCGCCTGCTCCAGGTCGGCGTTGACCACCACGTAGTCGTACTCGCCCACCGCGGCCAGCTCCTCCGCCGCGATCGCGAGCCGTCCGTCGAGGGCCGCCCGGTCCTCGGTGCGTCGGGCGGCGAGCCGTCCCACGAGCGCCGCGCCGGTGGGGGGCACCACGAACACCAGCACCGCATCGGCCAGCTGGCGCCGCACCTGCCGCGCCCCGTTCACCTCGATGTCGAGCACCACGTGGCGGCCGGCCGCGAAGTGCCGCTCCACCTCACTCCGCAGGGTCCCGTAACGCCGGCCGTTGTAGGTGGCGTGCTCCAGGAACTCGCCGGCGATGACCCGCCCCTCGAACTCCTCGGGCGAGAGGAACCAGTAATCCTTCCCGTGCACCTCGCCGGGCCGCATGGCGCGGGTGGTGGCGGAGATCGAGTACCCCACGTCCGGCCGCGCGGCCAGCACCCGGCGCGCGATGGTGGTCTTCCCGCCGCCCGAGGGCGAGGAGAGCACCAGCAGGAACGGCGTCACTCCAGGTTCTCCAGTTGCTCGCGGAATTTCTCGAGCTCGCCCTTCATGGCCACCACCTGCTGCACGATCTCGGCATCGTTGGCCTTGGCGCCCATCGTGTTCACCTCGCGCCCCAGCTCCTGCGCCAGGAAGCCCAGCTGCTTGCCCGCGGGCTGGTCCTGGTCGAGGGCCGCGCGGCAGGCCGCGACGTGCGCGGCGAACCGCACCAGTTCCTCGGTGATGTCCAGCTTGTCCGCCAGGAACGCGAGCTCCTGCGCCAGCCGCTGCTCATCCACCGTCCGGCCCTCGAGCAGCTGGGCCACCGCGGCGCGCAGGCGGTCCCGCTCCCGCACCACCCGCTCCGGCGCCCGCCGCGCGACCACGGCAGCGGACGCCTCCATGAGGTCGAGCCGGTGCCGGAGTTCACCCGCCAGGACGCCGCCCTCGCGCCGGCGCATCGCTTTGCAGTTGCCGATGGCCTCCGCCACCAGCGGCTCGAGATCCGCCCACGCCACCACGGGCGCTTCCTCGTGCCCGGTGGTGATGACCTCCGGCTGGCGGACGATCATGCCGAGGTCGACCTGCCCCGGAACCCCGAGGGCACGCTGCAGGTCGCCCAGCGCCAGCGCCACCGCCCGGGCGCGCTCCAGGTTGACGGTGAACCCGGCGGCGTGCCGCTCCGGCGCCTCCGCCCAGTACACCCCCACGCTCACGTGCCCGCGATCGAAGTCCTTCCGCAGGCGCTCGCGCAGGTCCGCTTCCAGCGCCGAGAGCTCGTGGCTCAGCTTGAGCGACGGGTTGAAGTGCCGGTGATTGACCGTCCGGATCTCGACCCGGACCCGACCACCGGCCACCGGGCCTTCGGCCGCACCGAATCCCGTCATGCTGTAAGGCACAGGTCTCTCCGCGCAGTCCGGCAAAGCGGGGAAGTATAACTGGGATCGTGGGTTAGGGCTAGGGACGGGGGTCCTGAACCTTGCTTCCCGCCCCGGAGGGCGGATCTTCCCCCGGACCCATGCCGCCCACCCCTCCGATCCCCGATCAAGCCCGCACCCTCGCCCGCTGGGGCGGGCCCCTGGCCGGACTGGCCGCCTACCTGCTGGCGCCGGAGAGCCTCTCCCCGGAGGCACGCCGGACCCTCGGCGCGGCCGCCTGGATGGTGCTGTGGTGGATCACCGAATGTGTGCCCATCCTGGCCACCTCGCTCCTCCCCCTGGTGCTCTTCCCCGTCGCCGGGATCGCCACCAGTGCCCAGGCCGCCGCACCCTACGCCAACGAACTGGTGTTCCTGTTCCTGGCCGGCTTCCTCCTGGCCGCCGGCCTCGAGCAGTGGGCCTGCCACGTGCGGATCGCTTACCGGCTGCTGGCGCTGGTGGGGCTCACCAGCCGCCGGGCGGTCCTCGCCGTGATGCTCGCCACCGGCTGCATCTCCATGTGGATCTCCAATACGGCGACCGCGGCCATGATGTACCCGATTGCGCTGGCAATCGCGGCGCTCTTCCCGCAGGATGAGGCCGGCCGGGAGGTGCGGGCCGCCCTCATGCTCGGGGTGGCCTACGCCGCGTCCATCGGGGGCATGGGCACCGTGATCGGCACGCCGCCCAACCTCGTCGTGGCCGGGGCGCTGCGCGAGCTCGCCGGCCGCCCGGTCAGCTTCGTGGAGTTCATGGCGCTCGGCATGCCGATGGTACTGCTGCTGCTGCCGCTCTGCTGGGTGATCCTGGTCTTCGTCTGCTTCCGCCGTCCCAGTCACCTCGGCGAGGGGGGCCAGGTCCTGGTCCGGGATCGCCTGCACGCCCTGGGTCCGGTGCGCGGCGGGGAGGCGCGGATGTTCCTGGTCTTCGGCGTCACTGCGCTCGCCTGGATCCTCCGGGAGCCCAAGGACCTCGGCGGGGTGACGGTGCCGGGGCTGACGCAGCTGGTGCCGGAAATGTCAGACGCGGCCATCGGGGTGCTCGCCGCCGTGACGCTGTTCCTCCTGCCCGGCCGCACGGCGGCGGGTGAGCATCGCCCGCTGCTGACCTGGGCCGAGGCGCGGCAGATCCCGTGGGACGTGCTCTTCTTCTTCGGGGGCGGACTCTCGCTCGCGGCGGTGCTGGAGCGCCACGGCCTGACGAACTGGCTGGGCCAGGGGCTCGCCGGCCTCGAGGGATTGCCGCCCTGGATCATCTACCTGGGGCTCGCGGGCGCCGTGGTGGTGCTCTCCGAACTGGCCTCCAACCTGGCGGTCGCGACCATGATGATGCCGATCGCGGCGGCGCTGGGCCGCTCGCTGGGCCAGCCTCCGGCCCTGCTGATGCTGGTTGCCGGGTTCGCCGCCTCCGCCGGCTTCGCGCTGCCGATCGCCACCCCGCCGAACGCGATCGTGTTCGGCTCCGGGGCAGTCACGGTGCGGCAGATGGGACGGGCGGGCGTGCTGCTGGACCTGGTGGCGGTGGCGGTGATCGGGGCGGTGATCGCGGTGCTGGGACCGCTGGTGCTCGGACCGGGGGGCTAGGCGGGGGCGCTAGTTCGCGAACTCCCACTTCACCCCGAAGGTCGAGGCGAAGTTGCCGACGGGAAAGCGCGGGACATAGGTCTTCTGGCTTGCCTGCATGTTGTAGCGCTCCCAGTAGAGCAGGAAGCTGTCGAGGCGGAGCTCGATCTCGGTGCGCCAGAAGGACGCGCCGTCGAGCGCGATGGGCGCGCCGAGGGCGTCGCGCCCGATCACCCCGTCCCCCCACGACTCGAACGCGAGCTGGGCCTTCAGGTCGAAGATCCCGCTCTTGAAGCGGCGCAGGAACTTGGACCGGATGGTCGCGGTCGTGAGGGAGTGCGTGGGCGGCACCCCGTCGGGGCCGGCGCCGGAGGCCGGGTCGGAGTACCACCCTTCAAGCGTGAGCCACTTCCGTGGCGCCAGGCGCCAGCCGACGGTGAGCCACTCGGTGCGCGCCGCCCGCGCCACGCCGGGAATGGTCGGCGTGAAGGGCCGGAACGGCAGGGGGCGGAAGGCGTCGGTCTGGCCGTAGCCGACCTCGAGGGCGGCCCATGGACGCTGCCACCGCAGGGTCCCCTGCCAGTCGGTGAGCTGCTGGGCCCGGTCGGTGAGCACCGTCGGGGCGGCCACGATGGAGCCGGTGCGCACCGTGGCCTGCGCCTCGAAGCCAAGCGGCAGCCCGAGGGCGCCGCGCAGCGCCACCCAGCGGCTGGTGCGCTCGAGGTCATGCGTCTGGTAGCCCGCCTCCGCGGCGGCGCTGGCGTGCGCGATCGGTGACCACCCCGCCTCGCCCCGTACGTCCCACGGCGTCCAGCGCGAGCGGTTGACCACCCGGCCCGAGACCCCGAAGGTCGGCGTCCGCCATGCCACCACGGCCCCGCCCTGACGCACGGCGTCATCGACGCCGCCTCCAGTCCAGCCGGTCCGCGCCACGAAGCCATCCAGCCGCAGGCCGAGGTCATCCTCGCGGGCGCGCCAGGAGGCGCGGAACTGGGCGTCGTTCCGTTCGCCGGTCAGCCGGAGCTCGAGGGTATCAGGGCTCTCGACGAAGGGCTTCCGGTCGGGGCTCGACCGGATGAGCTGGGCCTGGAAGCCCAGGCGGGGGCTGGGCAGGTAGCTGGCCTGCAGCCACATGTTGGTGATGTCGAAGTTGCTGCTGGTGCCGGTGGCGGTGGGGGCCACCATCCGCTCGCCGGCGGCGGCGAAGCCGAGCCCGCTGCCGAAGCGGTACTCGAGGGCCCCGGCATAGCGGGCGATGGACTTGTCCCCTGAGCTGATCCCCACCCGGGAGTAGGGCGCCTTCGAGGCATGCCGGTCGGTGAAGAGGTGGACGCGGAGCCCTCCGGGCCACCGCTCGATCTCCACCCGGTCATACATGCTGAGCGAAAAGAACGACGGGTCGACCCCCAGGGAGTCCGGCCCGATCGGCAGGTACGCCACGCCGTCCACGAAGTACTCGACGCTGGCCGGCCCCCGGCCGCGGTAATTCGGGTACTCCGTGCGGCCGACCCACCCCCCGCGCCAGAGGTACACGCCCGGCACCCGCTGCAGCAGGTCGGCGAGGGTTTCCGCCATGGCCCAGTCGAGCGAGTCGCGCGAGAGGACCACGCGGCTCATCGGCGTCGACGGCGTGCCCACCCCGACGAGGGGGAGCACCGGGAGGCGCACCCGCTGGGACTTCTGCGCCTCGAGATAGCGCGCGGTGGTGTTGACGGTGTCCTGCCGCAGGACGGAGTCGGGGGGGATCGAGTCGAACGGGATCTGGCCGGCCACCGGGTGGACACCCGGCAAACCCAGGAGGAGCACCAGGGTGCAAAGGGCAAACGGGAAACGGCGCCCGCGGCCCCGCTTCCCGTCCCCAGAAGGGTGCAATCCAGACGCCCCCGGGAGGCTCACCCCGCCCGCCCGAGCACGAACTCCGCGAACAGCCGCATGCAGACGCCCGTCGGTCCCTTGACGCGGGTTCCGTCCTCCCGGTCGCTGTAGGCCGTGCCGGCGATGTCGATGTGAGCCCAGGGGAATCCGCTCACGAACTCCCGCAGGAACCAGCCGGCCGTGATGCTCCCGGCCGGGCGCCCCCCGGTGTTCTTCATGTCGGCGATGTCCGACTTGATCTGTTCGCGGTATTCGTCCCAGAGCGGCAGGGGCCACACCCGCTCCCCGGCGCGCTCCCCCGCCCCGCGCAGTTCCTCGACCAGCGCCTCGTCGGTCCCCATGAGCCCCGAGGCGGCATGGCCCAGCGCGATGACGACGGCGCCGGTGAGGGTGGCCGCGTCCACCACGCAGGCCGGCTCGTAGCGCCGCGCGAACGACAGCGCGTCGCAGAGGATGAGCCGCCCCTCCGCGTCAGTGTTGATCACCTCGATCGTCTTGCCCAGGTGGCTGGTGATGACGTCGCCGGGCTTGACCGCGGTGCCACTCGGCATGTTGTCGCAGGTGGGGATGAGGCCGACCACCCGGACCTTCGGCTTGAGCCGCCCCAGCATCTCGAACACCCCGAACACCGCCGCCGCGCCGGACATGTCGTACTTCATGTCCTCCATCTTTTCGGCCGGCTTGATGGAGATGCCCCCGGTATCGAACGTGATGCCCTTCCCCACCAGCACCACCGGCGGCCCGGACGCCCCCTCGTACTCGAGCACGATGAACTTGGGCTCCTCCGCGCTGCCCTGCGACACTGCGAGCAGGCCGCCCATCTTCTCCCGCTTGAGGGCGGGCAGGTCGAGCACGCTGCCCTTGAGGCCGTGCCGTCGCACCAGGTCGCCGGCCTGGCGGGCCAGGTAGCTCGGGGTGCACACATTGCCGGGCAGCACCTGGAGGTTCCGGGTGACCGCCTGCCCCGCGGCGATCGCGGCACCGACCTCGTGCCCCGCGGTCCAGGCGGCGGTGTCGGCCGGGGCCAGGAGCTCTGCCCGCTCGAGCACCGGCTTCACCTCCTCCGGCGGCTGCTTCATCTCGAGGAAGTGCCACTGGCCGTACGCCAGGCCCTCGGCCACGACCTGGCCCGCCTCCCGCGACGTCACCGGGCCGAGGGCTTCCGGCGCCACGAAGAAGCCGAGGGCCGGCAGGCCGATGGTCCGCGCCCGCTTCGCCGCCTGCGCGGCGGCGCGCCGCACCGCGCCCCGGGACACCTCGCCCGGCTTGCCGAGCCCCACCAGGAAGATGCGCTGCGCCGCCCCGGCAGGGTGCAGGAGCGCCGTCTCGTCCTTCTTGCCGGTGAAGTCGCCCGAGGCCAGCAGGCGCCCGATCGCGCCGCCGGCCTGGGCATCCAGCGGGGCCAGCGATGGCGGCAGCGGCCCCGCGGCCACGGCCACGCCCAGGAAGGGGGTGGCGTACCCGGCAGGCGCGCTGGCGCAAACGGAGGTGGTGAAGGCCATGAGGTCCGGGAGGGGGTGGAGGTGGCCGCGGCCGACGGCGGTTACCGCCGCTTCCGCAACGCCTTGTAGGCCAGGTCGACCGGCCCAATATACTCCGCCCGCGGGCGGAGCAGCTTGTCGTCGCCGTACTGCTCAAGGACGTGGGCGACCCAGCCCGGCATGCGGCTGACGGCGAAGACCGCGGTGAACAGGTCCACCGGGATGCCCAGCGCCCGGTAGAGCGGCGCCAGATAGAAGTCCACGATCGGGTATTGCCCCGTCTCCCGCAGCATCACCACTTCGAGTTCCCGCGCGGCCCGGTACAGCGGCCACACCCCGGCTCGCTGGCACTCCGCCTCGGCCAGGCCGCGGAGGAGGCCGGTCCTGGGGTCCTCCCCCCGGTACACCACGTGGCCGAAGCCCGGGACCTTCCGCTGCCGCGCCAGGCGATCGCGGACCCAGCCCTCGACCGCCTCGGGCGGGCCGATCTCTTCCAGCGTCATCATGACGTTGCGCGTATGCCACCCGTGCCGCGGGCCCGCCAGCGCCGACATCCCGGCCAGAATCGCCCCGAAGACGTCCGCGCCGGTCGCGGCGGTGACCCGGGCGGCAAAGGTGGAGGGGTTGAGCTCGTTGTCGGCACGCAGGATGAGTGCCGTGTCGAAGGCCCGGGCGCTGTCCGCGGCGGGCGCCTGCCCGGTGACCATCGCCAGGAAGTTGGCCGCGTAGCTCAGGCTCTTGCGAGGCAGGATCGGCCGCTGCCCGAGGCGCAGCCGATGGTAGGCCGCCACGACCGTGGGGGTGAGCCCGATCAGGCGCAGGCCCTGCGCCAGCGCGTCCTCGTGGGCGGGTGGCGTGGGCACCGCGTGTTCGAGGGCGGCCACCGCCAGCACGGCCCGGAGCGCGCTCATGGCGTCAGCGCCCTCGGGCAGCGCCTTGAGGGCGCGCAAGCAGGCCGGCGAGAGCTTCTGCCGATCCCGGATCTCGCCGGCGAAGCGGCGCAGTTCCGGGGCGGTGGGCAGGTCGCCCGCGATCAGCAGGTATGCGGTCTCCTCGGCGCTCGACAGCTCGCCCAGCTCGCGCACGTCGTAGCCGCGATAGGCCAGCCGTCCGTCCGTGGCGGAGAGCCGGCAGACGGCGGAGGAGAGGGCGATGACGTTGTCGAGGCCGCGGACGGGTTCTGGTGTGATTCCGGCGCTCATGCGGGTGCGGTGGAGGTCGGCGGAAGGTTATCGCGGTCCCGCATGCGGTGCAACGGTCGGAGGCTCAGCCCGCGCGCCGCCGGACCGACGCCACGAGCATCATCCCGAGGTTCGCGCCGGCGAGCGTCCCCCCCAGCGCCAGCAGCCCCCGGGCCACCGGCCGCCGCAGGTCGGGGCCTGGCCCCGCCCCGAACCCGGCCCAGCCCTACGACATCACCGGGGAAAGAGCCGGGCGGACTTGGGCTTCACATAGACCCGGCTGCCGCGCACCAGATGCAGTTCCTCGAACCGCGCGCGGGGGACTTCCGCCTCAATCACGGTTCCGTCCTCCATCCGGTCGAGCTCCAGCCGCACCATCGGGCCGAACCGCCGGACGTGGCGCAGCGTGGTCTCGATCGCGGGGCTGCCGGTGGGGGCCAGCGCCAGCTCCACCTCATAGGTGCGGACATAGGCGACCGCATCGCGGTCCGGTCCGGCCGCCCACTCGGGGGCGTCCCACTCCTGGCCGGCCACCTCGGCTCGCCCGCCGGCCACCCGCCCGTGGAACAGGTTCACGTTCCCGAGGAAGCTGTACACGAACGGTGTCGCGGGGTGCTCGTAGACCTCCTCGGGATGCCCCACCTGCTCGATGCGCCCCTCGTTCATCACCACCACCCGGTCGGAGACTTCCATCGCCTCCTCCTGGTCGTGGGTGACGAAGACGGTGGTCACGTGCACTTCCTCGTGCAGGCGGCGGAGCCAGCGGCGCAGTTCCTTGCGGACCTTCGCGTCCAGTGCGCCGAAGGGCTCATCCAGCAGCAGCACCTGCGGCTTGACCGCGAGCGCCCGGGCCAGCGCCACCCGCTGCCGCTGGCCCCCGGAGAGCTGTGAGGGGAAGCGGTCGGCCAGCCAGTCGAGCTGCACCAGCCTGAGCAGGTCCATGACCGTCGCGCGGATCTCGGCCTCCGGCGGCCGGACGGTGGCGGGCCGGACCCGGAGCCCGAAGGCCACGTTCTCGAACACCGACATGTGGCGGAAGAGGGCGTAGTGCTGGAACACGAAGCCGACCTCCCGTTCGCGCACGTCGCGCCGGGTGGCGTCCTCTCCGTGGAACAGGATGCTGCCGGCGTCCGGTGACTCGAGCCCGGCGATGCACCGCAGCAGGCTCGTCTTGCCCGACCCCGACGGGCCGAGCAGCGCCACCAGCTCCCCGGACGGGACCTCGAGGGAAACGCCCTTGAGGGCCTCGAAGCTGCCGAAGCGCTTGACGAGGTCGCGGACTTCGATGCTCATGCTGCCCCCATGGTCTGGCCGGCGGCGCCGCGGTGCTCCCGGGCCTGGCGCCACTCCACCGCCGTCTTGGCGACCAGCGTCACCAGGGCGAGCAGCGTGAGCAGCGAGGCGACCGCGAACGCGGCGGCGAAGCTGTACTCGTTGTAGAGGATCTCGATGTGAAGCGGCAGCGTGTTGGTCTCGCCCCGGATGTGCCCGGAGACCACCGAGACCGCCCCGAACTCGCCCATCGCGCGGGCGTTGCAGAGGATCACGCCGTAGAGCAGGCCCCACTTGATGTTGGGCAGGGTCACCCGCCAGAAGATCTGCCAGCCGCTGGCGCCGAGGACCCGCGCCGCCTCCTCCTCCTCCGGCCCCTGCTCCATCATGAGGGGGATGAGTTCGCGGGCCACGAACGGGAAGGTCACGAACGTGGTGGCCAGCACGATCCCCGGCACCGCGAAGACGATCCGCACGTCGTGGTCCGAGAGCCAGGGACCGAACCACCCCTGGGCCCCGAAGAGCAGCACGAAGATCATCCCCGAGATCACCGGCGAGACCGCGAACGGCAGGTCGATCAGGGTGATGAGCAGGTTGCGGCCGCGGAACTCGAACTTGGCGATCGCCCAGGCGGCGGCCATCCCGAACACCACGTTGAGCGGCACGGCCACCACGGCGGCCAGCAGGGTGAGCCGGACCGCGGCCAGCGTGTCGGGCTCCACGAGCGCCGCCAGGTACACGGCCACGCCCTTCTTGAACCCCTCCACGAACACCGCGACGAGGGGGATCATCAGGAACAGGGCCAGGAAGGCCAGCGCGGTGCCGATCAGGATCCAGCGCACCACCGGCGGCTCGGTGAGCGCGGCCGACCGCAGCTGCGGCGCGGCGGCGGTGGCCCGGAGGGTGATGGTGCCTGCCATGGGTGCGCTCCTACGCCGTCCGGCGGCGGCTCCAGGACTGGAGCAGGTTGATGGTGAGCAGCAGCAGGAAGGACACCCCGAGCATCACCGAGGCGATGGCCGTGGCCCCCGCGTAGTCGAACTGTTCCAGCTTGGTCATGATCAGCAGGGGCGCGATCTCTGTCTGCATCGGCATGTTGCCGGAGATGAAGACCACCGAGCCGTATTCGCCGATCGCGCGGGCGAACGACAACGCGAAGCCGGTCAGCAGCGCCGGCCACAGCGTGGGGATCAGCACGCGGCGGAAGGTCTGCAGCCGGGTGGCGCCGAGGCTCGCGGCGGCCTCCTCGATCTCGGTCTCGAGGTCCTGCAGCACCGGCTGCAGCGTCCGCACCACGAACGGAAGTCCGATGAAGGTGAGCGCAACGGTGATGCCGAGCTGGGTGAAGGCGACCTTGATCCCGAAGGGTGCCAGCCGGCTCCCGATCCACCCCGTCTCGGCGCAGAGCGTGGTGAGCGCGATCCCCGCGACCGCCGTCGGCAGCGCGAACGGCAGGTCCACGATGGCGTCGATCAGCTTCCGCCCCGGGAACCGGTAGCGCACCAGGACCCACGCGACCAGCAGGCCGAACACCGCGTTGATCAGCGCCGCCGCGAGCGCGGTGCGCAGGCTCACCCCGTAGGCGGCCAGCACCCGCGGCGCCGTCGCCGCGGCCCAGAAACCGGCCCAGCCCAGCCCCGCGCTCCGCACGAACAGCGTGGAGAGTGGGACCAGGACGAGGAAGCTCAGGTAGGCGACGGTGAACCCGAGCGACAGCCCGAAGCCCGGCAGCGTGCGGTGGCGCCCGCTCATGGAGCGACCCGCACGGACACCCGGTGCCAGGCGTTGTTCGCGTAACCCTTCACGTTCCACACCTCCTCGATGCGTTCGGGTTGTCCCGTGCCCGCCCCGTCCCACGCCCGCGCCAGCACCTCGGCCGGCCCTGCGCCCAGCACCACCGTCGTCCGCCAGCGCTGCCAGGTCCACGCGCCGACAGGGGGGTCCAGGTCCGCCACCGTCCAGCGCGTCCCGCCGTCCGCCGACACCTCTACCCGGTCGAGCGGGTGGCGCCCCCCGCCGATGGCCCAGCCGGCGATCGTGACCGGCCCGGCGGGCACGGTGGCGCCCTCCGTTGGCGTCAGGACCACCGTATTGAGCGCTTGCTCGCCCAGCGCCCTGCCCGTGCGCACGTCCCGCGGATCGGCGGGGTTCACCGTGTGCTGCACCCGGTAGGCCTCCGTCTGGAAGTAATTCTCCGACGGCCCGGCCCGGAGCTCGATCTCCCCGAGCCACTTCACGCTCCTGGCGCCGATATAGCCCGGCACGACCAGCCGCAGCGGCGCCCCGTGCAGCGGCGTGAGCGGCGCACCGTTCATCTCGTCGGCCAGCAGCACCTCGGGCGCCATCGCCTTGGCCATGGGAATCGAGCCGCCGAACCCGAACCGCCGCTGGTGGCGCTCCACCGCGTCGAGCCCGGTGAGTCCCACGTGCGCCGCGGCATCGAGCACCCCGGCGGCGAGCAGCACGTCC
This sequence comes from Gemmatimonadales bacterium, assembly GCA_044221045.1. GTDB lineage: Bacteria > Gemmatimonadota > Gemmatimonadetes > Gemmatimonadales > GWC2-71-9 > JADJOM01. The sequence continues at coordinate 31,311 of JBGAPX010000024.1, forward strand.
CGGAGCGCCACCCCGCCCCACACCGCCGTGCCCGCCGGCTCCAGTCCCCAGACCAGCTCCCCCGGGATCGGCCGGACCCGCGCCAGCTCCTCCCGGCGGAGCCCCGCGCACACCAGGGTCGCGGGGACCCGGTGCCGGTCGAACCGCCGCCCGAGGTCCGCCAGCGACAGCGCCAGCGGCTCCCGGACCAGCCCGTGCACCCGCAGCCGCCAGGTCCCGGGGTCCACGACCGGAATCGGGGCGTGATTCCGGGTGAAGAACCGGGACACGGGCGTCACCACCTCGAGCCCGGCCAGCTCCGGCGGGGGGCCGGCGTTCAGCCCCTCCGCGTCCAGCACCCGGTAGCCCGGGGCCTTGTCGTCGTACGTCGGCCTGCCCGCTGTGTGACGCATGCCTGAGTCCTCAGTGTGCCAGGTAGATCTGGTCAAACACGCCACCGTCCGCGAAGTGGGTGGCCTGGGCCTTCTGCCACCCGCCGAACACCTCGTCGATGGTAATGAGGTTGATCCTCGGGAACTGCGTCGCGTACCGTGCCGCGACCGCGGCGTTCCGCGGCCGGTAGTAGTGCTTCGCCGCCAGCTCCTGGCCCTGGTCGGTGTAGAGCCATTCCAGGTAGGCCTTGGCCACCTCGAAGGTGCCGTGCTTCCGCGCCACCTTGTCGACCACCGTGACCGGCGGCTCGGCCAGGATGCTGAGCGAGGGAACCACGATCTCGAACTTCTCCGGGCCCAGCTCCTTGATCGCGAGCAGTGCCTCGTTCTCCCAGGCCAGCAGCACGTCGCCGATGCCCCGCTCCACGAACGTCGTGGTGGACCCCCGGGCGCCGGCGTCGAGCACCGGCACGTTCTTGAACAGCTGGCTCACGTATTGCCTGGCCGTCGCCTCGCTGCCGCCGGGCTGCCGCAGGGCCCAGGCCCAGCCGGACAGGTAGTTCCAGCGCGCCCCGCCCGAGGTCTTGGGGTTCGGCGTGATGACCGAGATGCCGGGCCGGACCAGGTCGCCCCAGTCCTTGATGCGCCTCGGATTGCCCTTGCGGACCAGGAAGACGATGGTCGAGGTGTACGGCGAGCTGTTGTTGGGCAGCTGCTGCTGCCAGTTGGCCGGGAACAGCCCCGCCCGCTGGCCGATCTCGTCGATGTCGTAGGCCAGGGCCAGCGTCACCACGTCAGCCTGCAGGCCGTCGATCACCGACCGGGCCTGCTTCCCCGACCCGCCATGCGACTGGCGGAAGGTGATCTCCTGCCCGGTCCTGGCCTTCCAGTAGGCCCCGAAGGCCCGGTTGTACTCGGCGTAGAATTCCCGCGTCGGGTCGTACGACACGTTGAGCAGCGTTACCGGCTTCTGCGCGGCGAGCGGCAGGACCGCGCCGGCCAGGAGACCGGCCGCGACCCGCAGGCGTGTGAGGCTCTTCATGGTGATGTTCCTCAGAAGGCGGTCTGGAAGCGGGCGGCGAGCAGCTTCTCGTCCGGCCGGTCGCCGGTGGCGGCGCCGCCACTGAAGCTGGTCTGCTCGTAGTTGAGCCCGATCTTGACGTTTCGGCCGAGGTGCCAGTTGAGCCCCACGGCGAAGGCCGTGGCCTCATCCACCGAGGCGGTCGAGTCGGCGAAGGTCGGGAAGGCGTCCTGGTCGAACGCGATGCGGCCATAGCGGGCCACCAGCTCCACCGCGCCGAAGCCGCCGTTGAGCGGGTCGAACGACTGCTTGGGCGTGACGCTCTTGAAGGAGTTCTTCTCGCCGGTCAGGAAGAAGGAACCGGCTACCTGCCAGGCCTTGTGCTCCAGCTTCTCCGCCGAGCGGGTGACACCGGTGTCACGTGCCACCGACTGCCGGGCGATGGTGTACTCCGCCAGCAGGCCAAGGGGCCCGCGGTTGAGGTAGAGCTGGGGGGCAATCCGGGTGTGGCGGCCATCGGCGATCACCGTGCCGGTGACCGGCGCGGAACTGCTGCTGCGATAGCGGAAGATCGTGGCCTGCCCGGGCGAGCGATACGACGGCAGGTTGGTGGCGGCGGTCGTCCCCAGTTCCTCCCCGGTGCTGACCGCGACGCCCAGGCCCAGGTCGAAGGCCGCGGTGGCCCCCTGCCTGGCGAACGGCGTGAGGAACAGCCGGCCGACCAGGTCCTTGCCGTCGGCGATGTCGCTGTTGCCGCTGGCGAGATCCGGCGCGCCGTCGAAGATGCCGGCCTCGTAGCTCAGGATCCCCTGCCCCAGCAGGCCGCTCAGCTGGATGCCCACGTCCCGGCTCGGCACCAGGTTGGTGGGCAGGCCGCGCTCGATGAACTTGATGTCGGTGGCCGACTGGAGGCGCTCGAGGCCCACGGGCGGCTTGAACTTGCCGGCGCGGACGCCGAAGGAGGGCTTCCAGCGGGCGTCGAAGTAGGCGTCGAAGATCGCGGGCGCGCTGCCGCCGAAGTCCGGCATGATGCGCACGCCGTAGTAGTTGAAGACCGTGGCCTCGAGGATCGGCCGGGCCCGGCGGATGATCAGGTCATTGGTGAGCACCTTGGCATCATCACTGAGGTACACCCGCGCGTCGCTCTGGAAATACCCCCGGAACCCGAGCACGAAGTTCCCGTCCGCCGAACGGAGCGAGAAGCCGCTGGCCCCCGCCGCGACGGAGGGCTTGGTCCTGGCGGCCGCGGCCACGCTGTCGCGGTAGAGCTCGAACTGCCGGGCGGTGATGCGGCTCTGCTGATCGACCTGCTCGAGCTGGGCCTGCAGCCGGGCCACGCTGGAGTCCTGCTGGGCGGCGAGCTGTGGTGCCACCGCCACGCTGAGCACGGCGCCGGTCCACAGACCGGCCCGGCGAACTGACAAGCGAACCATCGGACCATCCTCCACGAAGAACGGGCCCTCCGGTGTTCCGGTCAGTCCCAGGGTGAACCCACGGCGTCCGGCCGACCGGCCGGCGCACCTGCTACCTGCGCGGTGGCGTAACCTCTGGCGCCACGCGGACTTTCTCCCGCCGCTCAAGCTGGACGATCCGGCCATCATGGACCACGATCTCGACCGAGCCGTATCGCAGCCCCGCCAGGGCGGCCAGGATCTGGCGCGTTACCTCGCCGTCGTGCATTACTCCCTCCTGCCGATCTAGTCTATCTAGCTGATAGAGTTTACAGGCAACACTCGTGCCACCCCCACCTACCCCCGGCC
>JBGAPX010000025.1:0-34174 GCA_044221045.1 Gemmatimonadales bacterium
GCTCGATCCCTCCGCGTCCTCTGCGTCCTCTGCGCCTCTGCGTTGAGCACGCAGGCGCCGGCCCCAGCAACGCCTCCAGCGACGCCGCTCCTGACGCCCCCAGCGACCCCGCCCTACTTCACCCCATGCATGAGCTTCTGCACCAGCGGCGCCGCAAGGAAGAGCACCACCCCGGAGCCAACGAGCGCCCAGAAGCCAAAGGTGTACCCCGAGAGCGCCGACTGCGTCGTCATCCCGCTCTCGCCGCTCACCACGCTCGCGAAGATGCCGGAGAGGTTGTTGCCGATGCCCACCGATACGAACCACCCGCCCATTGCCAGCCCGCCGAGCCGCGCCGGCGCCAGCTTCGTCACCATCGAGAGCCCGATCGGGGACAGGCAGAGCTCGCCCACCGACTGGATGAAGTAGACGGCCACCAGCGTCCAGAACGGGATCTTCCCCGCGGCGCTGACCATCGAGGACAGCGCCAGCATCAGCAGCAGGAACGCCAGCCCGTTGAAGATGAGCCCGAGGCCGAACTTCCGCGGGATGGACGGATTGCGCGAGGCCATCTTGACCCAGATCCACGCCATCACCGGGGCCAGGCTGATGATCGCGATGGAGTTGACCGACTGGAACCAGGCCGTCGGGAAGATGAACCCGCCGAGGTCGCGGTTGACGATCTCGTCGGCCAGGAAGGTGAAGGAGCTGCCGGCCTGTTCGAAGAACATCCAGAACAGCACGTTGAAGACGAAGATGATCATCATGGCGATCACCTTGTCCCGCGCCACCTTCCCTTCGCGGGTGCCCTCCACCATCAGCATCACCACGAGGATCACGAACAGCGCCGTCAGCACCCACTGCAGCACCGTGCTGCCCACCGCCAGCAGGGCGTAGACCACCGGGATGAGCACCAGCGTCCCGCCCGCCACCATCAGGAGGCGTCCCAGGCCGGGCGCCTCCGGGGGCGGGGCGCCGATCCCCTGCAGCTGCTTCCGCCCGAAGTAGAACCAGACCAGGCTGATCAGCATCCCCACGCCGGCGGAGATGAACACCCACTTGTACGCCGGGCCGGCCTCGCTGCCGAATACCTGGTTGGCGAACCAGCCGGTGAGCAGCGGCGCCAGGAACGCGCCCGCGTTGATGCCCATGTAGAAGATCGTGAACCCGGAATCCCGTCGCTCATCGCCCACCGGGTAGATCTTGCCCACCAGGGTGGAGATGATGGGCTTGAACATCCCGTTGCCGCAGATGATCGTGGCCAGGCCCACCTTGAACATCAGCGGGCTCGGGATCGAGATGAGGAAGAGGCCCGCGGCCATGAACACGGCGCCGAGCAGGATGGAGCGCTGGTAGCCGATGAGCTTGTCCGCGATCCAGCCGCCGATGATCCCCCACGCGTAGACCAGCGCAAGGTAGGAGCCGTAGGTCAGGTTGGCATCCGCCTGGCCCGACGCCTGGCCGCCATGGAACTGCGCCACGATGTAGAGCACCAGCGCCCAGCGGATGCCGTAGAAGGCGAACCGCTCCCAGAACTCGGACATGAACAGCATCCAGAGGGGGCCCGGGTGCCCGAGGACCTGGCGGAAGGTGGGCATCGCGGCCTCGCCCTGGGGCGAACCCTGTCCATTGCTCATGCGTGTGCTCCCGTGGGGGTGATTACCGGCGCTTCCGCAGGATGTCGGCGAGGACCTGGCGGTCGATCTGGCCATCCATGCGGACCCGGACGTCGTAGTTTTCCCAGTACATGAAGTCCCGGAGCGCGGCGAGGAACTCCGGGGTGACGCGGCCCTGCGCCCGGGGCAGCCACTTCTGGGGCTGGCCGGCCGGTTCCTGCAGCAGGATCGGCTCCAGCTGGCGCTGGATCTCGGGGGTGATGCGCACCAGGTCGGCGGGCTCGCTGGGGAAGAAGTGCAGCCGGTGCAGCGCGAGCAGCCGGTCGAGTTCCGCGATCGGCTCCGCCGCATCGTAGACCCGGATGTCGATGAAGCGGTCGTTGGCACCCAGGTAGCCGCCGTGCGCGCGGACCACGAGCAGCGCGGCCGACTGCATCCCGCGCTTGTCGCCGCCGCCGGCCTGGCCTGCCCGCAGCGCCGCCATGAGCCGGTCGGCGAGGCTGCCGGTGGCGCCCTGGAACGTCCGGGCCATGTTGAGCACCGTGCGGTCGGAGACCATGATGTTGGCCTGGGCCGCGAAGCCGCGCCCCACGATCACCTGGCCCTTGCCGCCCACCACCTCGCAGGCCCCGCCCGGCGCGGCGGTCTCGATGGTCATCGCCTCGCGCCCCGCCGGCACGCCGCCGCACCCCACACGCCCCCCGGCCCAGTCGAAGGTCCGGTCCCCCGTGAAGCTGGCGGCGTTCCCGCGCGCGTCCACCATGCCCACCTGGCGGTCGCCCAGCATCGTGTCGGTGCGCATCACGACCCGCAGCGCCTCCTCCGCGGTGGCGCCCATCGCGATCAGCTTCAGCCCCCGCTCGCCGTAGGCCGTGTTCCCCAGGCTCTGCGTGGCCACCGCCCCGACGCCGGCGCGCGCCCAGGGCACGATCCCACCGACGTTCGGGAACTTGGACTGCACCGCGATGCCGAGGTCCCCGGTCGCGGAGTCCCACGCGACGATGCTGTAGGTGTGGGCGAGCTTCTGGAAGTGGGCGGGCGGGTCGAGGGGCTGCTGGGCGTCGAGGGAGGCGAGGGGAGCGAGGCAGAGGCCCGCCAGCGCGAGGCGCCGGCGGACCGTGATTCGGGGCATGGCCTGCGTGCGCGGATGGTCCCTCACGTCCCGTCCTTCCCGAGTTTGCGCTTCAGGTGCTCCAGCTGGGCGTCGACGGCCTTGTCCATCTGCTGCCGCTGGAGCTGGCTCCTGAGCAGCTCGCCCTCGACATCGGTTTCCGGCCGGGCGCCGCCCGCCGACTCGAGGTCCCGCCAGGCGGCCTCCTGCGCCGGCGTGCGGGCCGATTCGGTGCCCTGGCGGGCGGCGCGGTATTCCGTGCCCAGCTGCTCGAGGTCCCGCTCGGCGAGCGCCACCTCCTCCTGCTGCGCCAGCCGCTTCTTCTCCAGCATGGCGCTGCGCTCGCGATGCCGCGCCGCGAACTGCTCGGCCACCTGGACCGTCTCGGGATCGGGGATCTGCGCCGCCAGGCGGCCGCGGCGCTCGGCGTCAGCCAGCAGCTGCTGCTCCGCGGCCAGGGCCTGCTCGGTCTGCCGCAGCGCATCGCGCAGCACGCCGACGGCGACCTTCGTTTCCAGCAGCGCGGCGTGGAGCTCCGCCGTCCGGGCGCGCGGGTCGCCTGGAGGAGTGTGTTCAGCGAGGAGCTTCTCGAGCCGGGCCTTGAGCCCTTCGAACACGGCGGGATCGTCCGGAGCGCGGGAGATGCCGAATGGTACGGGCCGCCCCGGGGGGCGTCAAGGAAGCGGCCACGTTACTTTTGGTCATGCGCCTCCCCGCCCTCGCCTGCCTCGCGCTGGTCCTTGCCGGCTGCGGCGCGCCCCGCCGCGGCGGGGCCTGCGGCATCACCGCCATCGCCGGTGCCACGATGCTGCTGCAGGAGTTCGGCACCCCCGGCCAGACGCTCGCCGAGCCGCCGGTGCGGCTGCCACCGCGACTCGTGGCGCGGGTCGCGGCGGGACCCGCCTTTGAGGCGGTCGTAGGCCGGACGGCGGACAGCGGCTGGGTCATCGGCATCGAGGGCAGCATCGAGGCCCCGATCCACCCTGCCTTCGGCGTGCTGGTGCTCGACCCCGCCGGCGCGGCCCGGGGGGTGATGATCTACGAGTCGGCGCCGATCCGCGGCGCGCCCGAGATCGGACGGGTGAGCGTCGACACCCTGATGCTCCCGCTGCTCGGCATCCAGCTGGACCCGTCGCGCTTCGAGGACCCGGGCTGCCCCTTCTTCCCGGACAGCCTGCTGCCGTGACCGCCCCGCGCATCGGTATCACCGGCATCACGCGGACCGTCTCCGGCGCCGACCGGACCGGCGTGAACGCCGCGTATGTCCGCGCGGTCCTGCGGGCCGGCGGCGTGCCGCTGGTCCTCTCGCCGCTGGTCGGGGTGGCCCACAACGGTGTGTTGCTCGACGCCCTCGATGGCCTGGTCCTGAGCGGCGGGGAGGACGTGGACCCCGCGCACTACGGCCAGGTCCCGCACCCCGACCTCGGCGCCGTCGACCCGCTGCGCGATGCCTTCGAGCTCGCGATCTACCGTGACGCCGCCGCGCGCCGCCTCCCCGTCCTCGCGATCTGCCGCGGCATCCAGCTGGTGAACGTGGCCCTGGGGGGCACCCTCTGGCAGGACATCCCGAGCGAGCGGCCCGAGGCCCTGGCGCACGCCCAGGGCACCGGCCGCGACGACCGGACCCACCCCGTGGACCTCACGCCCGGCTCCCGTCTGGCCCGCGCGCTCGGCACCACCCGGTGCGAGGTCAACAGCTTTCACCATCAGTCCATCCGCGACCTGGCGCCGGGCCTGCGCGTCACCGCACGTGCGCCTGACGGGGAAATCGAAGGGGTGGAGACGGCAGAGGACGAGGCCTGGCTGCTGGCGGTGCAATGGCACCCGGAGGAGTTCCACCAGCACGGCGAGGCCCCGGATCACGGGCTGTTCGACGCCCTCATCCGCGAGGCGCGCCGCGGGACCGCGGCTACTGCACGTGGCCCGAGGGAAAGAGGACCCGCGCACTCAGGCCGTTGAGCGCCGCCCGCAGGTCGGGATAGCGCTCGGCGGCCGCGTCGAGAATCTCCTCCAGCCGGTACCGGTCGGCCGCCTCGTGATCGGAGGCCATCGCGAATCCCTGGCGGCCCAGCCGGTCGTAGTAGCCCAGGTCGGGACCGCCACGCCGCAGGCGACGGGCCTCCACGTACTGCGGGAACAGTCCGGCCAGCCACAGCGCGTAGTTGCCGAGGTGGACCATCACCCGGAACCGGCGCTCGCCCTGCGTCGCCTCGAGGTCCGCCAGGATGTCCACCAGGTAGCGGTGGCTGTGGTCGTCGTTCCAGTCCACGCGCGCGGCCCGGTCCCGCCGGCCGAAGTCGAGCAGCAGCGCGGCCAGGTAGTCGGCCAGGTCCCGCTGCGGCACCCCGGCCGTGCGGAGGGCGTGCCGGACCATGACGTACAGGAAGAGGACCTGGCTCGGGGCCAGCAGCGTCCGGACCGCCAGCAGGCGTTCGGCGAGCTGCTCGTCATCGAGCAGGGCGTCCGGTCCCTCGCTGCCCAGCCGGCGTTCCAGCGCGGTGCGCCGCGCGGCCGACCCCTGGCTCAGGAGCAGGATCACGAGATCGAGGTCACGCGCGGAGAGCCGGCCGCGCACGTTCGCGAGAATCATGTGCCCCCTCTCCGATCATGAGTCGCTGATGCCGCCGGATACCGCCGGCCCGGGACTGTCGTCACGCCTCGCCGGCTTCGCCCGGAGCGTGGCGGGATCGCTCCGCCCCTTCTCAGTACTCGACCGCCTCGAGCAGGAAGTCAAGGCAGGATTCGCGCCGGACGCGGTCCGCGCCGTGCTCCTCGACGAGCAGGGTCGGGTCGAGAGTGCTAACGGACGTCCGCTGCCCGTCGCGCTGGACCACGCGCTCACGACCGTGCTCCAGACTGGGACGCCCGGAACGTGCTCGGCCGACACGCTGCACGCCCTGGCGGTGCCCCTGGAGGGGCGGCGCGAGCTTCTGGGAGCGGTCGGAATGGCGCTGCCGCGGCCGGTCACGGCGGAGGAGCGGGCCCAGCTCGGCGCCCTCGCGTCGGTGGCGGCGGTGGCGCTCGAGGGAGCCCTGCTCCTCGAGGCGGCGGAACGGCAGCGGCAGGCGTGGGAAGAGGCGGTCGACGCCATCAGTCTCGCCCTCTGCGTGTTGGACCGCGCGGGCCGGATCGAGCGCGCCAACCGGGCCTTCGCCGACCTGCTGCAGCTGCCGCGGGCCGGGCTCGCGGGCCGCCCGTGGACGGAGGTACTCCCGCTCCCGTGGCAGGGCGAGGTGGCTGCGGCGCTGGCGGACGCCCGCCCGGCGGAGCATGAGTTCCACCTCGGAACCCGCCCGATCGCGGTGTCCGTCTGCCATGCCCCGGCGGGCGGACGCGCCGTGCTCCTGCTCGAGGACCGGACGGACCGGCGCGGCCTGCAGGATCGACTGCTCCAGGCGGAGAAGCTCTCCGCCATCGGCCAGCTCATCGCCGGCGTGGCGCATGACCTCAACAACCCGCTCACCTCCGTGATCGGGTTCGCGGACTTCCTCGCCGAGTCGGCCGAGGCCCCGCCGCGCATCCGCGAGCCCCTGCGCGTGATCCAGCAGGAGGCCGAGCGCGCCTCGAAAATCGTCAAGAATCTGCTCAGTTTCGCGCGGCGCCAGGAGACGCGGCAGCTCGCCTCCCTCCGGCCCATGCTCGAGGCCACCATCGGGCTCTTCCGCAATCACCTCGACGCCGACCGGGTGGCACTCGAGTACGAGATCGCCGCGGACCTGCCTGACCTGGACATGAACCCGAACCAGCTGCAGCAGGTGTTCGTGAACCTGATCCAGAACGCGGCCCACGCGATCACCGGCACGGGCCGGCCCGGCACCATCAGGATCTCGGCGCAGCGCTGGATGGAGGGCGCGGCCGTCGAGGTGCGCGACGACGGGTGCGGCATGGACCCCGCCACCGCCGCGCGGGTGTTCGAGCCCTTCTTCACCACCAAGCCCGAGGGCCAGGGCACCGGCCTCGGGCTGTCGATCAGCCAGGGCATCGTCAAGGAGCATGGCGGGCGGATCACGCTGGTCTCCCGCCCCGGGGAGGGCTCGCGCTTCACCGTGGAGCTGCCGGGCCCTGTCTCGGCCCGGTCGGTGCCCCGGGTGGAACCTGGGCCGGACACCGGCCTCCCGCTCCGGGTGCTCGTGGTGGACGACGAGCAGCACATCCTCCATTACATGCGGGCCACCCTCGAGGCCTGGGGCCACGCGGTGACCACGGTCAGCGACGGCGAGGCGGCGCTGGAGCGCGCCGTCACGGAGCCGTTCGACCTGATCCTGTCGGACCTCCGCATGCCCCGGCTCGGTGGCCGGGAGTTCTACGAGGCGCTGCAGCGCCGGGCCCCGGAGGTGGCCCGCCGGGTGGCGTTCAGCACCGGGGACACCGTCCGGGGCGACACCCTGCGGTTCCTCGAGGTGCAGGGCCGGCCCTGTCTCCAGAAGCCGTTCTCGCTCGCCGAACTCCGGGCCCTGCTCCGGGACGCGGCACGGGGATGACCCCGATCCGCGTCCTGCACCTCTCGCGCGGGCGCGAGTGGCGCGGGGGGGAGCGTCAGGTCCGGCTGCTGGCCCGCACGCAGGGCTCCGGTTCCGAGGTCGAGCCGACGGTGCTCTCCTCCGCGACATCTGCCCTCGCCGCCGCCCTCGCGGCCGACGCGGTCGCGACCCGTCACGTGCCCTGGCGCTGGTCGCTCGACCCGCGGGCGGTGTGGTCCGCGCTCCGCGTCGTGCGGGCCTGGCGCGGAGCGGGCCCCGGCCCGGCCCTCCTCCACGCGCACGACTCGCACGCCCTCCAGCTGGGCCTGCTGCTCTCCCGCCTCGGGCGGTTGCCGCTCGTAGCCACCCGCCGGAGCGATACGCCGGCCGGTGCGTTGTGGCGCCAGCCCGCGCGGGTCATCGCCCTCTCGGCTCCAGTCCTGCGAAGGCTGGAGGCGGCGGGCGTGTCCGCGGAGCGCCTGGTGGTCATACCCACGGCGGTGGAGCTCGCGGCCCTGGAGCCGCACGTGGCGCCGCCGGGCCCGCGGGCACCGAACCTGGTGGCGGTGGGCGCGCTGACCCCGGAGAAGGACCACGCCACGCTCCTCGAAGCCTTCGCGATCGTTGCCCGGCAGCTTCCGGCGGCCCGGCTCACCATCCTGGGCGAGGGGCCGGAACGTGCCGCGCTCTCGGCGCGGACCAGCCGGCTGGGCCTGACCGGCTCCGTCGTGTGGCCTGGCGAGGTGGCCGACGCACCGGCGCGGCTCGCCCGCGCCGCCCTGCTGGTGCACCCGTCCCGTCGCGAGGCCCTCGGCACCGCGGTGCTCGAGGCAATGGCGCTTGGCGTGCCGGTGGTGGCGAGCGCCACCGGGGGGCTCGTGGACCTGTTAGGCGATGACCACGGCCGGCTGGTCGGCCCCGGCGACCCGGCCGCCCTGGCCGCCGCGATCCTCGATCTGCTTGCCGCGCCGGAGACGGCGGCCCGGCTGGCGCGGCGGGCGCGCGAGCGGGTCCGGGAGCACGATGCCGCCAGAGTGGCCGCCCGCACGGCAGCCGTGTATCGTTCCGCCCTGATCCAGCCCTGAGGACCATGCTCTACCTCTGCATCCCGAGCCACAACGAAGCCGAGACCGTCGGCCTGCTGCTGTGGAAGATCCGCAAGTCGCTCCAGCCGTCCACCCGCGAGTACGAGATCCTCGTGGTGGACGACGGCTCGACCGACGCCACCGCCGATGTCCTCGAGCCCTATACCAAGGCGCTCCCGCTCACCGTGGTCCGTCACGGGGAACGCCACGGTTACGCCCGCTCGGTCGAGGAACTGCTCCGCCTGGCGGTGGAGCGGACCGACCGGCCCAAGCGGGATGCGGCCATCCTCATGCACGCCGACTTTGCCCACGGCCCCGAATATCTCCCCGAGATCGCCCGGCGCCTCGAGAGCGGCGCGGACCTGGTGGTGACGCAGGCCACACTTCAGGGGGAGCCCCGCCGCGCGGCACGCCTCCTGCGCAGACACGCCAAATGGCTGCTCAGAGGGGTGAAAGTGTCCGGCGTGAGAGACATCTGCTCCGGATATGTCGCCGCGCGGCTGATGAGTCTCAAGAATGCGCTGCGAGCCCGGGAGGGCCCGCTCCTCACCAGCGAAGGCTGGGCGGCCAACGCGGAACTGATCGGTCGGGTGGCCCAGCAGGCCCGCCGGGTGGAGACCGTGGACGTGATCGAGCGACTCGATCTGCGACACCGGTCCAGCCGGGTGGACCCCTGGCCCCTGGCCATGGAACGGGGGGGGGTGGGGGGCCGGCTCCGGATCGGGGGGCGGCCGACGGCCGATGGCCGGCGCGGACCGGCCGCCCGCACGCCCGACGAACCGGAGCTGGAGGAAGCGTCCAAGTGAAGATCCTGCCCCTCGCCCTGCTTGCCTGGGCCACCCTCGGCGCCCCACCGGCGCCGCGACCCGCCCCCCGGCCCCTGGATGTGCCGTTCCAGGTGGGGGAGCGGTTCCAGTACTCCGCCAAGCTCGGGTTCCTCCGGCTCGGCACGGCGTGGATGTCGGTCAACGGACTCGACAGCGTCCGGGGCCACGAGTCATACGTGTTCGAGTTCGGCCTCGAGGCCTCGGCCCCGTTCTATAAGGCGCGCAACGTCCTCAAGTCATGGACCGGCACCCAGGACCTGATCTCCCGGCGGTTCGAGCAGGACCTGGTCGAGAACGGCAAGCCGCGGCCCCGGCATTACGAGATCTTCCCCGACTCGCAGTCGTTCAACCAGCTCGAGCGCCCAGGCGCCAAGCCCTCTGTCGGCGACCCGCTCGACGACGCGGCCTTCTTCTACTTCCTGCGGACCCTGTCGCTGGAAGTGGGCAAGACCTACCAGTACCAGCGCTATTTCCGGAAGGAGCTCAACCCGGTGACCATCAAGGTGGTCAAGCGGGAGAAGATGGAACTCCCTGACGGGCGCGAGGTCAATTGCCTGGTGCTCAACCCGGTGGTCGGAGATGACGGAGTCTTCGCGCCGCGCGCCCAGGCCCAGTTGTGGATCACCGAGGATGAGAAGCGCATCCCCGTCCAGATCCGGTCCAAGCTGCCCTTCGGCACCGTGACCCTCCGGCTGGAGCGCATCGAGGCGGGTCCCGCCCGGCCATGAGCGGCTACCGCGAGGCCGACCTGAGCCGGGTCCGGACGGTGCCGATCGGGGCCCGGCCGAACAAGGTGGACGGGTCACTCCTCGCGACGCCACCGGGCTCCGGCCGCTCCTTCGCCGAGTTCCTCGACAGCCTGCCCCATGTCCTCGCGGCCGACCACCTGCGCCAGGTGGCGGCCGCGATCGCATCCGCGGTCCGCGCCCGCCGGGGCGTGGTGGCGCTGGTGGGCGGGCATGTCATCAAGGTGGGGCTGGGCCCGCTGCTCGCCGACTGGGTCCGCGGCGGCATCCTGACCCACGTCGCGCTCAACGGCGCGGCCGCCATCCATGACTTCGAACTGGCGGCGTTCGGGGGGACCAGCGAGGAGGTGGAGCGCGGACTCGGGGACGGCACCTTCGGCATGGCGGAAGAAACAGGCGCCGAGATGAATCGCGCGATTGCCGCGGCCCATCGCTCCGGCTGGGGCTTCGGCGAGGGGCTGGCCCGGGACCTGGCCGGCCGCCCGGAGCTTCCCGGGGCCGCCGCGTCGGTGCTGCTGGCCTGCCACGCCCAGGGCGTGCCCGTCACGGTCCATGCCGCCATCGGCGCGGAGATCACCCACCAGCATCCCACCGCCGACGGCGCGGCGCTCGGCGACACCAGCCATCGCGACTTTCGCCGCCTGGCGGGCTCGCTGCCCGACCTCCACGAAGGCGGCGTGGTCCTGAACCTGGGCAGCGCGGTGGTGCTGCCCGAGGTCTTCCTCAAGGCGCTGACCATCGCCCGGAACCTGGGCCAGGGCAAGCCGAGCGGCTTCCTGGCCGCGGACCTCGACATGATCCGGCACTATCGGCCACGGATGAACGTGGTGGAGCGCCCCACACGCGGTGGCGGGGCCGGCCTGCAGCTGACCGGGCATCACGAGCTGATGATTCCGCTGCTGGCGTGGGCGGTCCGCGAGGCGCTCGACCGCCCGGCGTGACGCCTGCGGACCGCCGGGGATGCGAACGGGCGGAGGATCCCGAGGATCCCCCGCCCGCTGCCTGTCCTGCCGGCTCCGGGTACGGCCCTAGAACGACGAGGAGGGCTTGCCCGAGATGGTGTCCTTGACCTTGTCCGCGGTGGCGGGGGCAAAGACCCGGAGCACCAGGTAGACGAGGAAGCCCAGGAACGCCAGCCACAGGAGCTTGCCGAGCAGGCCGACCACGATGCCGAAGAGCCCGAAGACCATCTGCAGCGCGATCCAGGCCACGACGGCCAGCACGGCGAACCCGATCAGGTTCCGGAACATGCTATTTTCCTCCAGCGGAAGTCAGACGTGGGGGCCAGTACGGCCGATGTTCCAGAAAGTTTCGTGACGAGACCCGTGACCCAACTCTACGATGTCATCGTCGTCGGCCCGGGAGCGACGCGGGGGAGGGCTGGCGGGCGGCGGCGGGCATGCTCGCCGCCCAGTCGGGGGCCCATGGAGAAGACCCGCTGTTCGAGCTCGGGATGGCCGGGCGCGAGCTGCTGGTCGAGCTGGCGCCCGCGCTGCTGGCCAGCACGGGGATCGACATCGGCTTGTGGCAGGAGGGGATCGCGCGGCTGGCCGTCGACGACGCCGACGCCGCCTACCTCCGTGCGCAGGTGGCATGGCAGCGGCAGCAGGGTCACGCCTGCGACTGGTTCGACGCCGCCGAGGTGAAGGCCCGGTGGCCATGGATGGGCGCGAGTAGCGGTGCGCTCTGGGCCGCGCGCGACGCGGGCCTGCACCCGGTCCGGCTGGTCGAGGCCCTGACCCAGGACGCGGTGCGTCTCGGCACCACCGTTCTCGAGGATCGGGTGACTGCGGTTGAGCGGCGCGGCGACCGGGTCACCGGCGTGATCGGCCGGGAAAGCTATGCCGCCGCGGACGTGATCATCGCCGCCGGGCCGTGGTCCAGGATGGTGGGTGGGCTGCCGCGACCGATGGCGGTGGAACCGATCCGGGGCCAGATGGCCGCGCTGGCCTGGCCGGAAGGCGTGCCACGGTCCATCGTGCTCGGTCGGGGCTGCTACGTGGCGGCGCGCGACGGGGAAGCGATCGTCGGCAGCACCATGGAACACGCCGGATTTGCGCCGGAGGTGACGGCGGCGGGTCTCGCGGATCTCTTCACCGGTGTGAGCGCGCTCTGCCCCGCCCTGGCCCGTGGCGAGGTGCTGCGCACCTGGGCGGGCCTCCGCCCGGTCACCCCGGACGGGCTGCCGATTGTGGGCCGTGAGCCCCGGCTCTCCGGCCTCTGGTATGCCACCGGCCACGGCCGCAACGGCGTGCTGCTCGCCGCCATCACCGGGGTGGTGCTGACCCGGCTGCTCAATGGCGAGAACGACATCGAACACCTGGCTGCCCTGCGCCCCGAGCGATTCTACAACTGGTAGCCTCGGCACGCCCCGGGCGTCCCTCCCGCGAGCCCGCGCCCCCGCGCGGGCTCGCGCGCGTCAGGGCCCCGGTCAGTGCGTGTGGTCGTGGGATTCGGCGGCGTGCGCCGGGCCCTCGAGCTCGGGGTGGGCATGGTCGTGTTCGGGCCGGTCGTGCGCGTGCGAGTGCGCAGGCGCCTCGCTCGTCGGGTCCACGCCATGCGCGCCATGCCCGTGCGCGTGCGTGTGCCGGTGCGCGTGGGGGTGCCGATGCTCGTGCGCGTGCGGATGGCTGTGGACCAGGTCGCCGTGGCGGTGGGGATGCTCGTGCGCGTGGGCATGCGGGTGGGCGTGGCTGTGCTCGTGCTCGTGCTCATGCGGGTGGTCGTGCGGCGCTCCCGCCTCGGCGTGGGGGTGCTCGTGGGACAGCCCCTTCCGGTACGACATGGCCAGAACCTCCGGGTCCGGGAAACGATGGGGCACGGGATGCGGCGCATCCCGGCGCACCATGAACGTATCCTGGCGCGCGCCGGGACGTCAGAGACCCCACTCGAGGGACACCCGCACCTGGCGTGGCTCCGCCGGGTGGAAGTGCACGTCGGCCACGCCGTCGGCGGGCTCGCCGGGCAGGCGCGAGGCATAGAAGTACTGGATGTCCCGGTCGCGCGAGCCGAGGAGGTTGAGGATGCCGGCCTCGAGCCGCGCCCCGGCGAACTGGTAGCCCAGCTCCGCGTTGACCAGGGTCGAGGCGCGGGCCCGGACGCTGTTGTCCTCTACCAGCGCGTAGGCCCCGAACCGCCGCAGGCGCACCCCGGCGAACGGGCCGCGTCCGATCGCCACCCACGTCGCCCCGGCGGCCACCACGTTCTCGAGCGCGCCCGGGATCCGGTCCACCGCGCCAGGCACCCCGGCGAAGCGGGCGCGTGCGAGCGAAACGTCGAGATCCAGTGCGAGGTGGGGCGTGGGCCGGTAGTGGTTGGCCCAGCTCACGCCGGCGCGGTGGCTCTCGAACGAGGGCTTGGTCGTGCCGCCGTCGCCCACGAAGAGCAGTTCGTTGTCCAGCCCGAGCACCCAGACGGACAGGGTCGAGCGCCAGCCCTCGAGCGGGGTCACCCGCGCCCCAATCTCGGCGCCGCGAGACCGGACCAGCGGATCCACCCGCCGGGCCCGCCCGCCCCCGACCGGGTCGGTGGTGATGGTGGTGCCCCGGGCATCGTTGCTGTGAAAGCCGAGCCCCGCACTCAGGTAGAACTCCGCCCGGGCGGACGCCGCGACGATCAGTGAGGCCTTGGGGCTCAGGATGCCGGCGGTCCGGCTCCCGCTGTTGGCGTGGATATCGCCGTCGACGCGAAAGGCGTACACGTCCGCCCGCCCGCCGACCACGGACCGAAGCCACGGCCGCCAGCGCGACTCGAGGTCCGCATGGACGCCGGTCCCCCACTCCCGGACGTCATCCTCGCGCACCGTGCCCACCCGGCGCCGCCCGACGGTGTGGTGCAGGCCCAGGCCGGAGATCACGTCGGCCCGGGTCTGCAGTCCCACCCTGGCCACATGCTCCTGCCCCAGGAGCCGTACCGGCTGGAGGTGCCGGAGGTTGGCTCCGAGCACCAGTCGCCGCTCGCGCTGGTTGAACTGGTCGCCGCGCGCCGTGTCCGACAGGAAGAAGGCGAAGTTCGAGTACAGGCTGAGGTCGGAGGCGATCGCATAGACCTGCGCCTCCTGCACCGAGCTCCCGCCCAGGTGTCTCCACGAGGCCGACAGGCTGTACCGCCCCGTCCGCCCGCCATCGGTCGCATCGAGGTTCCCGAACCGGGAGATGAGGCCGGACCGGACGGCCCGTCGCGGGATCTGGTCGGTGGCGTTCCAGCGGTTGTGGTAGACCATGGCGAGCAGCGAGAACTCCGAGGCGCCATGCTGCCACGAGTAGCGCCCGAGCCCGCTGTACTTGCGCAGGTCCTGGTCGAGCCGCCACGGGCCATCGTAGCGCTTGAGCTCGCCGGCGAGCAGCAGGTCGCCGGAGCCGGCACGCCGCGAACCGCCGGCCGCGAGCCGGGCCATGCCGTTGGCACCACCGGTCGCCACCGCGAAGGGCCTCCGCCGCCGCGCCAAGACGAACTCCGCCCCCCCCGCGCTGCCGAAGTCGCCCATGTCGGCGTGGTACACGCCCAGCCGGTAGTCCAGGTACTCCACCACCTCGGGCAGCAGGAAGTTGAGGTCGGTGTAGCCCTGGCCGTGGGCGTGGCTCACCATGTTGACCGGCATCCCCTCGACCCGGGTCTGGAAGTCGGTGCCGTGGTCGAGGTTGAAGCCGCGGACGAAATACTGGTTGGCCTTGCCGTCGCCGGAGTGCTGAGTGGCAATGAAGCCGGGAACGGTCTCGAGCAGCTCACCCTCGCGCGCGAGGGGACGGGCGCGGAGGTCGGCCGCGCCCACGTGGCCCTGCGAGGCGGTCGCCGCCACCCCGATGAGGTCGTCGCCGCGCCCGAGGACAGTGAGCGGCGTGAGTTCCGTGGGGGTGGAGTCCGTCGTCTTCGGGGACGGGAGGGCGTCCTGCGCCGTGGCAGGCAGCGTGACGAGCACCAGCAGGATGGCCGGCAACAGCGTTCGGGCAGGGGGCCTCATGGGCCGAACTCCTGTGAAAAGGCGAAGGCGCGACCGGCGCGGTGCCGATCGGTTGGGCGGCGCACCTCCTACGACGGGCGATGGGAATCGGATGGTGAGTCGGATCCCAGGTGAGGACGTGGGCGGCTCGGCTCACGGTCCCGGCGGGCCGGAACATCCGGCCGCCGGGGAGCGGCGTAGAGGTGGTGCAAGCGGCGGCGCACCGCGCCGAACGACCCGGCCGCCACACGGGCGGCCACACCTCAAGCTCCAGGAGTCTCCTCATGATGCGTTGGCGCGCGCTCCCGCGCTTCCAGCGGCTGGCCATCCTGCTCGCGGTCTCCGGCGCCCTCGCCGGCGGCGCGGGGGTGATGGCGGCCTCCGACCACCAGGACACCCCCCTGGTGGAGCTCAACCCCCGCATGGACCTGACGGACGTCTATGCCTTCCCCGGCTCGGCCCCGGGGCGGATCGTGCTGGTGATGAACACCAGCGGGTTCCTCTCCCCGGCCCAGACGGCCACCGCGGCCTTCGACCCCAACATCCTCTACCAGTTCAAGGTGGACAACAACGGGGACGCGATCGAGGACAAGGTGATCCAGGTCAGCTTCGAGGGGAAAGGCACCGGCCAGAAGGTGGTCGTGCGTGGCCCCGACGCCCCGATGGTGACCGGCGCCATGATGAACGTGGTGGACCAGAACGCCCCCACCCTGCGTGGCGGCTTCAACACCGCCTTCGGCTCGGCCAGCAGCATCCAGGCCTTTGCCGGCCCGCGGGACGATTCGTTCTTCCTCGACCTCGAAGCGGCCTTCTGCATCCTCCCCGACCGTCGGCCGGCCAGCGGGGCGCTCGCGGGCTCCTGTGCCCTGCCGAGCGCGGCCTTCCGGGCCCCCGGGCAGGCCGTCAACTACATCGCCGGCTACAACGTGCTCTCGATCGTCGTGGAACTTCCCTCGTCGCTGCTCGAGAACGGCGCGCCCGGGAAGCTCGGCATCTGGGGCACCCTGAGCCGCTGACCTCACGACCACGGAGACACCCTCAGATGATGCGACCCCATCTCGTCCTGCTGGCCCTGGCCCTCGGCGTGGCCGCCTGCAGCGATGACACCTCCACCGGCACCGGTCCCGGCAAGACGACGACCTACAACCAGGTCCAGCGGCTGGGCAACCCGCTGCTGAGCGAGGTGCTGCTCGACAAGCGCAGCCACCCGACCCACGGCTCCATCGGCCCGGACCAGGACGCGGCGCTGATCGGCCAGGAACTCTACGGGCACCTGGTGCTTGGCTCGCCGACCACGATCGCCGGCCGCGACTCGGCCTACGTCGGCATCCTCGCCAGCGTGCTGCTGCCCGACATGCTGATCGTGCAGACCGACAAGGACCCCGCGACCGCCAGCTGGCTCAACTGGGTCGGCGTGCCGCCCCTGGCCAACGGCTGGGGCGGGCGGAAGCTCGACGACGACGTGGTGGACCTGGCCCTGCTCGCGGTCTTCGGCGACCCGTTCGGCGCCGACCCGACCCACACGACCCCGAGCCTCACGACGGACAACGTGGCCAGCGACTCGCCATTCCTCACGACCTTCCCCTATCTCGCGCCGCCGAACTAGGCGGCTCGGCGGACCGGTGGCCCGGCGGCTGGATCGCCGAGCCACCGGGCCCCGCCCGTGGAGGAAATACCACATGCGGTGGTGGATCACGATTGCACTCGTCGTCGGGGGTGGCGGGGTACTGCTTGGCGCCGGGTCGGCGGGATCACGCGCCACCCGGGTGGCCGAGCCGCCGAGCCGCCGAGCCGCCGCGGTGCGCGAACAGGACATCGCCTTCTATGAGGCCCGGGCCGCCCGCGATCCCTACGGTGCGCGTGACCGGGCCGCGCTCGCGGCCCTGTACCTCGACCGCGGCCGCGCCACGGGCTCGGAGAGCGACGTGCGGCGCGCCGAGGCGCTGGCCCGGAGCAGCCTGGATACCCGCCACGCCCGCAACGACGGCGCCGCGGCAGTGCTGGCCAGCGCGTTGATGGTGCAGCACCGCTTCCCCGAGGCGTACGACCTCACCGCCGCGCGGCTGCGCGCCGACTCGGGCGATGCCGTCACGCGCGCCACGCTCGGGGAGATCGCCCTGGAGCTGGGCCGGTATGGGGAGGCCGACCGGCTGTTCGGGTCCCTCACCCTGCTCCGGGCCACGCCCGCCGTCGGACCGCGCTATGCCCGCTGGCTCGAATTGAGCGGCCGGAGCGGCCAGGCGCGGGAGCTGCTGCGGGAGCTGCGCGATTCGCTCGCGCTGGGGTTCCGCACCACGCCGGACCAGCTCGCGTGGTACGATGTCCGCCTGGGCGAGCTGGCCGCGCGCCACGGCCGTGCGGACCTGGCCCGTGCCGCACTGGCGCGGGCCCTCGCCGAGCAGCCCGAGGATCCGCGGGCCCTCGTGGCGCTCGGGCAGGTGGAGCTCCGCACCGGTCACCCGGACCGGGCCCGCGATCTCGGCACCCGCGCGCTCGAGCAGCGACTCGACCCGGCGGCGCTGATCCTGCTGGCGGAGGCGGCGGAAGCGGCGCAGGACAGTGCGGCGGCCCAGCAGTTCGCCAGCGCCCTCGACG
The DNA here is from genome assembly GCA_044221045.1 of Gemmatimonadales bacterium. Classification (GTDB taxonomy): domain Bacteria; phylum Gemmatimonadota; class Gemmatimonadetes; order Gemmatimonadales; family GWC2-71-9; genus JADJOM01. Next base: position 17,359 of record JBGAPX010000025.1, read on the forward strand.
TCGCGGTGTCACAGGCCGGCACCGGCTTCCACCGGGCGTGGGGCCTCTTTCTCCTTGACCGTGGGCGGCGGGTCGAGGAGCTGCGGGCCCGCGCGGTGGCGGAGCTGGCGAGGCGCCGCGACGTGCACGGGCTCGACCTCGCGGCGTGGGCGACCTTCCGCGCCGGCGACGCGGCCGCGGCGGCACCGCTGGCGGACGAGGCGCTCGCGCGCGGGGTGGAAGACGCCACCCTGCTGTATCATGGCGGCCGGATCGCGCTCGCGCTGGGAGACACCGCGATGGCCGGGCGGCGCCTCGCGGCGGCGCTTGCGACCGACCCCGCGTTCGATCTCCGCCACGCAGCGGAGACTCGCGACCTGCTCGCGCGGCTCGGGCGCCGGTGATGCGCGCCGCGTTGCTGGCGCTGGCCCTGGCGGCCCACCCGCTCCACAGCACCCACACCGAACTCCTCGAGGAGCCGGGCGGGCGGGTGAGCATCACGATCCGGGCCTTCACCGAGGACCTGCGTGCGGCGGTGCGGCGACAGCAGGGCGCGGTGGACGACTCGAGCCTGGCCCGGTACGTCAGGCGGCAACTGGATCTTCGGGAGGCCGGCGGGCGCGGCCTGTCCCTGGCCTGGGCCGGGTCGCGGGTCGAGGGCGAGGTGACCTACCTGCGCCTCACCGCGGCCGCCCCGCGGGGGCTCGCCGGCGCCACGCTGCGCCAGGAGATGCTGATGGAACTGTTCACGGACCAGGTCAACGTGGTGCAGGTACGCCGTGCCGGCGGCACGGCGAGCCTGCTCTTCCTGCCCGGCGACCGGCCGAAAACGCTCCAATGAACCGGGATGCATCGGCCGGCGTACTCGGGGTGGGTCGGCCGCATCCCGGCGGCCACCCGCTCCCCGGGAGGGACGTCCTACCCCATGACTTCCGCCCTGCCCTGGCCGCCCGGCCTGTCCCGGTCGGCTTGTGTCCCGCTCCGGATGCGGGATAGACTGATGCCGCATGGAGCCATGCTCAACGCCGTCGCCGCCACCGTCACCGATCGGACGATGACCGACCGCCCTTCCTCCCCACGCGACGCTGACCTGGTCCAGCAGATGGCGCGCGGCGAAGACCGCGCCCTGGGCCAGCTGTACGACCGCTTCGGCGCGGTCCTGTACGCCGTAGCCTTCCGGGTGGTCGGCCAGGCCGCCGATGCCGAGGAAGTGGTGATGGAGGCCTTTGCGCAGGCCTGGCGCGACGCCCCGCGGTTCGACGCGGCGCGCGGATCGGTCCCGGCCTGGCTGACGGTGATGGCCAGGAGCCGGGCGCTCGACCTGGTCCGCGCCCGATCCCGCCGGGCGCGCGCCACCGACAGCGCCGCCCGGGACGTGGCCGACACCGCCCCGGCGATGAGCGCGGGGTTTCCGCCACCGGGCAGCGGCCTGGAGCGGGAGGAACGACAGCGCGCGGTCAGCGCCGCGCTGGCTGGCCTCTCCCCACCGCAACGGGCGGCGATCGAGCTGGCCTACTACGACGGCCTGTCACAGTCGGAGATCGCCGAACGGCTGCAGGAGCCGCTCGGCACCGTGAAGACCCGGATGCGCCTCGGGATGCAGAAGCTCCGCGAGGCGCTGCGACCGTACTACTTCGAGGGGGCAGTGTGACCGGCGGCCCGCAGGACCTGCGCGAACTCGCCGCGGCGTATGCCCTGGGCGCACTCGACCCGGCAGAAGCCCGCGCGTTCGAGGCCTTCATGGCCACCTCGCCGGAGACGGCGAGGGAAGTAGCCGAGTATCGCGAGGTGAACGCGCTGCTCGCGCTGGGCGCCGGCACCGGCGCCACACCCGCGCCGGACCTGCGCGCGCGGGTGATGGCGCACGCCACGGCCAATCGGGCGGCATCGCTGGCGCCCCGCGCGCCGCGGGCAGCCTGGCTGGCGCTGGCCGCCTCCCTGGTGGCGCTGCTCGGGGCCGGCGCCGGCTGGCTCTCCTCGCGGCGTGCCCTGGCCGACGCGACGGCCACGGTCGCCGCGCTGCAGGATACCCTGCGGGCACGGGACACCCAGCTGGCCCTGCGGGAGTCCGAGCTCAACGCCATCCTCGACCCCAACGTGCTGCTCACCCGCATGGGCGAGCCGGGGACACCCCGCCCGGTGATCCAGCTGTTCTGGAACCGGAAGTCGAACCAGCTGCTGCTGCACGCCTTCCAGCTGGCACCCGCGGGCAGCCGCCGCGCGTACCAGCTCTGGTTCATCCCGCGGAAGGGCGCGCCGATCGCCTCCGTCACCTTCAACACCGAGGCCAGCGGCCACGGGCTGGTGCAGGCGGTCCCGGTCCCGGAGGGCGTGGAGCTGACGGCGGCAGCCATCACGGAGGAGCCGGACAGCGGCTCGGCGCAGCCGACGTCCCCGGTGCTGCTCGTCGGTACGTTCGGCGCCGCGGAGTCCTGAGCCGCCGTGCGCCCCCTGGCCCTGCTGCTCCTGGCGGCCCTCCCGCTTGCCGCGCAGGACCCCGCCGCGGCGGTGGCGCGCGAGCGGGCCGAGTTCGCCACCTGGCTCGCGTCCGACCCGCTCTCCCCCTATGCCGCGCTGGGGCTGCAGCCCATCGGCCCCGGGATCAGCATCGGGGCGGAGCCGAGCGACCTGCCGCTGGCCGGGGTCGCGCGCGGCATCCTCACCGAGGAGGGCGCGGCGGCCGTGCTGACGACCGCCGGCGAGCGGCGGGTCCTGCCCCGTGGCCGGGCGGTGACACTCGGTCCGGCCGCGAGGCTCGTGGTCACGGGCGCGGCGGGGCGCGGGGTGGCGGCCAGCTTCGGGACGGTGCGCCGCGCCAAGCCCCCGCAGTTCTTCGGGTATGCTGCCGAGTTCCGGCTCGCGGTCCGGCTCGAACCGGCGGAGCGGCGGGGCCGGTTCCGGGTCCTCGGGCTCGACGGCGCGGAGACCGACGCCAACGAGGCTGGGCTGGTCAGCGTGACCGTCGGCGGCGCGACCACCCGGCTCCGGGTCTACCGGCTGGGCGCCGCCGACGACGACGAGGCGCCGCTCTACATCTACTTCCGGGACGCCACCAACGGCCGCGAGAGCTACCCCGCCGGCCGATTCGTCGAACTCGTCCCGGCCCGGGACGGGGGCTACGACCTGGACTTCAACCGGTCCCGCAACCCCTATTGCGCCTACAGCTCGGTCTTTCCCTGCCCCGCCCCGTGGCCGGGGAACCGGCTGGCGGCGGCCGTGCGGGCCGGCGAGCAGTATCACGCGCCCTAGCGCGCGGGGCGCCCTCCCCGCCTGATTTCCCGCATGCTCCTCCTGCTCCCCCTGCTCTTCACCGCCCCGGACGTCACCGGCCCCTGGCGGGCCACCCTGGACCTGGCCGGCGGCCCGCTGGAGTTCGGCCTGGTGCTCACGTCGGCCGGTGGTGGCCTGGCCGGGGAACTGTGCAACGCCGCCAGCTGCACGCCCTTCTCCGCCGCGCGGTGGCAGGGCGACAGCCTGGTGCTCGAACTCGGGGACTACGCCGCCTCCATCGCCGTGGTGGCCCGCGGCGACTCCCTGCTCGGCCGGTACCACAATGTGGGGCGGCGCGGGCCGCGGACCATCCCGCTCCGCGCCAGCCGGGGCCGCTGGGCCGGGACCGCCGGTGGCGCGCCGCTGCTCGGCCGATGGGACGCCTGGTTCCAGAGCGGCTTCGAGCAGACGCCGCGGGTCTTCGAGTTCCGCAACGGTCCCCTGGGGCTCGAGGGGACCGTGCTCTCCAACTCAGGCGACTACGGGCTCTTTGCCGGCGGGGCGGTGGGCGACAGCCTGGCCCTGGGCCATTTCGACGGGTCGTTCGTCTACCTGCTCACCGGCCGGCTCGACGGCGATACCCTCCGGGGCACCTTCCACGCGGGGCTCCGGACGCGGACCGAGTTCATCGCCACCCGTGCCACCGGCCGGCCGCACCTCACCCCACCGACGGCGGTGACCCGCGCCGACACCGCCGCCCCCCTCGCCTTCCGCTTTCCCGACGTGGATGGGCGGGTCGTGTCCTCCGGAGACGCCCGCTTCCGCGGCAAGGTGGTGCTGGTGGACCTGTTCGGCACCTGGTGCCCCACCTGCCACGATGCGGCGCCGGCGCTGGTCGGCCTGTACCGCCGATTCAGGGACCGGGGGCTCGAGGTGGTGGGGATCGCCTTCGAGGTGACGGGTGACACCGCCCAGGACGCGCCGCTGGTGCGGCGCTATCGCGAGAAGTTCGGCATCCCGTTCCCCCTGCTGCTCGGCGGGGTGAGCGAGGTCGAGGCGGTGAGCGCGGCGTTTCCCCAGCTGGTGGGCTTCACCGCCTACCCGACGACGCTGTTCGTCGGGCGGGACGGCCGGATCAGGCGGATTCACGCCGGCTTCTACGGGCCCGCCACCGGCGCGGCCCACGATGCGCTGGTGGCGGAGTTCACGAGGGAAGTGGAACACCTGCTGGCGGAGCCGCCGCCGCGGTAGGCGGCGCCGGCACGGCGCGCCCTACTGCGGCGGGGCCGCCTTCTCCACGATGGTGGGTCGCACCGCGTCGCGATCGACCTTGAGCCCGATCCACTCGCCGCGGATCGCGTGGCCCGGGACGCCGCACAGCATCCAGTACCAGCCGGCCTCCTCGGCCACGAAGGTGGTCACGTCGCGCTGGCCCGGCTTGAGTCCCGTGGTGACCGCGCGGCTGACCGCGTTCTCCAGGGCGGGCCGGCCGCCTTCCAGGGGCAGCTTCTCCCGTTCCGCCATCACCACCAGACTGTGGGATTGGGCACTGTCCCGGTTCACCCAGGTCCACTGGACGGTCCACCGCAGGGGGACGACCAGCTGCACGGCGCCGTGGTGCAGCCCGTTCAGGGTGGCGATCCCGTCCGGCCCGCCGGGCAGGGCGTCGAGCGTCAGGCGGACGGCCTGGCCCGCCGAATCGGCCACGACCCACGCGGGCAGCGCCGGCGCCTGGGCGTGGAGCGCCGCCGGGAGGGGCGGGAGGAGCAGGAGCAACGCGAGGGCACGACGATCCACGACGACCTCGACATCGGGAGGACATGGCGTTTTCGGACCACGTACGATAACGTATCCCGTCCGTTTTCTCCCCGCCCTATCCCCGGAGCCCCCTGATGGCCGGTCTGCTCGACCGTGAACGGATTGTCGCCAAGCCCGGATACAACCGCTGGCTGGTGCCGCCCGCCGCGCTCGCGATCCACCTCTCCATCGGCATGGCGTACGGCCTGAGCGTCTTCTGGAAGCCCCTCACACAGGCCCTGGGGATCACCCGTTCCGTCGAGGGCGACTGGACCATCCCGCAGGTCAACCTCACCTTCGCCCTCGGCATCTTCTTCCTCGGCTCGTCCGCGGCGGTCTTCGGCCGGTGGCTGGAGCGGGTCGGGCCGCGGCGGGCGGGCGTGGCGGCCGCGTTCTGCTGGGGCGGCGGGTTCCTCATCGCAGCGCTCGGGGTCAAGCTCCACGTCCTGCCGCTGCTGTGGCTCGGCCTCGGGGTCGTCGGGGGCTGCGGGCTCGGCCTGGGCTACATCTCGCCGGTCTCCACCCTCATCAAGTGGTTTCCCGACCGTCGCGGCCTCGCCACCGGGATGGCCATCATGGGCTTCGGCGGTGGCGCCATGATCGGCGCCCCGCTGGCTGACCTCCTGATGAAGCACTTCGCCACGCCCAGCTCGGTCGGGGTCTGGGAGACCTTCGTGGTGCTCGGCCTGCTGTACTTCGTGGCCATGCTGTGCGGTGCCTTCGGGTACCGGATCCCCGCCAAGGACTGGCGCCCGGCCGGCTGGACCCCGCCCGTCACCCAGAAGACGGCGCAGACCACCCGTCACGTGCACGTGGACGTGGCCTGGAAGACCCCGCAGTTCTGGTTCCTGTGGGGTGTCCTCTGCCTCAACGTGAGCGCGGGCATCGGGGTGCTGAGCCTGGCCTCGCCGATGATCCAGGAGATCTTCGGCGGCCGGCTGATCGGGATCCCGGCGGCGCTCGTGGACCTGGACGAGGGACAGAAGGCGCAGGTGGCTACTATCGGCGCCGCCTTCGCCGCGCTGCTCAGCTTCTTCAACATCCTGGGCCGCTTCCTGTGGGCGTCCGCGTCGGACTTCATCGGCCGGAAGGCCACCTACGCCATCTTCTTCGCGCTGGGCGCCGTGCTGTATTCGGCAGTGCCCGGGGCGGGCCGGGGCGGCAGCGTGGCGCTGTTCGCGGCGATCTTCTGCCTGATCCTGACCATGTACGGCGGCGGATTCGCCACCATCCCGGCCTACCTGGCCGACAAGTTCGGCACCGCCTTCGTGGGCGCCATCCACGGCCGGCTGCTCACCGCCTGGTCGGTGGCCGGCCTGGTGGGCCCGGCCGTCGTCAGCTACCTCCGCCAGTGGCAGCTGGCGCGCGGGGCGGCGCCGGTGGAGGCCTACGCCTTCACCATGTACGTCCTGGCCGGGATGCTGGTGGTGGGCTTCTGCTGCAACCTGCTGGTCCGGCCGGTGGCCGACCGGCATTTCATGAGTGACGACGACCTGCACCGCGAGGGGCTGGCCCCGGCCAAGTGACCGGGGCCGTCCCGCTGGAGGAGACGGCCATGAACGAGACGCCGAACGCGCGCCCCGACGGGGGACCCGGCGTGGTGGTGCTGCTGCTGGCGTGGCTTGCGGTCGGGATCCCCATGCTCTGGGGCATCTTCATGACCATCCGGAAGGCCTCGCTGCTCTTCAAGTAGTCAGGCCGCCTTGACGCCGGGGCGGAACGGGGAATATTGCAGTCACTCATGCACGGGCCCTCCGGGGCCACCTTCCGGCATGGCGGCCTGGCCGGGGCCGCCGGGCCTGCTCCCAGAAAAGCGACCGCCCTCGGGCGTAGCTGGTTACCGCTGGTTCCTTGGTACATCGACAACCCATCAGGAGAACGATTCCATGCGGAGGCAGACGCAGTGGGGTCTGTCGCTCGTGCTGCTCGCAGCCGGCGCGACTACTCTATCCGCCCAGGCCAACTGGACGACCTACGGCGGCAATGACTGGAACCAGCGCTATTCGACGCTGGCGCAGCTCAACACCACGAACGTCCGGAACATGGTGCCCCGGATGGTCTTCCAGACCGGCATCAGCCGCCTGGGGAGCTTCGAGAACACCCCGATCGTCGTGGACAACATGATGTACGTGACCACGCCGTATAACACGGCGATCGCGTACGACCTGAGCACCGGCAAGCAGGTCTGGCGCTACGAGCACAAGCTCGGGACCTCGATCTACTGCTGCGGGCCGAACAACCGCGGCGTCGCGGTGCACGGACCCCACGTCTACATGGGCACCCTCGACGCGCGGCTCGTGGCGCTCGACCGGATGACCGGCGAGGTCCTCTGGGACATCGAGGTAGCCGACCCGGCCTACGGGTACAGCATCACCCACGCCCCGCTCATCATCGGCGACAACGTGATCGTCGGCGTGTCGGGCGGCGAGTACGGCATCCGGGGCCACGTCACCGCCTACAACGCGATGACCGGCGAGCAGACCTGGCGCTGGTACTCGATCCCGGCGCCCAAGGGCGACCCGACCTTCGACCCGGTCGCGCCGAACGGCTGGTGGGGCACCTGGCCCACCCACACCCCGGACGGGGCCGACCTGAACCGCGGCGTGGCGGCGGAGAAGGCCGACAGCGCGAAGTACGCGGATGCCTGGACGCGCGGCGGCGGCGGGGTCTGGATGACGCCGGCGTACGACAAGGCGCTCAACATGATCTACGTGGCGGTCGGGAACCCGTCGCCGGACCTGGACGGCGGCGTCCGCCCCGGCGACAACCTGTACACGGACTGCGTCGTGGCCATCGACGCGACCACGGGCAAGACCAAGTGGTACTACCAGACCGTGCCGCACGACGTGTGGGACCTCGACGCCGTCTCGCCCCCGGTGGTGGCTACGCTGGGCGGCAAGAAGGTCGTGGTGCACGCCGGCAAGACCGCGTGGGTGTACGTGCTCGACGCCGCCACCGGGAAGCTGGTGCGCCGCACCGAGAACTTCACGCCGCAGGAGAACATGTTCGCCCTGCCGACCGCCCAGGGCACCCGGATGCTCCCGGGCGCCAACGGCGGCAGCGAATGGTCGCCCATCGCGGTGGACCCCCGGCTGGGCTACGCCTTCGTGACGGGCCTGCACCAGCCGATGAACTACATCACCCACAACGCCCCGTGGGAAAAGGGCCGGCTCTGGCTGGGCTCCGCCTTCGTGGCGATCCCCGGCGAGGAGCAGTGGGGCACCTACACCGCGATCAACCTGGCGACGGGCAAGGTCGTGTGGCAGAACAAGGTGCCGCAGCCGATGATGGGTGGCGCGCTGGCGACCGCCGGCGGCCTCACCTTCACCGGTGAAGGCAACGGCAACTTCAACGCCTACGACTCCCGCACCGGCAAGCTCCTGTGGCAGTTCAACGGCGGCGCCGGCTGCAACAGCGCCCCCATGAGCTTCTCCTACAAGGGCGAGCAGTTCATCGCGGTGGCGTGCGGCGGAAACTTCCAGCTCAACTTCCCGCTGGGGAACTCGGTGTACGTCTTCGGCCTGCCGAAGCCGTTCACCGCGGCAATGCGTTAACTTTCCAGCGGCTGGTTGCTTCGCAGGACAGGCGGGGGCGTCCACCACGGGCGCTCCCGCCCCTTTTCCGCCCGCAACGAGGGTCTGATGTCGGTCATCCGCTCCCTGCTGGTCCTGGCCCTCGTGGCCGTCCTCCCCGGCACCACCCCCGCGGGAACCCGCTCCCGCGCCCAGGTGCCGGACTCGACCTGGCTCGACTGGAACCCCACGACCCGGACCCTCAAGTTCAAGCTCGTGGCCGGCCTGACCGGGCGGGGCGCCAAGAGCCCCTTCAACTTCAACGGCTACACCGACGGGGAGTTCACCCTCGTGGCCCCGCTGGGCGCCAACGTGGTGTTCAACTTCGTGAACGAGGACGGGACTCCCCACAGCGCCGTGGTCATCGCCGACACGGAGCCGATGCCCAGCATGGCGGAGGAAGCCGCCATTCCGCGGGCCTACAGCACAAAGGCGGGTGAAGGACTCGGGTATTTCGCCACCGACGTGATGCGATTCAAGGCAGCGCCGGCCGGGGCATACCGGATCTTCTGTGGGGTGCCGGGGCACGGGCTGTCCGGCATGTGGATCCGGTTCGCGGTCGATTCGACGGTCACCGCGCCCCAGATGGTGGAAGCCCCTACCAACCGGTAGGGAGGCTGCCTCCCCCCTTGCGGCATATTCCCGGGGCCGCATGATTATCCGAACCCTTGTGGCGGAAATGCACCGCATCGGGTTGCGGCCCTCACGAGACGAGCTATCTTAGGAGCGCTCCACCACATAGCGGACCGTGCCCGGGGCAGGAATCCACCGGCGTCCCGGCCGATCCGTCCTTTCAGGAGGTGTCTCCCACGGCTTCGGCCACCTCCCCGGGTGCCGGGCCCCACCAGACATCGTCAGAACTCGAAGCACGCGGGTGCAGGCAGGAAGTACTGAAGCGTACCAGTCGTTTTCAGTCCTCTTCTAGTCAGGAGAAGCACCGATGAAGCGTAGCGCTCTGTTGTTCGGGGCCCTGCTGTTCGGCGCCGCGAGCGGCGCCAATGCCCAGGCCCTTTCGATGCAGATGAGCAATGGCTGGACCTTCGCGATGGCCGGTAACGTCAACATCTTCGCCATGTACCAGAAGGTCTCCGACGGCGACGCCACGGGCAGCCCGGGCCAGCTGGTCGGCAGCGCTGAGGCCAAGGGCCTGTACTACGGGACCGGCCTGCTCCCCGCCTTCGCCACCTTCACCGCGAAGGGCAAGGAAGGCAACACCGACCTCGGCGTCCAGTTCGGCTTCGCGCCCGAGGTCCAGTGCGGTGGCAACAGCCACGACTGCTTTGGCGCCAACATCGACATGCGTCAGGTGTTCATGACCGTCGGCGGCAGCTGGGGCACCATCACCGCCGGTAAGGAACTCGGCATCTACCAGCGTTCCAACATCCTGAACGACCAGACCCTGTTCGGCGTCGGCGGCGGCGGCATCGCCCCGGGCGGCACCACGCTGGGCCGCATCGGCTTCGGCTACGTGTACCCGAACTTCATCCCCCAGTTCAGCTACTCCTCGCCGGCCGGCAAGACCACCAGCTTCAACATCGGCCTGATGGGCCACCGCTGCCGCCCGGCTCCTACCGAGCTGACCATTCCCCGCCTCGAGGCCGAAGTGAGCTTCAAGGCCGGGAACAACCTGAGCGTGTTCGTGGGCGGCACCGCCCAGCCCGGCAAGGACCCGGTCGCCGATGACAACAAGACCGCGGTCGGCGCCTACGGCGGCCTGACCTACAAGACCGGCACCTTCTCGATCCACGGCTCCGGCTACTACGGCAAGGGCATCAGCACCACCCTGATGTTCAACGGCAACTCCCAGTCGGGCGGCGAGCTGACCAAGTCCTACGGCTACTACGGCCAGCTGACCTTCACCCCGGCCAACAGCAAGGCGACCTTCGCCGGCAGCTTCGGCTCGAGCTTCCTGGCCGATGACGGCACCAACTTCAAGACCGAGAACAGCCTCGTCTCGGGCGGCATCTACTACCAGGCCACCAAGTCGCTCAAGATCGTGGGCGAGGGTGACTACATGTGGTCGAAGGACAAGGAAGGCAGCGGCAAGAACAAGGCGTTCACCGGCGCCTTCGGCATGATGCTGTTCTACTGACGCCCAAAGAGGACTGTCAGGGGAACGAGCAGTCAGATTGCCTCTGACTGCTCGTTCTTGCTTTACGGCACTCGGATTTCCGAGAATCATGAGGGGGGAGAGCATGGTAGACTCGAGATTTGTCCCGACACGGTGGCGCACCGCTGTGCCCGTCGTGCTATTGGTGTCAACCGCGTGCCATGCAGCGCCATCAGATGGAACCGTCGTGGGAGAGAGCCGCGCACGTTCTGACGTTTCCAGCTTCTTGACAGGCGATGCGGTAAACGCGCTAGGCGACTCCGGGCTCTTCCGAATGCTGTCCAGCGATGAAGCAGTCGTTTCCGCTGCGCGAATGCGCGCGCTGGCGCTGGCATGGGCACGAGAGTACGCTACTCAAGTGCTTCCGTATCTAGTCGCGGGTCATGGGAGGGAGATCAGGCCGAACTCGCTTTGGGCATGTGGGCGTGTCTATCTGGCTGAGGGCTCTGCGGATGGCGCTGCGATTCGCGCCCGAGCGGGACTGGGTGAGTTCGAGCGGGAGGTCGGAAACTGGTGGCTCGTAACGCTTTGTGGTGACGATGGTGTTCCCCAAGTCAGCATAGCACTTTCGGAGCAATTGGACGGAATTGCCGTCTCGGACGGGGGCCTGAATCTGCCGCCTGGTGGAACTTGGATCCGGTGGGAGGGGTTACCGTTCGAGAGCGGGGCACTGCCGATACCGCCTGAGGAGGCAGTCCGACAAGTCTCCCTTGCGACAGGCCGAAAGGTCGATCGCGTTCCCACGCTCGTCATGCGGCCGCGGGCCAAGGGAAGCTTGGCGAGGTGGAAAGTCCACCTGAGCCAGCCGGTGAGTGTGGTCATTGCCGGAGCCACACGGCAAGTCCAGACAGACGAGGTGTTTGTTGCCGTCGAACCGAAGACGTTTCGCCTTCACTTCCTCGTGCGAGACTCTACCACAAGACCGACCGCGGTCTTCCCACAAGCCCCCCCCCAGCTTGATGGTGGAGCAGACGTCGGTCAAGTGACCGCCCCAAGCCTACAGGAAGTACTCCTCAAGGCCTCCGCCGGGGAGGGCGCAAACAATGACTAGAGGCGCGTTTCTGATATCGCTCATTTGCCTTGGGGTCGTCAGTCTTGCATGTCGGCCTGATCTTGAACCAAATACCCGCTGCCTCTATTCCGAGGCGGACTTCGGATGGCTTGCCGCTTCCATCACACCCACCATCAACGACCCGGACAGATGTCCGGACGACGTGCCTTCGGGGGGGGTAGCGAAGGCTTGGGCAATCAACTTTCGGACAAGCGCCAGCATCCCTCGCGCTGACCTGATCTCGACGAGAATTTTCGCCTCGGACGGGGTCCTTCTTGTGGGCGGCCCTCGCATTGACTTCTTCCAGCTCGACGCTAGCGGGAAGTACGTCGCGGACCAGTTCGGAGTGTACGTCGCTGGCCTGATTGACCAATCGGACGATGAATTCAACCAGGACATCGTGCAGTCGAACAGCACAGCCACCGATGGGACCTACGGGTTGGCTTTTGCCTACCTCCCGTACTTCTACACGACCAATACCGCGATCAAGATCACAGCCGGGGCGGTTCCCAGCGTCTCGGTGGGCGATACCGTGAAGATCCGTGGATGGTCGCGTGAGAATATTCCTCAGTCTTCACCGTGGGCCTACCCTTCAGGGCAGTGGTACCTCGGCAACACCGCAATCCCAACCACTACAACCTTGAAGTACACCTTGGGCCTCGGTTCACCAACGGTATTTGAGTACAAGGCGGACAAGAAGGTAACTTCTACTGGGACCAAGACTTGGAAATTGGTGATCACCTATCCGCCTTACGGAATGCAGACTACGAAGACCTGGTCGTCCACAGTTGTGCCTTGAACGCAGGCGGGTTGTGCAGATGGTGGCCAGGACAACGACCCCCCCGGAGACCGGGGGGGCCGTTCTCGTTCTGGCGCCTGCCGGAAGGCCCCGCCGCCGACTAGGTTTCCACCCCGCTCGCCGTTCGTGCCCCCAACGGAGGTCCGCCCGTGAAGCCGTCCGCGCTGCTCGCCGCCTGCACCCTCCTCGCCGGCTGTGGCGGGACGCTGGTGTCCACGACCCGCACCAGCAGCTCCGCCGCCCCGGACGATCTCTTCGACTGCGTCCAGAACCAGCTCAAGACCATGGGCTACAACCGGATGCAGTACGACGCGCTGGAGCGCTGGTACGTGGCCCAGAAGGCCGACCCGGACACCCGGGTCCCCAGCGGGCTCTACCGGGGCACCAAGAACGTCCTCGACACCAAGGTCCGGCCCGACGCCAGCGGGGCCACCGTCCTCGAGATCACGGCCAAGTCCTTCGACGAGTACACCAACGCCCGGGGCACCGATTCCCAGGAGCGCCCGGTGACGGAACGGGCCAAGCTCGACGCCCAGATCCTCCAGCAGGCCTGCGCCAGGTAGGGCCCGCCGAAACCATCCCCGCCTCGGCCCCGGCCCCCCCGCTGGGGGCCGGGGCGGTTTCCCTTCAGGAACCACGCTGCGCCGTCGATGCTCCGTGGACGGGTTTGAGTCTCCGACATCAACCATCTGGTTGAAAACCGGGACTTTCCCCATTTCCGATCCTGGGCCTCGCCACTAGCTTGGTTCCGCTCGCCGGCACCCGACGCTCACCCTGGGGGACCCCGGGATGGCCACACCGCTCGTGCAGCTGACCCGGGGGAGTACCCCCGACGGGGCGCCCGCCGCTCCCCCCGCGCCGCTGGTGCGCAAGCCGTCGTGGCTCAAGGTGAAGGCCCCGGGGGGGGAGACCTACCTGCAGCTCAAGGGGCTGATGCGGGAGCTGGGGCTCCACACGGTCTGCGAGGAGGCGCGCTGCCCGAACATCGGGGAGTGCTGGGAGCACCGGGCCGCGACCTTCATGATCCTGGGCGACGTCTGCACCCGGAACTGCGCCTACTGCGCCGTGACGCACGGCACCCCGGCCCCCTACGACCCGGTCGAGCCGGTCCGGCTGGCCGAGGCCGTGACCCGGATGGGCCTCAAGCACGTGGTCATCACCTCGGTCGACCGCGACGACCTCCCGAACGGCGGGGCCGAGGCGTTCGCCGGGTGCGTCACCGAGATCCGGGCACGGACGGCCGGCTCGGCGACTGGGCGGCTCGGCGACCCGGCCGGGGGGCGGACCACCGTCGAGGTCCTCATCCCGGATTTCAAGGGCTCCGAGCGCGCGTTGCAGATCGTGCTGGAGGCCGGGCCCGACATCCTCAATCACAACCTCGAGACCTGCGAGCGGCTCTACCGGCTGGCCCGTCCGGGCGGCCGCTACGACCGCGCACTCGCCCTGCTGGCCAACGCCCGCCGGATCCGCCCTGCCGGCCTCACCAAGTCCGGGATCATCCTGGGCCTGGGCGAGGAGTGGGACGAGGTCGTGACCTGCATGCGGGACCTGCGGCGGAGCGACGTGAATATCCTGACCCTGGGCCAGTACCTGCGGCCGACCGACGGACACCTCCCGATCGCCCGTTATTACACCCCCGACGAGTTCCGCGAGCTGGCGGCGATCGGCATGGAGCTGGGCTTTACCCACGTGCAGGCGAGCCCGCTCACGCGGTCGTCCTACCATGCGTGGGAGCAGGCAGACACGGCGGCACGGCGGCACGGCGGCTCGGCCGTATCCCATTCCTGAGGCTCTATGGCGACCCCCAAAGCCGGCCGGAAGGCCGATACCAAGACGGCAGAGAAATACCGGCACTACCTCCGGCAGATGCTGCTCATCCGCCGGTTCGAGGAGAAGGCCGGCGAGGCGTACAGCCTCGGCCAGATCGGCGGCTTCTGCCACCTCTATATCGGGCAGGAGGCGGTGGCGGTCGGGTGCCTCTCCCAGCTCCGGCAGGGTGACGCGATCACCGCCACCTACCGCGAGCACGGACACGCCCTGGCGCGCGGCATCTCCGCGCGTTCGGTGATGGCCGAGCTCTTCGGCAAGGCCACCGGCTGCTCCGGCGGCAAGGGCGGCTCGATGCACATCTTCGATGCCTCCCTGGGCTTCCTTGGGGGTCACGGGATCGTGGGCGGGCACATTCCGCTCACCACCGGGATGGGGTTCGCGTTCAAGTACCGGCAGACCGACCAGGTAGCGGTGTGCTTCTTCGGCGAGGCGGCCATCAACAACGGCGCCTTCCACGAGGCGCTCAACATGGCCGGGATCTGGAAGCTCCCCTGCATCTTCATCTGCGAGAACAACCGCTACGGCATGGGCACGGCGCTGGACCGGGCCACGGCCACCTGGAACATCTCCGAGCGGGCCACCAGCTACGACATGTCGCGCGAGGTGGTGGACGGGCAGGACCTGGCCGAGGTGATCGCCGCGATGGACCGGGCGGTGGTCCGGGCCCGTCGCCCCTCCGCCCCGACACTGCTCGAGATCCGTACCTACCGGTTCGTGGGGCATTCGATGTCCGACCCGATCCATGGGCACTACCGGACCAAGGAAGAGGTCGAGGCGCACCGGAAGCGGGACCCGATCACCCTGTGGGCCGAGAAGCTCAAGGCCGAGGGGCTGCTGGATGATGCGGCATTCGAGAAGCTGGACGCCGAGGTGAAGGCCGAGGTGCAGGACGCATACGAGTTCGCCGACCAGTCGCCCGACCCGGACCCGGAGATGCTGTGGAAGGACGTCTACGCACCGACCGGGGAGGGGCGCTGACATGCCGGTGATCACGTATCGTGACGCGCTGAACCAGGCGCTCCGCGAGGAGATGGCCCGCGACAAGGACGTCTTCCTGATGGGCGAGGAGGTCGGGGTCTATCAGGGCGCCTACAAGGTGAGCCGCGGGCTGCTGGAGGAGTTCGGGCCGACCCGGATCGTGGACACACCGATCACCGAACTCGGCTTCGCCGGGGTGGGGGTCGGGGCCGCGATGGTGGGCCTGCGGCCGGTGATCGAGTTCATGACCTGGAACTTTGCCCTGCTGGCGATCGACCAGATCATCAACGCCGCCGCCAAGATGCGCTACATGTCCGGCGGGCAGGTGGCGGTGCCGATCGTCTTCCGCGGCCCCGCCGGCGCGGCGCTGCAGCTGGCCGCCCAGCACAGCCAGTGCTTCGAGGCCATGTACGCCCACATCCCCGGCCTCAAGGTGGTGATGCCCGCCACGCCCGCCGACGCCAAGGGGCTGCTCAAGAGCGCCATCCGGGACGACAACCCGATCGTCTTCATGGAGGGCGAGATGCTCTACAACACCAAGGGCGAGGTGCCGGAGGGCGAGCACCTGGTCCCCATTGGCGTGGCCGACATCAAGCGCCCGGGCGACCACGTGACGCTGCTCTGTTACTCCAAGACGGTCTCGCTCTGCCTCAAGGCCGCGGAGCAGCTGGCGGCCGAGGGCATCGAGGCCGAGGTGGTGGACCTGCGCACCATCCGCCCGCTCGACCTCGGGGCCATCTTCACCTCGGTGACCAAGACGCACCGGGCGGTGGTGGTGGAGGAGGGGTGGTACTTCGCCGGGGCCGGCGCGCAGGTGGTGGACGAGATCCAGAAGACCATCTTCGACGAGCTGGACGCGCCGGTGCTCCGGGTGACGGGGGCGGATGTCCCGATGCCCTACAACAAGCACCTGGAAAAGGCGGCGAAGGTGAACCCCGAGAAGATCGTGGCGGCGGCGAAACAGGTCCTCTACCTCGAATAGGCCATGGCAACCAAAGTGCTGATGGAGGCGCTGTCCCCCACGATGGAAGAGGGACGCCTCGTCGAATGGAAGAAGCAGGAAGGCGACGCCGTGGCCGTGGGCGAGGTCCTGGCCGAGGTGGAGACCGACAAGGCGGTGATGGACCTGCAGGCGCGCGCCGCCGGGGTGCTGCTCAAGCACGGGATCGCGGCGGGCACCACGGTGCCGGTGGGACAGATGGTGGGCGTCATCGGGGCCAAGGGCGAGGATATCTCGGCGCTGCTGGGCGGCGAATCGGCGACTCGGCGGCTCGGCGACTCGACCTCCGGGGGTAGCCCCGAGGCGGCAACCTCTGTTCGTCCTGCTGCCGAGTCGCCGAGCCGACCAGCCGTCCAGCCGTCCAGCCGTCCAGCCGCCGAGGCGCCGAGCCGTCCCGCCGCCGAGTCGTCGCGCATCAAGGCCTCCCCGCTGGCCCGGAAGATGGCCGCGGCGCAGGGACTCGACCTGGGCCGGCTGCAGGGCTCCGGGC
>JBGAPX010000026.1:0-34607 GCA_044221045.1 Gemmatimonadales bacterium
AATGGCGTGCAGGTGATCCGGGACGGAGAGCACACGGGCCAGACGCCGGGACGGGTGGTGAAGCGGGGCGGGAGCGACTGACCTGGCCGTGCGGGGAGGGGAGCCGGGGGGAAGGGGGAAACGGGAAGCGGGAAGCGGGAAACGGGACGAGAGCAGCTGGAGAGAGGCGGAATTTCCGCCCCTTCCCCGTGACTGTGCCCACCCGTAGCTTCTCGCCCGTCCCTGTCCCGGCCTTTTCCATCCTGAGGAACCGCATGATCCGGCATCGCCTCCGTGCCGCGGCCATCCTGTTGTCCACCGCCGCGTGTGCCTCCGCCTCCACGACCGTCACGCCCGCCACCCCCACCCCGGCCACGGCCACGGCCGCCGCGACCGGGGGCCGTCCCGCCGCCGGCGCACGGCCGGACAGCGCCAAGACGCCCAAGCCCAAGATCAAGGCGTTCAAGGACCTGATCACCGACAAGGCGAAGGCCGACAGCGGGCTGTTCGTGGTGTGGACCCAGGGCGACTCCACCTTCTACGAGATCCCGAACGCCGCCCTCGGCCGGCAGATGCTGCTGGTGAGCCGCATCGCGCGCACGGCGACCAACATCGGGTACGGCGGCGAGGAGACCAACGAGTCGGTGGTGCGGTGGGAGCGGCAGGGCGACAAGGTTCTGCTGCGCACGGTGAGCTACCTCAACGTGGCCGACAGCACCCTGCCGATCAGCCGGGCGGTGCGGGCGGCCAACTTCGAGCCGATCGTCGCGGCGCTGCCCATCGCGGCCTACAACGCCGACACCACGGCGGTGCTCGTGGACATCTCCAAGACCTACACCAGCGACGTGGCGCTGTTCGGGCTGGAGAAGGGGCGGCGGGAGGCGTACCAGGTGCGGCGCCTGGACGAGAACCGGAGCTACCTGAGCGCGGTGCGGAGCTACCCGCAGAACGTCGAGGTGCGGGCAGTGCTCACCTACGACGCGGGGAAGGCGCCGAGCAACCAGGAGACCAACACCATCACAGTGGAGATGGCGCATTCGATGGTGGTGCTGCCGGCGGTGCCGATGCAGGCGCGGCGCTGCGACAACCGGGTGGGCTACTTCTCGATCGACCAGACCGACTACGGCATCGATGCCCAGCGTGCGGTGGACCGGTGCTACATCAGCCGGTGGCGGCTGGAGCCGAAGGACACGGCGGCGTTCCAGCGGGGCGAGCTGGTGGAGCCGGTCAAGCCGATCGTCTACTACATCGACCCGGCGACGCCGCTCAAGTGGCGCCCGTTCCTCAAGCAGGGGGTCGAGGACTGGAACGCGGCCTTCGCGGAGGCGGGCTTCCGGAACGCCATCATCGCGAAGGACCCGCCCACGGCCGCGGAGGACCCGGAGTTCGACCCGGAGGACGCGCGCTACTCGGTCATCCGCTACTACCCCTCGGACATCGAGAACGCGTACGGCCCGAGCGTGGTCGACCCGCGGAGCGGCGAGATCCTGGAGAGCGACATCGGGTGGTTCCACAACGTCATGAACCTGCTCCGCAACTGGTACCTGGTGCAGACCGCGGCGGTGAATCCCGACGCGCGCGGGGTCAAGTTCGCCGATGACGTGATGGGCGAGCTGGTGCGGTTCGTGTCGAGCCACGAGGTGGGGCACACGCTGGGGCTGCCGCACAACATGAAGGCCTCGAGCGCCTACCCGGTCGACTCGCTCCGCTCCGCCAGCTTCACGCAGCGGATGGGCACCGCGCCGTCCATCATGGACTACGCGCGGTTCAATTACGTCGCCCAGCCGGGCGACGCCGGGGTGAGCTTCCACCCTGCCATCGGGGTGTACGACCACTGGGCCATCCGGTGGGGCTACCGGCCGATCATCGGCGCCACCACCCCCGATGCCGAGAAGCCGATGCTCGACGGCTGGGTGCTCGAGCACGCCGGCGACCCGCTGTACCGCTTCGGCGACCCGAGCAGCATCGACCCGACCAGCCAGACCGAGGACCTGGGCGACGACGGCGTGAAGGCCGGGACCTACGGCATCGCCAACCTCAAGCGCATCATCCCCCAGCTGCCGACATTCGCGTTCGAGCAGGGGGAGGACTACAGCCAGCTGCAGGAGATGTACCTCCAGGTGCTGGTCCAGTGGGGCCGGTACATGGGCCACGCCGCCACGATCGTGGGCGGGGTAGAGCAGACCCGGAAGGCGCAGGGCCAGGACGGGCCGGTGTACACCATCGTGCCCCGTGCGCGGCAGCAGGCGGCGGTGCGGTTCCTGGCCGAGCAGGCCTTTGCCACGCCCACCTGGATGCTCAACCGCGACATCCTGGGCCGGATCGAGCACGCCGGTGCGGTGGATCGGCTGCGGGCGCGGCAGGTCGGGGTGCTCAACAACCTGCTGGAGCCGCGCCGGATGCAGCGGCTCATCGAGTCGGAGGCGGCGCTCGGGAAGGATGCCTACACCCTGGCGGAGCTGTTCGCCGACGCGCACGCCGCGGTCTGGGGCGAGCTCGCGGGGGCGCGGCCGGTGGATGAATACCGCCGCAACCTGCAGCGCGGGTACCTGGACCGGATGCAGTACCTGATGACCCAGGAACTGCCGCCAATCCCGCCGGAGTTCGCGCGCTTCATCACGGTGACCAACGTGAACGTGGGCCAGTCCGACATCCGCGCCTTCGCCCGCGGCGACCTGGAGCAGATCAAGCGGGAGGCCACCAGCGCCGCGGCGCGGTCCACGGACCGGGTGACGGTGCTGCACCTGCGGGACGTGGTGGCGCGGGTGGAGGCGATCCTGGATCCGGAGAAGTAGGGCGGTCAGGCGGTAGGGCGGTAGGGCGGTAGGGCGGTAGGGCAGTAGGGCGGTAGGGCGGTACGCCGCCGCCCGTACAAGGCGAGGGATCCCTTCAGGTCCGGTCAGGACCCGAGTGGATCCCTCGGTCGTTGTGGACTCAGTTCCGGAGCGGCTGGACCGCCATGAAGCGGTCGATCTCGATCGCCGACACGTTGCTCCAGATCTCTTCCATGCAGTACACCTGCTGGTCCTGCAGCCGGACGCAGGAAAAATTGCCGTCGGCGAAATCCGTGACCTGTGGCGGGCTGCCGGCAATCGTGAACGGCCGGATGGCGGAGGAGCCCCGGCCAGTGGCGCCCCAGCGGACCGGGCCGCTCGGCGTCATGGCGAACACGGTGCGGTCGGCGGCGGCGATCGCGGTGACATTGGAGGTCGCCAGGACCGGCACCAGCGCCTCCGGACCCGGCCGGCCGAGTTGGCCGGCGTCGTTGACGCCCCAGCACCAGACATCCCGATCGGCTTCACGTCCACAGCTGAAGTCCCGGCCCACCGCGAGTTCGACAAACCGATGGCCCCCAAGGACCGCCACGGGTGTCGCCGCAGGGTCGGCGGTGCCGTCGCCGAGGTAGCCTGGACCCCAGCACGCGGCGGTCGAATCCACTCGCAGGCCGCAGCCGCGAACCTGCCCGGCCCAGTCAACCTCGATCCTCCGGAAGGCCGGCGAACCGGGCACCTGGGCCCCGGTGCCCGCCTTGGTCCAGCACCAGGCGGTGGAGTCCGCGAGCGCCAGACCGCAGAACTCGCCGGAAACCTCGCCGGTGACCTGCCGCATCGGTGGCACGGTCGGCAACTCGGGAATCGGCCGCAGGTTGCCGTCGAGCCCATAGCAATGCACGACGCCACCGGCATCAATGGCGCAGACAGCCAGCCACCCCACCGCCACGGCGGTGAAGCCTTGCCCGGCCGCCACGAGTCCAGGGGCCTGGTACAGGGCCTGGAAACCGTAGCCGGTTTCGGTCACTGATGGCGGATCGGTGGTGACCCAGGCATCCTGGCCCCAGCACCAGAGGTCACCACTCACGAGCCCGCAGGCCAGGGAGTAATCGGAAGCGAGGGCATCCACCCGAAAGGCGTGCGCCGCGGCCTGCCAACGAACCGCGAGCCCCTCGTCGGTATTGGCCTCGAGCACATTGAGCGCCGTCGCGGACCCGAGGCGCCACAACGCGGTCGCCTCGCCGTTGAGGTCAGTCGTATCCTGGACAGCGGTCACCGTCCCGCCTCCCTGCCGAATCACCCAGTGCACCGAGCGACCCGCGAGGGGCCGGCCGCGCCCATCGAGCACCTGGACCCGGATCGTGTCCCGGAGGACGGCGCCGGGTACCCCGGTGCCGGAAACAGTTCCCACTGTCGCGATCTCGGCCGCGGGCACGGGCCCACCGACCGGGTCGTTGCACGCGGCCAGCCCCAGCAGGAGCAGCGCATAGGGTCGCATTCAGGTCTCGGAGTTGGTGGTGGGCGTTTCCATAGTGGACGGAGGCCGGGGCGTGCCGCGCACACTCGGCGGCTCGGCGGCTCGGCCGCTCGGCGGCTCGGCGGCTCGGCGGCTCGGCGGCTCGGCGGCGCACGATGTGCTGGGGCGGGCTGGTCGCAATGCCATCGCGGCGCGTGTGCTCGCGTCTCGGTACCGTTGCACCGCGTCGGTTTTCCGCAGGAACAGCTCGCAGGGCGGGCCGCACGCGGTCCGGAGCCGTGCGACGAGGCGGTGGTCCAGGACCGGCGCCGGAGGGAGCCCGGGCGTCTGGCGTCATCCCGCTGCCGGGCACAGCTTATCCTCTCCACCACCCGCCATCGGACCGCATGCACCAGATCCTCGTCTACGGCGATTCGCTGACCTGGGGCCTCATCCCGCTCACCCGCCAGCGCCTGCCGTTCCCGGCCCGGTGGCCTGGGGTCCTGGAAGCCGGGCTGCTGGCGCGCGGACTCGCGGCCCGGATCACGGAGGACTGCCTCAACGGGCGGCGCACCGTCTTCGAGGACCCGTTCAAGGCCGGCCGCAACGGACTCACCGGCCTCGAACAGCGCATCGAGGCCCACTCCCCGCTCGACCTCCTCATCCTCTTCCTTGGCACCAACGATTTCCAGGCGGTGCACCAGACCACACCGTGGCAGTCGGCGCAGGGCCTCGCCACCCTGGTGGGCGCGGTGCGCCGGGCGCCGATCGAACCGGGGATGCCCGTGCCTCGCATCCTGGTGGTAGCCCCGCCGCCGATGGGCGTGCCGGCCGGACCGATCGCGCCCAAGTTCGAGGGGGCACCGGAACGGAGCCGGGGCGCGGCCGCGGCGTACGCGGCGATGGCACGCGACCTGGGCTGCGCCTGGTACGACGCGGGACAGGCCACGACCTCCAGCCAGGTGGATGGGGTGCACCTTGATGCCGGACAGCACCAGCGGCTCGGCTCGGCGCTGGTACCGGTGGTCGCCGACCTGCTGGCGGGCGATGCCGCGCCGCACTGACGCGGGCGCCGGGGTGACTGGCTGTCGCGCCGCCCGCGCCGCCGTCATGCTGGTCGTCCTCGCCTGCGCCCCGGCGCGGACACCGCCCGCCGCCGACTCCACGGCGGTCGTCACGCTCCGGCAGGCCACCACGCAGTTCCTCGCCGCGTTCGACAGCCTCGACTGGTCCCGCTTCGCCGCGGTGCTGAGCGACACGGTGGATGCCTACTGGCCACGACCGGACAGCGCGGAACACCTGGTGAATCGCGCCCAGGTGGAGGCGCAGTATCGCGCGTTCTTCGAGCGGATCCGCGCCACGCGGCCCGGGCCACCCTACCTGCACCTGAACGCGACCGGCCTCGCGGCCCGGGTGATTGGCCCGGTCGGCATCGTGACCTTCGAGCTGTCGGACGTGCCCGATACGGTGGGCCGTCGCACCCTGGTGTTCCGGCAGGAAGGCGGGCGCTGGCGCATCATCCACCTGCACGCGTCGAACCTGCCGCGCCTGGAGTGAGCGCGGCCTCCTTGCGGACGGGCGGCCCGGCCGGCAGCTTCCCGGGCGCCCCACCCCACCCAGGGAGCGGTGATGCGGCCACTGCGGTACTCCATCAACATCACGCTCGACGGGTGCTGCGACCACCTCGCCATCATTCCCGATGAGGAGCTGCACCGCCACGCGGCCGCGAACATCGAGCGGGCAGACGCCCTGCTGCTGGGCCGGGTGACCTACTCGATGATGGAGGAGGCGTGGCGGGGGCCGGCGGGGGCACGGCCAGGGTGGATGGAGCCCTTCGCGCGAACGATCGACGCGGCACGGAAGCACGTGGTGTCGCGCACGCTGGCGCGGGTCGACTGGAACGCTGAACGGTTGGAGGGGGAGCTGGGGGAGGCGGTCCGGCGGCTCAAGCGGGAGCCGGGCCGCGAGCTGCTCACGGGGGGCGTCACGCTGCCGCGGGCGCTGGCGGAGCTGGGGCTGATCGACGAGTATGAGTTCCTGGTGCAGCCCCGGCTCGCGGGCCACGGGCCGACGCTGTTCGCCGGCTTGTCGCGGCCACTCGACCTGGCGCCGGTGAGTCGCGAGGAGTTCCGCTCCGGGGTGGTGGTCCTGCGTTACGAGCCACGGCGGTAGGCGGCGAGCCGATGGCCCTCCTCCCGCCCCCTCACCTGCGCGTGGAACCACCGGAGCCGGTGCGCGCCCGGCGACTGCGGCGCGTGGCCGGCCTCGCGGGCCTCACCGGAGGCGCCATGGCCACCACCCTCGGCGTGCAGGCACTCCTGACCACCGGCGCTCAGCTGCTCGACTGGACGCTCACCGGTGTGGGCCTGGCGCTGCTGGCGTTCGGCATGTCCCGACTGCGACCCCGGGATGTCCCGCCGGAACTCACGATCCAGCCGGCGCGGGTCCACTTCCTGTACGGCCTGTGCCTCCTGGCCCTCGGCGTCGCCGCCCCCGCGCTCGGCATGAGCCGGTGGCTGACGGTGGTATTTGGCGCCTGCGGGCTGGTGGAGCTGGCCCTCGCCGCGAAGCTGTCCCGGCGCTCCGGCCGGCCGCCGGCATAGTCCGGCCCCGCCGCCACGGACTCCTCCCGGCACGAATCTCACGCAGTCACCTGAAGCAGCGGAGGCCGCAATGCTCGAGTTCATCCGTGCGTACTGGTGGGCCATGACGCTGGTCGTGGTCACCGTGGCATACGCGTGGTGGAAAGACAGGCGGGAGCCGCCACGGGGCGGGACACGGTGACGGGTTTTCGCACGACCGGCCTGCCCCTGGCCCTCCTCACCGTTGCCATTGCACGCCCCGCGGCCGCCGTGGCCCAGGCCACGCCGTCCCCGCTCTCCCGTCCCGTCGATTACGAGCCGGCCTGGTCGCCGGACGGCCGGCACCTCGCCTTCATCTCCAACCGGACGGGCGCGCTCAAGCTGTGGACGATGGCGGCCGACGGGAGCGACCCGCGCCAGCTGACGACGGGCGTGGACGAGGACGATGCCCCCGCCTGGTCGCCGGACGGCCGGCGGATCGCCTACGTATCGATGCGTGGCGGTGACGCCGAGATTTTCGTGGTGAACGCCGATGGCACGGCGCCCCGGCGCCTGACCACCAGCCCCGGTGACGACATCCACCCGCAGTGGAGCCCGGACGGCCGCCGGCTCCTCTTCAACTCCGCGAGGCGCAGCCGGGACCCGGCACACGCGGACGTCTACGAGGTGTTCACCATGCGGCCCGATGGCTCGGACGTGCGGCCGCTGACGCATGGCGGCATCGCGACCTACGCCTCACTGAGCCCCGACGGCACCCGGCTGGTGTACCGGCGGCAGCTGGCGGACGGCAACTCGGAGATCGTGGTCCGGGGCCTCGAGGACAGCGTGGAGGTCAACATCTCGCGCCATCCCGCCTTCGACGGCTGGCCGGCGTGGTCGCGTGACGGCCGGCGGATCGTGTACGCACGGGAATCGGACGACGGGACGGCGGTGATCCTGCGGGTGAACGCGGACGGCACGGGGGAGATGGCGGTGGTGACCGGACCCGGTCGCAACACCAATCCACGCTGGTCTCCCGTGCGCGACCAGCTGGTCTTCAGCCGCCGGGTGGAGGGCTTGGTGCGGCTCCATATCGTGGACGTGCCGTAGGGCCGTGGGGCGGGGCCGTCACCGTGCCAGCTGGAATCGCTCGAAGGCGTGCAGCGCGGCCTCGACCTGCGGCCGGAGTTCCCGCGACGCCTGGCGGCCAACCCAGTTCCAGCGCTGCACCAGCAGGGCCTGGCGCGCCCGGTCGGTCTTGAGGTCGAGCGCCGCCACGATGCGGTCACCGGCGAGGACGGGACACACGAAGTAGCCGAGCACCCGTTCCGCACGGGGTACGTACGCCTCGAAGCGGTATGCATAGCCGAAGAACTGCTCGAGCCGGCGGCGCTGGATGATGAGCGGATCGAAGGGCGACAGGACGTGCACCCGCGGCTCCGCGACAGGGGCACCACCTTCGAGCGCCTCCGGCGACGCCCAGTGCGGCGTCCGGCCCGCGCCCTCCACTTCGACGGGACGGAGCAGCCGCCGCCGCACCCGCGCTTCCAGCCGGTGCGCCATCGCCGCCTTCGACGCGGGATCCCGGTGGCAGGTCGACTCCACGCTCACGATCCCCTGCGCCCGCAGCGCGCGGTCCAGCCGATAGTCGAGGACCTCGGCCTCGCTCGCGGCGGCGGGCAGGCGGTCCCAGCCGAAGTGGCGGGTGAGCAGGTCGTAGGTCTTGAGCATCCCGACCCGCCGGCTCACCGTGACCCGCCCCTGGTAGAACGCCACCTCCAGCGCGCGCCGGGACGGCTTGCGGCTCCCCCACGCGTAGTCCTTCGCGCCCCCGGCATCCTGGTCGAAGTCACGGATCGTGGTCGGTCCGTAGCGCCGGATGTGGGCCAGCACCCGCCGCAGGTCCGCGTCCGCCACCTGCTCGGGCCGGACCACGCGGCGGCGCCAGTCCCGGCGCATCGCGCGGACATGGAAGCGCAGGCTTGCCGTCGGGAGGTAGGCGAGCGCGTGGGTCCAGTACTCGAAGACGCTCTTGTCGAGGTCCTGCGCCTGCTGCAGGTGCTCGCGCCGGTACGAGGGAATGCGCGTGAACAGCACGTGGTGGTGGCTGCGCTCGATCACGTTGATCGTGTCGATCTGCACGTACCCGAGGTGGGCCACCGCCGCGGGCGTGGCCGCCGGGCCGGCGCCGAACGGCTCGGGGTGATCCAGGCGCTGTGCATGCAGCCAGATGCCGCGCGCCTGGGCGGAGGTGAGGCGGACCGGCCGATCGGGCATGAAGGGTCTCCGGAGGGCGCGGGCCGGGCCGGGGGCGCCGATTCGGCGCGCGTGCGCCAACATACCGTGGCCCCCGCCCCCCCGCAGCCCCCACACGCCACGCAGGACTGGCGCCCGGCCGGCGGATTGGACGGGCGCGTGACCGGCCATTAAATAGGCCTGATGCCCACGCACCCCTCTGCCGAGTTCCTGGCCCTGCAGCTGCAGGTGGCCGGACGGTACTCGCTCGAGCGGGAGCTCGGCCGCGGGGGCATGGGGATCGTCTTCCTGGCCCGTGATGTTGCCTTGGACCGGCCGGTCGCCATCAAGCTGCTCCCGCCGGCGCTCGGGCTCGCCCCGGCGCTCCGGGAGCGCTTCCTGCGGGAGGCGCGCACCGCGGCGAGGCTCTCCCACCCCAACATCGTGCCGATCCACCTCGTCGAGGAGCGAGGCGACCTCGTCTACTTCATCATGGCCTACGTGGATGGCGAGTCGCTCGGCCAGGCGATCCACCGCCGCGGGGCCCTGCCCGCCAGCCAGGTCGGGCGGATCCTCCAGGAGGTCGCGTGGGCCCTTGCCCACGCCCACCAGCAGGGGGTGATCCATCGCGACATCAAGCCCGACAACATCATGCTGGAGGCGGGATCGCACCGCGCGATCGTCACCGACTTCGGCATCGCGCGTGTCGCGGAAGCCACGACCACCGCCAGCGGCGGCGAAGTCGTCGGCACCGCCCACTACATGAGCCCGGAACAGGCCACTGGCGACGCGGTGGACGGCCGGAGCGATCTCTACTCCCTCGGCGTCACCGGCTTCCACGCCCTGACCGGCCGCTTGCCGTTCGACGGCCCCAACCTCCCGGCGCTGATTCACCAGCACGTCACCGCTCCCGCCCCGCGGGTTGCCACCGCCGCGCCGACGGTCCCC
The DNA here is from genome assembly GCA_044221045.1 of Gemmatimonadales bacterium. Taxonomy (GTDB): domain Bacteria; phylum Gemmatimonadota; class Gemmatimonadetes; order Gemmatimonadales; family GWC2-71-9; genus JADJOM01. Next base: position 9,951 of record JBGAPX010000026.1, read on the forward strand.
GCGTGGCTCGCGGAGGCGGTGGACCGGTGCCTGGCCAAGCGCCCCGAGGAGCGCTTCCAGGCGGCGGAGGCCCTGGCGGCGGCCGTGGGCGCGGGGTCGGTGGCGCGCCGGGACGTTCCGCCGGAGATCCGGGCGCTGCTCCGTGGCATGCACGAGACGGGCCTGGTGATCGGGGCGGGGCTCGCGCTCGGCGCAATCATGCTCGGGCCGGGCGCCCTCCTGCTCGCGGAGGTGCTGGAAAAGCTCACCTGGGACAATGGCCTGCTGCCCGGCCTCGTCGTCGCCTACCTGCTGCTGCGGCGCCCATGGTCGCTGGTCCGGCTGGCGCGACGCGGCATCCGGCGTGGACTGGGGTTCGTCGACGTCCAGGCCGCCCTGCTGGACGAGGCCAGACTCCTGGTGGAGGAGGCCGACCTCGCGGGACTCGAACAGGCACGGGCCCAGCGTGAGAAGCGGGAGGTCCTCATCCGGCGCAGCTGGATTCCCGCACTCTTCCTCGGCACGCTCACCTTTGCGGTCTGGCTCCTTCCCTCGACGCTCGCCCGGAACGGGCTGGGCGGGGGCCTGGACTTCCTGCTGGTGGCCGCCGTCACCCTGACGCTGGGCGCCGTGCTCATCGGCGCCGGCCCGACCGTGCCTGCGGACTCCCCCCTCCGCGGACTGTCCATCGCGCAGCGCATGCTGGTGGGCCGCTTCGGTCGCTTGCTGTACTTCGTGGCAGGCCTCGGGCTGCGTCGCCCCGACGCGGGCCGCGGGCCGGCCGGCCGGCAGACCGAGGTCATCCTGGCGGCCGCAGCCGACGACGTGTTCGAGCGCCTGCCGAAGGAGGTGCGGGCCCGAGTCGCGGCCGTCCCGGGCGCGATCGCGCGGCTGCGGGCAACGGCCGAGGCCCTCCGGAAACGGGAAGCCGCCCTCAGTCGCGCCATCGTGGAGGCTGCGCCGGAGGCGGCGCCCCGCGCCGGCCTGGTCGACCAGCGACGCGAGGCGGTGCATGACCTGACGGCGATGCGGGAGCGGGTCCGCTCCCGTCTCGAGCAGGCGGTCGCCGCCCTCGAGACGATCCGCCTCGACCTGCTGCGGCTGCAGGCGGGCACCGGTTCCGCTGAAAACCTGACGGTGGCCCTGGAAGCCGCGGACATGATCAACCAGGCGGTCGACGCCGAACTTTCCAGTCGGGCCGGCGCCGATGCCTGAGGCAGCCGGCGCGGTGGACGCGCGGGATGTGCCCATCTCCTCCCCGGGCTCCCGATGACCCGGCGCCGCCGCTTCCTGCTGCCGCTCGCCGGCGTGCTGCTCGCGGCGCTCGCCGGGGCGTCATGGCTGGCGCCGCGCCGCGCCACGTGGGCCTGGCCCGCCGATCACCACACGCACCTGGGTTCCGCCGATCTCTGCGCGCGAGTGGGCGAGTGCGGCACGTATCACGACCCGCCCGCGGTGCTGGCCGCCGACCTGGTGCATGTGCTCGACGCGGCGCACGTGGCCCGGGCGGTGGTGCTCTCCACCGCCTACGCCTACGGCATCCCGAGCCTCGGGCTTGCCCCCGACTCGGTGGCGCTCCTGGTCCGGCGGGAGAACGAGTTCACCGCGGCCGAGGTGGCGCAGTATCCGGACCGTCTCGTGGGCTTCCTGTCGCTGGACCCGATGCAGCCTTCCGCGCTCGAGGAACTGGCGTACTGGCGCGGCCGCCGGGTGCTGCGAGGCCTCAAGCTCCACCTCACCGTGCTGGGCGTGAAACTCGGCGACTCCGCCCAGCGCGCCCGGGTGGCAGAGGTGGTGGGCGCGGCGGCGGCGCAGGAGCTGCCGCTGGTGATCCACGTGGGCGGCGGCACCTTCGGGGCGCGGGAAGCGGAGCTGTTCGTCCGCGACGTGCTGCCCCGGGCCGGCGACCTGCCGGTGCAGCTGGCGCACGGCGCCGGGGGGCTGCCCCTCCTCGGCGACAACCACGTGGCGGTGCTGCGGGTGTTCGCGAAGCACATCCTGGACCGCACCCCCGCGACACGGCGGCTGCTGTTCGACCTGTCATTCGTGCCGGGGCCCGGGGAGGATGCGACCACCACCACCCGGCTCATGCGGGAGATCCGCCGGATCGGACTCGAGCGGTTCCTCTTTGCCTCCGACTTCAGCGTCCAGACGCCAGAGGACGCGGTGCGGGCGCTGGACCGGCTGGGGCTGACGCCGGAGGAACGGGCGGTCCTGGCGCGGGCCTGCGCGCCGTGGGTGTGCCCGGCGGGGGGCGACGGACCGCCCTGATCGGCCCGGCGCGACGGGCCGCCGCCGTGTGCGGAGACGCCTTCCCGGGCGTCCACTGGATAGCGCCGGGAGGGGAGCGGCCGGCGCGCGGCACCGGCGACGCAACCCGCCGGACCCCAGGACTTCAGATGCTCACCATGGCTGGCCGGACCGCGGCGCTCGCGTTTGCGCTGGGCCCGCTCGCGGGGGCGACGGCCCAGGCGGGGCCGGATGCGGTGGCGCGCGCCGTGGCGGAATGGCCCCGACGGGATACGGGACGGGTGCAGCTTCGGGTGGACCCGGTCCTCCCCGACACCGTCCAGTCCGCGTCGTGGCTCGCGGCGGTGGCCCGCGCTTCCGAAGACGTGGGGCCGCGGCTCGAAGTGACTGCCGACGTGCTGCCGCCGATCCTGCTCGTGGCCTCACGGGAGCGCATGGAGGCGGTGGCCGGTGTCGCCGCCAACGGCCTGACGGACTTCCGCACCCCCGCATTGCTGCTGGTCTACTCCGAGCCCCCCAACCAGCTCGCGATCCGCCATGAACTGGGCCACTGGTTGGTCGCGGCAGCGTGGGCCGGCCCCTGGCCGCCTGCGTGGATCCACGAGGGGATGGCCACCTGGGCACAAGGGGAATGCTCGGGTGCCGGCATCCGGGCCGTGGCCGCCGCGCTGGCGGACGCGGATGCGTTGCCGGCGCTCTCCCGACTGGTCGTTGACTTCCGCGAGCTGCCCGAGGTGCCGGCCTACCTGGCCGCCGGCAGCCTGGTCGGGTATCTCGCCTCGGTCCGCCCCGGGCTGCTCCGGGTGCTGTGGCGACACGGGCTCGAGGGGGTGGCGAGCGCGATCGGACGCGACGCGACACAATTGGAAGTGGAGTGGCGGCAGTGGCTCACGGCGGTGCCCGAGTCCGACCGCCCGGCGGTCGCGACCTTCTCCTCGGGGTGCCGGCCGTGATCGGGGCCCCTCGTGTCGCGGGCACCGCCCCGCGGCTCACCGCGCCGACCCTGGCCGCGTGGCTGGCGCTCGCGGTGACGCGGGGCGCCGCCGGACAGGCGCCGGCCCCGGCCGCGCTCGACTGGTGGAGCGAGGACTCGGCCCGCATCGCGTTCGTCCGCGCGCACGGCGTGGCCCACGCGTATCCGCATGCGGTGATCTGGGCGCCCGCCGACTCGCTCGACCCGGCGTGGCTGTCGCCCTTCGCGGACTCGCTGGCCGCCGGGCTCGCCGCCCTGCAGGCGCTGATCGAGGGCCCGTACCCCTGGCAGCGCATCGGGCAGCGCCCGGTGGTGCTGGTCTTCGGCCCGGGGCGGTTCGTCTCGCACGCCACGGGCCGGGACACGGTGCTCATCGCGCTGACCACCATCCAGCGCGGCCGCGGGCCGTTCCTCCACGAGGCGGCGCACGAACTGCTCGCGCCCCCCGCCCCGTTCTTTCCCTTCGAGTATCCCGACACGCTGGTGGGCGAGGCCCGGGCGGCGCGGTTTCCCTTCTGGTTGAGCGAGGGGTTGCCGGACCTGCTGGCGCAGACGGTGGTGCAGCGGACCGGCTTTCGTGAGGGGGATGTCTTCGAGGTCGGTGGGCTGGCGCGGGTGGACAGCACCTGCCGGGCCCGGCTCAGCGGGCACCCGAGGCGGGCCGCGATCGCGGCGCGGATCGGTGGCCTGGGCCGGCTGGAGGCGCTCTACACTACCGAGCGCGGCCTGGTGGCGCCGGCGTTCTATGCCTGCAGCCAGTCGTTCACCAAGGCGCTGGCCGAGCGGGTGGGAATCGGCACCCTGGTGCGGCTCATGCCGGACATTTCCTCCGGGGCATGGATCGCCACCCTGGAGCACGCGGCCGGGGCCACGCTGCCGGCGCTGCGGCGCGACTGGCTCGCGCGCCTGCACGTGCCCGATGACGAGGCCGAGTAGGGCATGCGGGCCGACGACCGGTCTGCGCGCCGATGCGCGCGTGGGGTGCTCCGGGACGCGGGGCTGGCGGCGCTGCTCGCGGCCGGCGTCGTGGCCGGCGCCGCGGCCCAGACCACGGAGCAGCTGCAGCGCGAGGCCCTGGAGCAGGCCAAGGCCGGCGGCCAGTTCGCGTGGGCGGCCTCCCGGGCGCTGACCTGGGACGACTTCCGGGGCCGGCCGCGGGCGGGGTTGTTCAAGGCGGCGGAGACGGTCAGCCGCGTCACCTACCTCATCGGGTGCCTGGGACAGGAGACCCGGTTCACGGTGGTCACCACGTTCTCCACGATGGAGTCGTGGGTGCGGCGCGACGTCCGCGACAACGCCGCCGCCGGCGCGCAGACCCTGCGCCACGAGCAGACCCACTTCGACATCACCGAGCTCTTCGGTCGCGAGCTGCGCCGGGTGCTCGGCGAGGCGACCGGCCTGTGTCCGGGCGACCTGGCGCGGGCGCGGGCGCTGTTCGACAGCCTGAGCGTCGCCTCGCAGGCGCTGCAGGCCCGCTATGACCTCGAGACCGAGCACGGGACGAACGCCGACATGCAGCACGCCTGGAGCCTGACGGTGCAGGCCAGGCTCGAGGCGCTGGCCGCGTACGCGGAGGAACCCGCGGGGGACCGCGCGGGGCTGTAGCTGGCGGGTTCCCCGGCCCCGGAGCTGCCCTCGGTGTGACCGCCCGATGGACAAGCCCTGTCCGGGAGGTTCACTTCCCCCTGGCCCACCATGCGACCCCGTTCCCGCGCCGTGACCTCACCGGCCCTGCCGGCCCTCGCCCTGCTCGCCGCCTGCCACGCGGCGCCCCCCGCCGCTCCGGCGCCCACCGCGTGCGCCGGGGGCCAGGCCATGATCCGGGAGGAGCTGTACTTCGGCCGCGGGCTGGCCGGCGGGGGCGAGGTGGCCGACAGCACCTGGGCCACGTTCCTCCGCGACGAAGTGACGCCGAGGTTCCCCGACGGGGTGACGGTCCTCGACGCCCGGGGGCAGTGGCGCGGCCCCGGCGGCACGCTGGTGCTGGAACGGAGCTGGGTGCTGGTGCTGTACCACGAGCCCAGCGCGCTGGCCGCCCTGGCGGTGGAGGACCTGGTGCGGATCTACGTGACGCGCTTTGCCCAGGACGCGGTGCTGCGGGACCGCGCACCCGCCTGCGTGACATTCCAGCGGGGCGGGAGCCCCTGACGCACGACGTTCCCTTCCTCCCGCGCATCTCCCCCGTCGTACCCGCCCTTCCCCGACACCCGCCTCCACCGGCACCCGATCCGACCGGGAGGTCCGCGCGTGGCCCTGCAGCTGCTGCCGCCCACCTTTGCCCGGTGGGTGATCCTCCGCGCGGTGGGCGCCTGGATCGGCGCGCGCGCGCTGCTCACTGCGCTGGCGCTCGCGCTCGATGGCCGCGGGGGCCTCGCGGCGCAGCTGCCCGGGACGCTGCGGAGCCGCGAGATCCTCCTCGTGGTCGTGGTCGGCATCACGCTGCTTGGCATGGCTCGCCGGAACGAGCTGCTGCTCTTCGCCAACCTCGGCGTCCGGCGGCGCACCATCGTGGCGACGGCGCTCGCCGGCCCGCTCGCGCTCGAACTCGCGCTGGGGTGGCTGGCGTGACGCGGGACGCGCCGGTGCTGGTGCTCGACTCGATCGGCAAGTCGTTCGGCGGACGGGCCGTGCTGCGATCGGCGTTCTTTCAGGCCCTTCCGGGGCGACTGCACGGGCTGCTCGGCCGCAACGGATCCGGCAAGACCACCCTGCTCCACCTGGCGGCGGGCCTCACCGCGCCGGACCACGGCACCATCCGCCTCGGCGGCGCGCTCCTGGAGGGGGGTGGGCTGGCGGGTCGGGCGGCGCGGGGCATGTTCTTCTGGCCCGTGGCGCGCACCCTGATGTCACCCGCCATGCGGGTGGGGGACCTGTTCCGGGGCGCCCGCGAGCGGTGGCCCGCCGTGCCGTGGGCACCCCTCGTGGAGCGGCTCCGACTGGGGGAGCTCCTGCCCCGGCGCGGGGCGGCGCTCTCGGGCGGCGAGGCACAGCGCTGCCAGCTGGCGCTGGCGATGCTGCGGCGCCCCACCTGCCTGCTCGCGGACGAGCCGTTCCGCGGGGTGGCGCCCACCGACGCCGACCTTATGACGGCCTGCCTGCGCGAACTGGCGGCGGCCGGCACGGCCATCGTGCTCACCGGCCACGAGCTGGGCGCCGTGCTCGAGGCGGTCGAGGAGATCACCTGGGTGACGGCGGGCACCACGCGGTACCTCGGGCCGACGCGCGCGGCCCTGGCCGACGCGGCGTTCCGGCGGGAGTACCTCGGCCCCGGCGCCGCACCGGAGGCGGGGCGCCCCGTCCCGCCGTGAACCCGCCGGGCCATACCGGGGGATTGCCATCGCATGCGCCTCGTCGCCTGGAACTGCTGCGCCGGCCCGCTGGAGCGGAAGCTCGAGCGGCTGGCGGCCCTCGCGCCGGACCTCGCGGTGATCCCCGAGTGCCCGCGCCTGCCGGGGGCCCCGGGCACCGCGGTCTGGATCGGCCACAACCCGCGCAAGGGTCTCGGGGTTGTCGCCCGGCCGCCGTGGCGCATCCGCCGGGCCACCCGGCGGACCAACCTGCCGCGCTACCTGCTGCCGCTGCGGGTAACCGGACCCGCGTCGTTCCTGCTCTGGGCGGTCTGGGCGTGCCACGACGGCGCCGACCGTTACGTCCGGGGCACCCACCGCGCGGTGGCCTCGTCCCGGCGGCTGATCGGCTCGTCCCCCACCGTGATGCTCGGCGACTTCAACTCCAACGCCATCTGGGACCACGAGCACCCGGCGCACCTCAGCCACTCCGCGCTGGTCCGCGTGCTCGACGGCCTGGGCCTCGTGAGCGCGTACCACGCGCACTTCGGCGAGCGGCACGGGCGGGAGCGCCAGCCGACCTTCTACGAATACCGGCATGCCCACCGTCCGTACCATCTTGATTACTGTTTCCTGCCGCGCGCGTGGACCGACCGGGTGACCCGGGTCGAGGTCGGCGCGCACGCCGCGTGGGCCGGCAGCAGTGACCACATGCCGCTCATCGTGGACGTGGCGGATCCCTGACCGCCACCCCTTCACCCCCGGGAGGCTCCCCCATGTCCCGCCTGCGCGTCCTCGGCGTTGCGGTGTCCCTCGACGGCTTCGGTGCCGGCACCGACCAGTCGCTGGAACATCCCCTCGGCGTCCACGGCCCCGAGCTGATGCAGTGGGTCTTCCCGACGCGCACCTTCCAGCAGATGCATGGCGACGGGGGCACGGGCGGTGAGACCGGCGTCGACGATTCGATGGCCGCCCAGGGCTTCGCCGGCATCGGCGCCTGGATCCTGGGCCGCAACATGTTCGGCCCGGTCCGCGGGCCGTGGCCGGACGAGCAGTGGCGCGGCTGGTGGGGCGAGGAGCCGCCCTACCACGTGCCGGTCTTCGTCCTGACGCACCACGCGCGCCCCCCCCTCGCGATGGCTGGTGGCACGACCTTTCACTTCGTCACCGACGGGATCGACGCGGCCCTGCGCCGCGCACGGGAAGCGGCCGGCGGCCTGGACGTGCGCCTCGGGGGCGGCCCCGCGACCATCCGCCAGTACCTGCGTGCCGGCCTGGTGGACGACCTGCACCTGGCCATCTCGCCGGTGCTGCTCGGCCGCGGGGAACCGCTGCTGGAGGGGATCGACCTGCGGGCGCTGGGCTACCAGTGCACGGAAGTGGTGCCCGGCGAGCGGGCCACGCACGTGCGCCTGGCGCGCGGGGCGACCGCGTAGCGCCGCGTCGCGGCCGGCCGTGGTTGTGCGCGAGCGGCGGTCCCCTACCTTGGAAGGCGGGCGGCGCGCTGCCGCCCGCGCGGATCGCCTCCACACTCGAGCGGGGGAGGGGCATGTCCAGCAACCTCTTCTTCCTGGTCCCGATCATGTTCATGGGGGTCGCGGTCACGGGGATCATTGCGTCGGTGATCCTCAAGCTGCAGCGGATGAAGCTGGAGGAGGCGAAGCTCCGCTCCGGCGACGGCGAGGAGACGGCGGCCCTGGCCCACCAGGTGGCGGTGCTCCAGGGCGAGATGGCAGAGCTGCAGGAGCGGGTGGAGTTCGCGGAGCGGATGCTGGCGCAGGCGCGGGAGCGGCCCGCGCTGCCGCCGGAGGGGCGGACGTGAGCTGCATGCAGCATGGGCTCGCGGGGGTCGTCCCCGCCAGACCGCCCTCCCGACGGAGTCTCCACCCCGCGCTCCTCGCTACCCTGCTGCTCGCGGCTCCGGCGGAGGCACAGACCCCGGCACCCCTCACCGCGGCCGATCTCACGGTGCTCGGGCTGCCGTATCGCGCGCCGTACGCCGTGATCGACAGCCTGCTCGGCCCACCCGACGCACTGCGCAACCCCAACTGGATCTACACCCGCCACTGGCTGATGCTGTCCATGGACCTCTCTGTTGGGGATGGACAGATTTCGCAGCTCCACATCACGGGCCCGGGTCCGCGCACCGCCCGTGGCCTGCGCGTCGGAGACACCGTGGAACGCGCGGTCGAGCTGTACGGAACCTCGTGCTTCCCCGACGAGTACCTGTTCTGCATGGACGAGGGACCGGACGACCAGCGCGGGATCTGGCTCATGGTGGAAGACGGGCGGGTCATCGAGATCACGGTGGGCGAGGTGTACTTCAAGGACTAGGCCCGGGGCCCGCCCCCGCGCCGGGAGAACGCGGATCGATGCTGTCCCGCAAGAAGACGCTCATGCTGTTCGGGCTGGCGTTCCTGATGTCAGTGTTGGCGAACATCGTCCGGGAAGAGGCCAAGGAACGGGAGAAGGCGCGGCTGGCGCAGGCCATCGCGGTGGCCGACAGCGCCGTCACGGCACCGGCCCCGAGTGGGCCACTGCCCCTGGTGCATCACTCGACGCTCGCCCCGGCAGGCGACGCCCCCAAGCGTGCCGGCCCGCCGTTGTGCGCCTACCACCCCGGTGACGAACAGCGGCTGGGCCGGGTAGTGTCGGGGCGGCTGGGCCCCGATGGCGTCACCGAGCTGGTGACGGTGCGCCTCGACGCCCCGGCACCGGACGGCGCCACCACCCGGGAGCTGCCGGCGCCCGACTCGGTGCTGGTGAGCGACTGCGGCCGGTAGCACCGGCGGATCCCGCGGGCAGATCAGCCGCTTCGTTCAATCCCGCCCCGGGCCCGGGCGGTAGCTTGGTTCCCGTCACCACGTGCCTTCACCCACTGACGAGGAGCCGACCATGTCCGCCCAGCCGAGCACCTGCACCTGCGCCGCCTGCCCCGGTTCGTCCTGCAGTTGTGGCTGCCAGGATTCCGCCACCCCTTCCGTGGCCGCCGCGACCCGGGCGTGCGCCTGCGGCGCCAGCTGCACCTGCGGTCCCACCTGCGATTGCCAGGTGGCCTGAGTCCGCTCCGGTCCCGCCCGCGCGACTGCGCGGGCCCGGGACGGAGGTTCATCCCCGCCGCTTGACACCCCGGGCCCGCCGCCGCATCCTCTGAGCCAGCGTGCGCTGGGGCACCTCTGGTCCGCGGCAAGGAGGATTCCTCCACCCAGTCCGGTTCGCAGGATACATCGCCGAACCTTCTTCCAAGCCTGTGCTCAGCGGACTCCAGGCGCTACGGAGGAAGGTCATGTCCAGGACCCTCACGCCCCACAGCCGTCTCGAGCATTTCACCCGCGAAGCGAAGCGCTGGCTCAAGGCGCTCCGCGCCGGCAGTGCGGACGCGCGTGCCCGCCTGGCCCGCGCGCTCGAGCACCCGCCCGCCCTGCCCACCCTGCGTGACATCCAGCACGCGCTGGCCCGCGAGTTCGGGCTGCCCGGCTGGACCGCCCTCCGCGAGGCGCTGGCCACGCGATCCGCCCCCGACCCCAGCGAGGCGGCACTCATCTCCCGGTTCCTGGACAACGCCTGCCCCGACCACCACGTGCGCGGGGTCGGCGACTTCCGGCGCGCCCGGCACACCGCGCTCCGCCTGCTGGACCGCTTCCCCGACCTGGCCACGGCCAACCTCCCGGCGGAGATCGTCTGCGGTGACCTCGACGCGGTGCGGGAAGCGCTGGCGGAGGATCCCGGGCTGGCACGGCGGCGGACGGAGGCACCCGCGCCGGGCCGGGAGGACGTGGGGCGGAGCGGCGACCTCTACCGCGACCTCGGCCCGAAGGGGTGGGAGCCGCTGCTCTACCTCTGCTACGCCCGGCTGCCGCTGCCCGCGGCGGAGGCGAACGCGGTGGCCATCGCGACGGCGCTGCTGGACGCCGGCGCCGATCCCAACGCCTTCTTCCCGGCGGGCGACTGCCGCTACACCGCGCTGGTGGGGGTGATCGGCGAGGGCGAGGAGGACCGCCCGCCGCACCCCGCACGCGAGCCGCTGGCGCGACTGCTGCTCTGGCGCGGCGCCGACCCGTACGACAACCAGGTGATCTACAACCTGCACCTCAACGGCCGGGTGCTGTGGTGGCTGGAGCTGATCCACGAGCGCACCGTGGCCATCGGGCGCGGCGCCGACTGGGATGACCCGGAGTGGCCCTTCCTCGACATGGGTGGCTATGGCAGCGGGGCCCGGTGGCACCTGGATATCGCGATCAAGTACCACGACCTGCCGCTGGCCGCGTGGTGCCTGGCCCATGGCGCCAACCCGAACGCCGCGCCGGCCCGGAGCCAGATGTTCCCGCAGTATTCGCTCCACGAGACGGCGGTGCGGGCCGGCGCCACCGCGATCGCCGACCTGCTGGTGCAGCACGGCGCGCGGGCAGTGCCGGTCCGCCTCGATCCGGTGGCGACCCTCGCGCAGGCGGCGCTGCGGCTCGACCGCGCGGAAGTGGCGCGGCTCGTGGCCGACGCCCCCCGCCTCCGCGAAGCCCACCATCCGCTCTTCCGCGCGGCGGAGATGAACCGGGCGGACGTGGTGGAGGTGCTGCTCGACGCGGGTCTCTCTCCCGACCTCGAGGGGCCGCGCGGCTTCCGGCCGCTGCACCTGGCGGCATACCGCAACGCGCTCGACGTGGCGCGGCTGCTGCTCGCCCGCGGGGCCGCGGTGGACCCGGTCGAGCAGGCGCATGGCGGCACGCCGCTGGGCCATGCGGTCTACGCCGGGCACGAACCGATGATTGACCTCCTCGCCGGCCGGAGCCGCGACCTCGGGCGGCTGGTGTTCACGGGGCGGGTGGAACGGGTGCGCCAGCTGCTGGCCGAGCAGCCCACGCTGGCACGGGGCAGCAGCGGCGAGGCCCCGCTCCTCTCGCTGCCGACGGACAGCGAGGCCGTCGCCCTGGAGCTGGCACGCCTGCTGCTGGCCCACGGCGCCGATCCGGGCGGGCGCACGCGGGACGGCCAGACTGCCGCCGAGCGGGCCGAGTCGGTCGGGATGTACGACCTGGCGCGGCTGCTGCGTGAGGCGGTGGCCGGGACCTCGCGCCCCACCCAGGCCGACTACGACGAGAAGGTGGCGGCGCTGCTCGAGGCCTACCACACCGGGACGCCGCGGGCCATGGAGCGGCACTGGCGCCAGACCTGGCATCGGCGGGCCTGGGAGGGCATGCGGCGCTACGTGCAGCTCGACCTCGGGCGGCAGGAGGGCGATCCCGACCTCGAGGCCGACATCTCGGTCGACGACGCCCGCGTGGCGCGGGAGCATGGCTTCGAGAGCTGGGCCGCGCTCACCGGCTTCACCGCGCAGCCGCCGCGGAGTGGCGTCCTGCTGGCCAAGCCGATGACCCTGGCCCGGGTGGATGCGTCGGGAGAGCTCGAGGGTGCCGCCCCGGAGCGGGAGTGGGACCGGCTGCGCGCCCGGCTGGCCGCGGAGCCGTTCACCGGGCTCGGCGGCATGGGGCAGATGACCGATGCGCTGCTGGCCGAGCTGCCGAGGCTGGAGAACCTCGAGGCGCTGGAGCTCTCGGGGTGCCGCGGGGTAACCGACCGCGGCCTGCGGCACCTGGCGTCATTCCCAAGGCTCCGGCGGCTCAACCTGAGCGGCACCTCGATCACCGACGCCGGGCTCGCCGCCCTGCGCGAGCTGCCGGCGCTCCGGGTACTCGAGCTCGGCTGGACCCGGGTCACGGACGCCGGGATGGTGCACCTCGCGCACTGCGAGCGGCTGGAGCAACTCGACCTCATGGGCACCGCCACCGGTGACGGGGCCATCGCCGCACTGGCGGGCAAGGAAGGCCTGCGCCGCTTCCACAGCGGCAACGGCATCACCGACGCGGGGCTCGCGCTGCTGCACCAGGTGCCGGCGTTCCGGACCTGGCGGGACGAGCCCCGGCAGATGGCGCTCCTCTCCCCGGTGGCGCAGCCGAACCACCTGGTCCTGCGCGGCGCCTTCACTGACCGGGGACTGGCCACCCTCGTGGGACTGGATGGCCTCTACTCCCTCAACGTGGATGACCCGGCCCTGGCCATCACCGACGCCGGGCTGGCTCCGCTCCGGGAGCTGCCGCACCTGGAGTGGCTGGCGGTCCAGGCGGGCGACGCGACGATGCCGTACCTCGCGGCGTTGCCCCGGCTCCGCTTCCTGAGCGTCCAGGACACCGTCACCGGCGACGACGGCTGGGTGGCGCTCAGCCGGTCGCGCACCCTGGAGCGGATCTGGGGACGGCGCTGCCACAACCTGCGGGACCGTGGCTTTCGCGCCCTGGCGGAGCTGCCCGCGCTGGCGGGATTGTCGGTGAGCTGCCTGAACGTGACTGACGACGCCCTGGCGCTGCTGCCCCGCTTCCCGGCGCTGCGAGAACTGATGCCGATGGACATCCCGGACGCCGGCTACCGTCACATCGCGCGGTGCGGGCAGCTCGAGTCCCTGGTGCTCATGTACTGCAGGGAGACGGGCGACGGCGCCACGGCCCATCTCGCCGGGATGCCGCGCCTGCGGAAGTACTTCGCGAGCTACACCCGGATCACCGACCGCACGCCGGCCCTGCTGGCCGGGATCGCATCGCTGGAGGAGGTGGAGTTCTCCTCGTGCGCGGGGCTGAGCGATGCCGGCCTCACCGCCCTGGCGGGGCTGCCGCGGCTCCGTCGCCTCAAGGTCTCGGGCAGCCGGCGGGTGACGGGAAGCTTCGCCACCGCGTTCGGGGCCGGCGTGGAGGTGCGATACTCACCCTGGTGAGCGGCCCACGGCCGCCTCCCGTCGGGACTCGAAGGGCCCGGACCAGGCGTCCGGGCCCTTTCCGCGTGCAGTCACCTTCCGCACTGGGCCGGCAAGTGCTTCCTCATGAACGGGTTAGGTGCGGTGAGCGGGAGATCAGCCGGCGGTGATGCGGGGATCATGGGGGGGTGAGGCACCGATCGTATCGTGTCCCTCGTTCACCGGCGGCACCCGCCGATTCACTCACCCAGGATGGAGGGTAGGCCAATGCAGACGACGACGCGCTGGACCATGGTGGCCGCGGTACTGATGCTGGCGGCCTGTGGCGGGAGCAACGACGGCACCGGGCCCGGGAACGGTGGCGGCGGTGGGGTGGCGGGCGGCGGGGGCGGCGGCGGTGGCGCCACCTTCGATGCCCAGGTGGCCGGAGACATGGTCCAGACGATCCAGGGCGGCGCCTCCTTCGGCTCCGGCACCGATGGCCAGGGGAATACGCTGCACATGATCCAGCTCACCAAGAGCGGCACCACCGTCGGCGGGATCCAGTTCGCCCGGCAGGGGGCCCAGGGCTTCAGCGGCGGGAGCTATCCGATCGCCGATGCCGTGAACGGCAATCCGGGCGATGGGGAGGTGATCGCGATGTTCACCGACCAGAGCGGCGGGCAAATGAACGCGGCCTTCGTGGCGAGTGGTGGCACGCTGCAGGTGACGGGTAGTTCGGCCACCCGCGTGAGCGGGACCTTCTCCTTCGATGCGACCGGGGCGTCGCTGGCCAATCCCGGCGCGACCCTCGTGGTGACGGTCTCCGGCAGCTTCACCGCCGACAAGGCCCTCGGCGCCATCACGGTCACCGCGGCGCAGGTCCACGCGCACCGCTAGGCGCGCGCCCCCGGCCCGGGCGGCCCCCTCCCACAGGAGCGGGGCCGCCGGGATCCGGGGATCGATTCGACCACGCCAACCTTGATTGGGGAGGTGCGCCATGACTGACTATCCAAGGCCACGCGCCCACCGGCGGCGGATGGCGATCCTGCTGGCGGGGCTGCAGGCATGCGGCGCCGGCGATGCCGGGAACGGGCCCGCCGGGGAACCCGGCCAGGTGCCCGCGGCGCTCCTGGGCTCCTGGTACTACGGCAGCGTGTCGCCGACCAACTACTACGATCCCGGGTCCGGGCAGTGGAGCACGGGGTACGGCGCGGGGATGTTCTACACCTTCCGCGCGGACGGCACCTTCGAATTCGGCTATGCCGTCCAGGCGGGCTCGTACGGGTGCACCAACAGCGTGATGTGGTACAAGGCGGGCCGGGTGGATGCGGATCCCGCGCTGCCGCTGGTCACCACCCGGCCGGACGTGGCGTTGCTCAACAGCCGCGACAACTGCCGGCCCGAGTGGAACTACGAGAAGCCGATCGACCCGAGTCCCGAACGCCTGCGTTGGCGTTTCGGCGTGGACGAGTGGGGAGGTGAAGCGCTCTTCCTCACGTTCGCGACGGGGGAGGAGATCGCGTTCTACCCCTGGGTCCCGGGCGCGGGTCTCGAGCAGCGACCCTGAGGCGGGAGCGGGGCCTGGGCCGGCGGGGTCGCCGCCGGTTCGAGCCCCGCCGTCTCGCGGGCCGGGCGGGCGGCGCGTACCTTAGGACGATCCTCCGCCCGGGATGCCGCCTGACGACTTCTCCGCCGCACCGCCTCTGCACCTTCGGTGGCCTGGCCGCGCTGCGCGCCGATGGCCGGCCCGCCGAGGGCGCCGGGGGGCAGAAGCGGCGCCTGGCGTTGCTCGCCCTCCTCGACGGGGCCGGGGAGCGGGGCCTCTCGCGCGACAAGCTCCTTGGCTACCTGTGGCCGGAGTCGGACCTCGAGAAGGGCCGGGCCGCTTTGGCCCAGGCGCTGTACGCGCTCCGCAAGGGCATCGGGCACGACGACCTCTTCACCGGCAGCAACGAGATCCACCTCAACCCCGAGCGGCTGGCCAGTGACCGCGCGGCGTTTCTCGCCGACCTGGCGCGGGGCGACCGGGAGCAGGCCGTCGCACGCTATGCGGGTCCCTTCCTCGATGGCTTCTACCTCTCCGACGCGCCGGAATTCGAGCGCTGGGTGGAGACCGAACGCGCCGCGCTGGCGCACGAGTACGTGGCGGCGCTGCAGCAGCTGGCGGCGGCCGCGGAGGCCGCCGGAGCGCCGGCGGCGGCCATCCGCTGGTGGCGGAAGCTCGTCGCGGTGGACCCGCTGAATGGCGGGCTGACCCTCGGGCTCATGCGCGCCATGGCCGACGCCGGTGACCGCCTTGGCGCCATCCGGCAGGCCCAGGTATACCAGGCGCTGGTCGAGGAGGAGTTCGGCGGTCCCGGTGACCCGGCCGTGGGTGCCCTGGCCGAGGAACTGCGCCAACCGGCGCCCGCGCCGGCCGTGGCGCCGCAGCGGCAGCTGGCAGCGCAGCTCGTCACCGCGGAGGTGGTGGCGACGGCCCTCAAGCGGCACCGGGTCTCACGGTCCCCCGCGCCGCCGCCGGAGGATTCGGCCGACCCGGCCGGGGCGGCGCGGCGGCTCCAGCAGGTGCGCGACGGCCTGGCCGGGGCCGGCTATGCCGTCGAGCGCGAGATCGGCGCCGGCGGGATGGCCATCGTGTACCTGGCACGGGACCTCCGGCACGACCGGGAGGTCGCGGTCAAGGTGGTGCACGAAGACCTCGGGGCCACGGTCGGGGCCGAGCGGTTCCTCACCGAGATCAAGACCACCGCGCGGCTGCAGCACCCGCACATCCTCGCGCTGCTCGACTCCGGCAGCGTGGGCACCCCCGGCAGCCCGGGCGCCCTCCTCTATTACGTCATGCCGTACGTCCGCGGCGAGTCCCTCCGCGACCGGCTGCAGCGGGAACAGCAGCTCCCGGTGGACGAGGCAGTCCGCCTGACTCGCGAGATCGCCGACGCCCTCGGCTATGCCCACGAGCAGGGCCTGGTGCACCGCGACATCAAGCCGGAGAACATCCTGCTCCAGCGCGGCCACGCGCTGGTGGCCGACTTCGGGATCGCCATCGCCACCCAGGCGGCCGGTGGAGAGCGCCTGACACGGGCGGGCGTGTCACTGGGAACGCCCGAGTACATGGCGCCGGAACAGGCCCAGGGCACGGCGCGCGTCGATCAGCGCGCCGACATCTACGCCCTTGGTGTCGTGGCCTACGAGATGCTCACCGGCGACCCGCCCTTCACCGGCTCCACGGTGCAGGCCATCATGGCCCGCGTCCTGAACGAGCGGCCGGTCCCGCCGCGGACCATCCGCGACACCGTGCCGCCGGCGATCGATGCCGCCGTCCTGACCGCGCTGTCGAAACTGCCGGCAGACCGCTTCGCGATGGCCGGCGACTTCGCCCGGGCGCTGGAGCGCACGCCGGAGGCGATCTCCGGGCCCGTGGCCGTGAGCCCGCCGCCGGCCTCGGTGCCGACCCGCCGGGGAGGGCTCGTCGCGCTCGGGGCACTCGCCCTCGGTCTCCTGGGCCTGGTCCTCTGGCGCCGGGCGGCAGCCCCGTCGCTCGCCATGGGAGCCATCGTCCAGGTCACCCGGTCAAGCGACACGCTCAATTTTGACGCCGCCATTTCCCCTGATGGCCGCTTCGTGGCCTACGCGGCCGGCACGCCGGGGCGCATGCGGCTCTTCGTCCGGCAGGTGTCCGGTTCGGCGCCCGTGCCGGTCGTGACGGGCCTCGCTGGTGACCACCGCTGGCCCCGGTGGTCGCCGGACGGTTCGCGGCTCGCGTTCACCGCCGACGGCGCGATCTACATGGTGCCGGTGCTGGGGGGCGAGCCGCAGTTGGTCGTGACCCTCGGGTCACTCGGCGGGCAGCCCGCCTGGTCGCCCGATGGCACCCGGCTCGCCTTCGCGGACTCCGCGGGGATCTCGACGGCACCGGTGACCGGCGGGGCGCCGCACCGCGTGGTGCGGAGCCTCGAGGCGCACTCCCCATCCTGGTCGCCGGACGGGAGGCGCATCGCCTACGTCGCGGAGAACCCGACGTTCATGGGCTCGGTGACCTACGGAAACGCGGCGCCCAGCGCGGTGTGGACGGCTGCTGCGAGCGGGGGGGATTCCGTCCCCGTCACCGACATCGCCCACCTGAATACCGCCCCGGCCTGGTGGCCCGACGGGGGCAGTCTTCTGTTCGTCTCCGACCGCGATGGCCCCCGCGACGTGTACCGCCAGGCCATCGGCGGGAACGGACGGCCGCGGGGGGCACCGGTGCGCGTGACCACGGGCATCAACGCCTTCACGTTCACCCTCACCGCCGATGGCGCCGCCATGGCGTTCAGCACGCTCCAGCTGCGCGCCAACATCTGGACCGCCCCCGTCGCCCCCGGGGGGCCCACGCCCACCGCGGCGGCCCGGCCGGTGACCACCGAGAAGCAGTCGATCGAGGGCATTGCCCTGTCGCACGACGGCGCGTGGCTGGCCTACGATTCCAACCGCGACGGAAACCTGAACCTGTTCAAGATCCGGATCAGCGGCACGGGAGCCGCGGGTAATCCGGTGCCGCTCACCGTCGACTCCGCGCCCGACTACGAGCCGCGATGGGCGCCCGCGGATGACGCCCTGGTCTTCTACTCCCGGCGCTTCGGCACGCGCGACCTCTTCATGGTCCAGGCGGATGGCCGGGGAGAGCGACGCCTCACCGAGCTCCCCGGCCACGAGTACTACCCCGACTGGTCGCCGGACGGCCAGCACATCGTGTTCAGCTCCCAGGTCTCCTATGACTGGGAGGTCTACCTCCTCGATCGCGGCGCCGGCGACGCCTGGCAGCCCCCACGCCCCCTGTCGTTCAGCGCCGACCCGACGATCAACGTGCGCTGGTCCCCCGACGGCCGTGCCCTCGCCCTCGTTCGGGGCGGCACCCTCGGCCTCCTGGTGCTCGACGGTCACGGGTGGCGTCCCCTCGTGGACGGTGCCGCGCTCGGGGAGTCCATCACCTTCGTGGCGTGGCCTCGTGGACCCGGACGCCTCTTCTTCCAGACCCGGGACCCCACGGGCATCTACAGTTTCTGGTGGGTGCCGACCGCCGGCGGCGCCCCGCACCGCATCCTCAGGTTATCCGAGCCCGGGCTGCGGACCCGGCGCGTCGAATTCGACACGGACGGGCGGGCCCTGTTCTTCACTGCCGTGGACGATGAGGCGGACGTCGCCGTCGTCACCCTGCGGGAGCGGTAGCCGGACCAGACCCGCCGGTCCGCCCTCCGGCCCGACCATGGCCTCATCGAGAATCCGGCCGCACGCCGGCCGTCCCTCATGGGGCCCGCCGGCCCGCGGCCGCGCCCGGCCGATGAACGCCCCTCTCCCCTCGGAGGACATGATGGCTGCTGCTGTGCGCCTCATCGACGTCAGCCACACCGTCGAACACGGGATGATCACCTACAAGGGCCTGCCCGCCCCGGTCATCTGCGACTTCCTGAGCCGCGAAGCCTCCCGCGCCAGGTATGCACCCGGCACCGAGTTCCAGATCGGCAAGATCGAGATGGTCGCCAACACCGGCACCTACCTCGACAGCCCCTTTCACCGTTACGCGCATGGCAAGGACCTGGCGGCGCTGCCGCTCACGTCGCTCGCCGACCTGGACTGCCTGGTCGCGCGAGTGGAACCGGGAAAGGACCGGGCCATCGACCGGATCCCCTTCAGCGCCGACCAGGTGCGGGGCAAGGCGGTGCTGGTCCACACCGGGTGGGACCGGCACTGGCGGACCGACCAGTACTTCGAGGGTCACCCCTTCCTCACGGGGGACCTCGCCGAGTGGCTGGCGGACGCGGGGGTGGCGCTGGTGGGGATCGATTCGTTCAACATCGACAGCGTGGACACCGGCGAGCGCCCGGTCCACACCACGCTGCTCGGCCGGGATATCCCGATCGTCGAGCACCTCTCGGCCCTGGGCCAGCTGCCCGACCGGGGCAGCCGGTTCTTCGCGGTACCCGTGAAGGTGAAGGGCTTCGGGACCTTCCCGATCCGGGCGTTCGCCATCGCCTGACGGACCCCGCCGGCCTCACCCGCCCTTCATCGTTCCTTGTGCACCGCCGCCCCATGCTCGGGGTGGCGGGCGCAGCGCCCGCCGCGATCCCCCCGCCGGGAGGGCACCATGACACCACAGGAACCCCGGGGTCCGTTCTGCCAGAGCTGCTCCATGCCGCTCGGCGCGCCGGAGGACTTCGGCACCGACAAGGCCGGCTACCGTGTGAACGACTACTGCCGGCACTGCTACGCGGACGGCGCGTTCACCGAACCCGACATCACCATGGACGCGATGCTCGAGCGCTGCGTGACGATCATGGACGCGCACCGGATCATGCCGGCGCCCCAGGCCCGGGCGCTCCTGGCCAACGTGATGCCGTGCCTCAAGCGGTGGCAGGTGCCGGTGGGTGGTCACTGACCGGCTGTCGCCGGGGGCCGGACACTGAACCCCGGCACCCGGCGGCCCCGTAGGGTCGCGACACTCCCATGACCGCCGACCTCGCCCGCCCCCTCCTGCGGCTCTCCCATGACGGCCGGCAGGCCATCCGCTGCCTGGCGGCGTTCGCGCTGCTGCTGGGTGTCACCCTGGCCATCGGGGCCGGGCTCATCACCTGGATGCGAATGCCGCTCGAGCCCCTGTTCCTGCCCCTGGGGCCGGACCACCGCCTGGTGTTCGGTGGCGACACGCCGGACACCGCCTTGCCGCTGTTCGGACGCGCGCTCGTGACGGCGGGGTCCCTGGTGCTGGCCGGGATCGCCGGGCTGCTGGCGACCCGTGACGATGCGCCGTCCCCCAGCGGGACATGACGAGCGGCGCCGCCCGCGGACCCGTCGACGCGCCGGTCGAGGACCCCGGCCGGCTGCGACGGGTCAAGCTGCTGCACAGCGCGGTGTGGGCGTTCTTCGTCGCCTCGATCCTCGGCGTCTGGGTGGGGGCGCTGCTGGGGCGCCACGAGCTCGCGTTCGCCTGCGTCGGCATCGTCGCCGTGGAGGTCGTGATCCTCCTGCTCAACGGCTGGGCCTGTCCCCTCACCGCCGTCGCGGCGCGCTACACCGCTGACCGCCGCCCCAACTTCGACATCTACCTCCCCGAGTGGCTCGCCCGCTACAACAAGGAGGTCTTCGGCTCGCTGTTCCTCGCGGGGGTACTGGTCGCGGTGGCGCGCTGGCGGGGGTGGCTGTAAGGCGTCACCCCGGCGCGTCCGGGCGCTGGACGGACTCCGGCGTGACCGATAGCTTGGCTCCCTTCCACCAACCTCGAGGCAGGGTGAAGGCCACCGTCTGGGCCCCCGACTTCGTGATGCCGACGGGCTTCTGCTTCAACTGCGGCGGACCACCGGCCACGCACCTGGAAGTGTTCAATGAGGCGGGCCTCGGCACCACGGAAGCGCGCGGCCTGATCGGCCTCGCCGCGACGGTGGCGCGGGAGGCCGTGGCCAGCAATGGCGGGTGGATGGTGCCGTACTGCGCCCCGTGCGCGGCGCAGGCCCGCGCCTGCGTCTGGGAGGACCTGCCGGCCTTCCTGCTCCGCTGGAAGCTGCGGCCCGGGCAGACGATCATCGGCCGGGCCTTCCGGATCCTCAACGGTGGGAAGGACCTGCTCCGCGGCAACAAGTGGTTCCTCAAGGTGCAGGCGAGCAACCCGCGGGTGATCGCGGAGATCAAGTCGCTCAACCCCGGGATCCGGATCACCTGACCTCGGCGCGTCGTCCCGCCGTCGCACCCCAGGAGAGTCCATCACCATGCGTATCCGTGTCCTGCCGCTGCTCGCGGCCCTGCTCCTGCCGACAGGTGCCGCCCGGGCGCAGGCGCCCGACCCGGCGTACGCCGACGCCGCGCTCACCCGCCTGGCCCAGCGGCTCGCCGCTGATGGCGACCTGCCGGACAGCCTCCGGCACCTCACGCCGGCGCAGCTGATCGACAAGACCGCGATGAACGCCCTGCCGCTGCTGGATGACGCAGGCGTCGTCGGCTTCATGCGGCTGCTGGCGGCGTCGCTCCACGCGCTGCCCGAGCCGGAATGCGGCAGCTACCTGACGGCTGGCGGTCAGGGGACGGACCCCGAGCAGATGCTCCCCTCGCTGCCCGCGCCCCTCGTGGACCAGTGGGTCGGGCTGGCCGAGGCGCTGGTGCGGGCGCGGGCGGTGCCCCGCCGCGGGACCGCGGCCACGGCGGAAGAAGTGCGCGCCTGGAACATGGGGCTGATGACCCGCCTGGCAGCGGACGATCGTGACCGCCTGATCACCATCGCCCAGAACCCGCCCCCGTCGCAGGGGGACGCCTGCTGGGCCATCCGGATCATCATGGACGACCTCGCCGCCGCGCCGGCAGCGACGCTCGCGCCGATCACCCGCACGATGTTCGGCCAGTAAGCGCCGCGCATCCCTCCCGGGAGAGGCACCATGCTGGAGACGCTTCGCCGCCTGTGGGCGCACGTGGCCTGGGCGGATCTCCGGTTGCTCGAGGCGATCGAGTCGGCCGCCGTCACGCCGGCCGAGGCCGTGCGCGAGTACGCGCACATCCTGGGCGCGGATGCGGTCTGGTTGGGGCGGCTCCGCGGCACCCCACCCGGCCTGCCCGTCTGGCCCGAGCTGGAGCGCGCCGCGCTCCGCGCCCAGGTGCACGAACTGCACGAGGCCTATGGCGCATTCATCGGTGGGCTCGACGCGGCGGCCCTGGCGCGCCCGGTTGCATACACGACCACCGACGGCCGCCCCTTCACCGATGCCGCGGGCGACATCCTGCTGCAGGTGGTGCTGCACGCGCAGTACCACCGGGGCCGGATCAACCTGCTCCTGCGGCAGGCCGGCCTGCGCCCGGCCCCCGCGGACTACATCGCCTTTGTCCGCGGGGCACCGGCGGCCACCAGCGGCGACCCGCGACGCGCCAGGGACTGATCCCCCCACAGCTCCGCGCGCGCGTACCCGTCACCGCCTGGGGTCCGCCGGCGCCCATCTCCATCCCCTCGATCCGACGTTCGACGGTGCCGCTCACACTGTCCCCGCGCGCCACCAGTCGCCAGGTGCTCACCACCGTGGCGGTCCGTTCCTCGCCGTTCATGTTGAGCGTCGCCTCGGAGCGGGCGATGAACACCGCCTCATCGCCGGAGGACTTCGGCGCGGCCAGGTGCGCGGGGGGCCGGGCGGGAACGTCGGGGATGGGATCCGTCAGGAGGCTTCCGATGAGGGAGTCACCCCGCTCCGTGACGGTGAGCGTGCCGCCGGCAATGATCGGGGTCGGCACGCCGTTGTCGATGCGCATGCCGGCGGGATACGTCAGACGCCAGCTGCCGGTAAGCGCCGGCTGCTGGGCGTTGAGCGTGGCGGTGCCGAGCACGAGGGCGCACGCGAGGGTTCGGACCATCAGCATCTCCTGGGCGGGGGACGTAGGGCCTGCCTGCTGGCGGGCTGCAGGAGGGGATGCGCCACCGCGCATTCGGGTTGCAGCCCCGGTGGACGCCGCGGGCGGTGAACGGTAGGTTGGGACCCGGCGCCACCGGTTGTGAACGCCGGCCCGCCGGCCGCACGGGCCGAAGGGAGTACGCATGCCGACCCAACCCAGAGACCGCGCACGCCGCCCCCGGCACGGGGCACGCGCGCTGGCATTCGCCCTGGCCCTCGCGGCCTGCGGCGACGGCCAGGGTCCCTCCCTCGCGGGTGATCCGTTCCTGGACGTCGTCGTCGACGGCGATTCGCTGGGTCCGCTGGTCTCCCAGGCCGGCTGTGCCGATTTCGGGATGACGCTGCTCGTATCGCAACTGGACCCCCCGATCCCCGACGCGGACGTCCTCGAGATCCACGTGGACGACCTGCGGCGCGCCGGTCGCTTCACGCTGGGCGACACCGCCTCGGACGGCTTCGCGCGCACCCACTTCCTCGGGCCGGCGGGGATGGCGTACCGCACCGATGCGCTCGACCCCGGGCACCTCACGATCACCGGCGTGGACTTCGGGGACAGCGTGGTGGCGGGCCGGTTCTCGTTCCGGCTGGTGTCGTACCTGTCCGGCACGATCTCCTACACGGTGACGGGTGCCTTCCGGCTGCCGCTGGGCCAGATCTTCTCGGTAGCCCACCCCGAGGGCACCACATGCCAGGCCCCGGTCCGGTAGTCACGGGCGGGCCGGCCACGCACCGCGCGGTCCGCCGGATCGCCACGCGCCACGAAAGGCTCACGGGATGACCGCCACGCCCCCCGCGCCAGACCAGCCCCCGCGGCGCCCCCAGTGGCCCTTCGCGCTTGGCGCGCTGCTGCTGCTCGGGCTGCTCGTCTTCCTCACGCCTCCCGGGGCGGAGGACACGGGCCGCGGACCCTGGTTTCTCGCGGGCCATCTGATCGGCGCGGTGCTCGGTGCGCTCGTGTTCTGCGTCGTGGTCTACGGTGTGCTGCGCCTGGCCTCACGGGGCCGCACCCCGCCACCCTTCGCCACCGTGGCCTTCTGGACCCTGCTGGTGGATACCCTGCTCACCCTCGCCAGGCTGGTCGGGGGCGGCGGTCGGTCCCCATGAGGCGGGACCGGGCTGGCGGGGCAACGCCCGTGGCCCGTAGCTTGGCAGGACGTCCTGCCCCCCGATTCCCACCATTCCCGGAGACGTGTCGTGGCGTATGAAGCCAAGACCAAGGCCACCAGGCTCAGCGTGGCCGCCTATCTCGACGGCATCAAGGATCCCGCGCGGCGGAAGGACTGCAAGACGCTCGCGACGATCATGAAGCGGGTCACCGGCTGCAAGGCGGTGCTGTGGGGCCCCAGCATCGTGGGCTTCGACAAGTACCACTACAAGTACGCCAGCGGCCACGAGGGCGAGAGCTGCGTGGTGGGTTTCTCCAATCGCAAGGGCGACATCAGCGTCTACCTGCTCGGCGGCTACACCTCGCCCACGGCCAAGCGTCTGCTCAAGCGGCTGGGCAAGCACAAGGTCGGGAAGGCGTGCCTGTACCTGCCCGGCCTGGCAGGGGTGGACCTGGAGGCACTGGAGGAGCTGGTCGCGCACTCGGTGGCGGACACCCGCAGGCGGTACGCGCCGGCCGCCTCGTGAGCGCGTCCGCCTGAGCGCCGCTGCGGGCGGGCGGCGGGCCCGTTTCATGGCGCTCGCGCTGGCCACGATCGCGGTGGGGCTGCTGGTGCATCGCGGGGCCCTCCCGCTGCCGCCCGCGGCCCGCGACATCACCGGCGACGCGCTCTGGGCCATGATGATCGCCTGGGGCATCGGCGCGATCGCCCCCGGCACGCCGCCGGGGCGCCGGGCCGTCCCGGCGCTCGCCTGCTGCGCCCTCGTGGAGCTGAGCCAGCTGGTCCACACGCCGCTGCTCGATGGCTGGCGCCAGCGTCCGATCGGCCACCTGGTGCTCGGCAGCGACTTCGACCCGCGCGACTTCGCTGCCTACACCCTCGGCGTGGCGGCCGCCTGGCTGCTCGAGCGGGCCACGGGTCGCCGGGCGGGCGGCGCCGACGGGTG
>JBGAPX010000027.1:0-33724 GCA_044221045.1 Gemmatimonadales bacterium
CCGCAGTGGCACCCGGATCTTCCAGGGGTCGGTCAACGGCAGCCTGCGCGACCCGGCGCTGGCGGTGATCCCCGACAGCGTCACCAACCAGCCCCAGGCGCAACAGCAGCTTTCGCTCGGTGTGGGCGGGCCGCTCATCACCAACCGCCTGTTCGGCTTCGGGGCCGGCCAGGTGCGGCACCGCGGCAACGACCTGATCACGCTGCTCACCCTGGCCGATGGCGGCGCCGAGCGCTACGGCGTGGCCCAGGATTCCCTGGACCGCTACAGCACCATCCTCGGCGGGCTCAACATCCCCGTCACCACCGGGGCCGTCCCCGACGACCGCTCCGGCACCGACTGGTCGGGGATCGGGCGGCTGGACTTGCTCCTGGGCGAGCGGCACACGCTGACCTTCCGCGGCGACTGGCGCCAGAGCAGCGACGCCCCGGCACGGCTCGCGCCCCTGGCCCCGCCGGCCAGTGCCGGCCGGACCTCGAGCCGCAGCGGCGGCGGGATGCTCCAGCTCAGTTCACGCTTCGGGCAGAGCCTGCTCAACGAGGCCAAGGTCTACCTCTCCGGCAGCCGCAACCGCGGCTCGCCCTACCTGCAGCTCCCGGCCGGCCGCGTGCAGCTCAGCTCGGCACTGGACGACGGCACGCTGAGCTCGTCGAGCCTCTCGTTCGGCGGCAACCCCGGGTTCCCCCAGCGCGCGCACGGCACATCGTTCGAGGCCACCAACGAGCTGTCGTGGCTCTCGCCCGACGCGAGCCACCGGGTGAAGCTCGGGCTGTTCTACACCACCGCCCGCACCACGCAGGAGTTGGCCGGCAACCAGCTCGGGACCTTCACCTTCGAGACACTCGCGGACCTCGAGGCGGGGCGCCCCTCGCTGTTCACCCGGACCCTAGGCGCCGACGAACGCACCGGCCGCAGCTCGACCGCCGCCGCCTACCTCGGCGACACCTGGCGGATGAACCAGTCCTGGCAGGTGAGCATCGGGGTCCGGGGAGAACACTCCTGGTTCGGCGACGCCCCGCCCTACAATGCAGCGGTCGACTCGCTCTTCGGCCTGCGGACCGACCGGTTGCCCAGGGAAACCCACCTGAGCCCGCGACTCGGGTTCACCTGGACCCTGCCATCGGCGGGCGGTCCCCCGGCCTGGATCGTCCGGGGCGGCTTCGGCGAGTTCCGCAGTCCGGTGCCGGCGCAGCTCGCCGTGGCGGCACAGGCCGCCAGCGGCACCGGCACCGGCCAGACCCAGCTGGTGTGCGCCGGCGCGGCCGCCCCCACGCCCGACTGGACCGCGATGGCCACCGATCCGGCCGCCATTCCCACCGCGTGCGCCGGCGGCCTCCCCGGCGGACCCCGCGATGACCTCCCGTCCATCACCGCCTTCGCCCCCGGCTTCACCGCCCCACGCGTGTGGCGCGGCTCGCTTGGCGTCCAGCGGCGGAGCGGACTGCTGACCTTCGGGCTCGACCTGAGCGCGGGCTTCGGCCTGAGCCAGCAGGGATTCCGCGACCGCAACATTGGCGCCAGTCCGTTTGCCCTGGCCAACGAGGGGAGCCGGCAGGTGTTCGTGCCGGCCTCGGCGATCGACACTGCGACCGGGGTGACCACGCTGACCGCCTCGCGGCTCGACCCGAGCTACGGCCAGGTCTTCGCCGCCGTCTCCGACCTCACCACCCGGTCGGTCCAGGCGGTACTCTCCGCGGGGGGCATCATCGGCAAGGGCATCACGGTGTCGGGATCGTACACCCTGGCGCGGACCACGGACGAGTCGTCCTCGGGAGACTTCGGCGGCGGGCGCGGGTTCGCGGCGCAGACCGCCGGCCGCCAGCTCTACGCCAGCGGCCGGAGCGTCAGCGATTTCGACCGCCGGCACTCGTTCGTCGCGACCGTGACGGTGCCGGTGGCCAGAGGGTTCGAGGTCACTGCGATCGGACGCGCCGCCTCGGGGACCCCGTACACGCCGCTCGTGGCGGGCGACATCAACGGCGACGGCTCGCGCAACGACCGGGCGTTCATCTTCGACCCTGGCTCCACCGCCGACCCGGCCCTGGCCGCCGCCATGGACCGGCTGCTCGCCGCCGCCCCGGCCGGCGCCCGCGACTGCCTGCGCCGCCAGCTCGGCTCCATCGCGGACCGGAACAGCTGCCGGGGCCCGTGGCAGCCGTCATTCGACCTGCAGCTCAACTGGAAGCCCAGCATGCTGGGGCTGGACCAGCGGCTCACCATCTCGCTGCTGACCTCCAACCTGCTGGCCGGCATGGACCAGCTGTTCCACGATGACAACCACCTGCACGGCTGGGGACAGTTCTCCCGGCCGGACCCCACGCTCCTCACGGTGCGCGGCTTCGACCCCGCCAGCGAGCAGTTCGTCTATGACATCAACGAGCGCTTCGGCGACATCCGCGGCACCCAGACCTTCCGGCAGCCCTTCCAGGTCGGGCTCCAGCTGCGGCTGGCGCTGGGCGGCAGTTCGCTGTTCGGCGGAGGACCGGGCGGCTTCGGTGGCCCGGGCGGACCCGGTGGTCCTGGTGGCCCGGGCGGTTTCGGTGGCCCCCCGCCCGGCGGCTTCGGCGGAGCTCCTCCCGGCGGACCGCCCCCAAGCGCCGAAGGCGCGGGAGCCGGCGCCGCCGGCGCGGCACCGGCGCAGCAGCCGACCTTCGCCAGCCGCATCACCCAGGCGCTGCGGGACCCGGTGCAGCCGATCATCGCGCTCAACATCCCGCTCCGGCTCACCGACGACCAGCTGGCCCGGCTGCAGGCACTGAGCGGCGAGTTCGCTGCCCGCCGGGACACCCTCGGCACCGACATCCAGAAGGAAATCGAGGGCATGGGTAGGGACCCGGACCGTGCGGTGCTGTTCTCGATGATCCGGAGCAAGATGGAGCACGCCCGGGAGATGTCGCAGGGCATCCTGGATCGTGCGAAGGAAGTGCTGACGCCGGAGCAGTGGGCCCAGCTGCCGGAGGACGTGAAGGTCCCGCCACGCTTCGGTGGGCCGGGCGGGCCGGGCGGCCGGCCGCCGCGGTGAGTCAGGCGGGCGGCGCCGGATCCTCCAGCGACCGCCACAGGTACCAGGCGGCGCTGGTCCGGAAGGGGCGGAAGCGCTCGCCCAGGCGCGCCAGGCGGGAGCGGGCGCGGACGCGGTAGAGCCGCGCCGCGGCGCGCTGGATGCCGCCATCGCCTACCGGCCAGACGTCGGGCCGGTCCAGGGAAAAGATCAGGAACATCTCCGCGGTCCACACCCCGACACCCTTCACCTGGATCAGCCGCTCGATCACGGCCGCGTCGGACAACCGGTCAAGGTCGCGCAGGCCGCCGGCCTCGGCAAAGCGGGCCAGCTCCCGCACGTAGGTGGCCTTGGCCCGGGAAAGGCCGGCGCGGCGCAGCCGCCGCAGGTCGGCGCGGGCCAGGGTGGCCGGCCGGATGGGCACGAGTTCCGCCAGTCGCGCGAGGATGCTCGCGGCCGCCTTGCCCGAGATCTGCTGCGAGACGATGGCGTCGACCAGGGCGGGAAATGGCCGCTGGGGCACGATCGAGGGGGGCCGATGCCGGGCCACCAGGTCCGCCATGATCGGGCAGGCGAGGAGGGGGGGATGCATGGGGAGAATCTACCGCGGCGGCCGCCGACGACGCGGGGCGGCCCTTGACACTCCTCGGGTATGCAGCGTACCGTATGTCCATGCGGTGCACTGAGCGGTTCGGCTTCTTCTTCTCGTTTACCACGCCCGGCGGCGCGTCGTCGTCCGGTGCGGGGAAGCCCTGACGCTCCCTGCCACCAGGAACCCGACGCCCCGCCGATGACCGGCGGGGCGTTTTTGTTTGTCCATCCGTGGAGTGAAACATGCGCGTGGCAATCCAGGGCACCCGGGGTGCCTTCAGCGAGGCGGCCGCCCGGCAGCAGTGGCCCGACATGGAGACCATCAGCTGCCGCGAGGTGGGTGACGCGGTGGCGGCGGTGCGCGCCGGCGAGGCCGATGCCGGCTGCCTGGCCATCGAGAACTCGCTCGTCGGGTCGGTGACCCCGACCTACGACCTGCTGCAGGAGGCGTTCGGGGAGGGCGACCTCACGCTCTCGCGGGAGGTCCTGCTCCCGGTGCACCACAGCATCATGGGCGTGCCCGGCGCCCGGCTCGACCAGGTCACCCGGGTGCTCTCCCACCCCGTGGCGCTGGGGCAGTGCCGCATCTGGCTGGCGCGTCACCTCCCCAACGCCACCCTCGTGAACGCCTGGGACACGGCGGGGAGCGCGGAGATCGTCGCCCGGGCGGGCGATCCGACCCAGGCCGCCATCTGCTCCCGGCATGCCGCCGACGCCTACGGCCTCGCGGTCTTCGAGGAACGCATCGAGGACGACCCCACCAAC
This sequence comes from Gemmatimonadales bacterium, assembly GCA_044221045.1. Classification (GTDB taxonomy): domain Bacteria; phylum Gemmatimonadota; class Gemmatimonadetes; order Gemmatimonadales; family GWC2-71-9; genus JADJOM01. Next base: position 4,358 of record JBGAPX010000027.1, read on the forward strand.
CAGACCCGGTTCCTGACCTTCACCCGGGCCGAGCTCGCGACGCCCGAACCAGCCGACAGCACGCTGCCGCAGAAGACATCGCTGATCGTGTGGACGGACCATCGCCCCGGGATGCTCGCGGCGGTGCTGCAGGCCTTCGCCGGGCGTGGCGTCAACCTCACCAGCCTGCAGTCCCGGCCGGAGCGGTCCGCGCCGTGGACCTACCGGTTCTACTTCGACGTGGAGGGAGGGCGGCAGGAGCCGCGGCTGCAGGAGGCGCTCGAGGCCATCGAGGCGCTGGCCTCCCGGATCGTCATCCTGGGCAGCTACGCCGCGTGGCAGGGCGAGGGCGCGGTGGTGGGTCCGGTGGCCGCGCGGCCCCCGCACCTGCGGCCCAAGCCCGACCTCCCGCTGTTCGACCGGCGCCAGAAGCCCGAGGGGACGGTGGTCCGGGTCGGCGCCGTGGAGATCGGCGGCCCCCGCCCGGTCCTGATCGCCGGCCCCTGTTCCGTCGAGAGCGAGGAGATGATCCTCCGCACCGCCGAGCTGGTCGCGCAGGCGGGCGCGGACATGCTGCGCGGCGGCGCGTTCAAGCCCCGCACCTCGCCGTACGACTTCCAGGGGCTGGGGGTGAAGGGGCTCAAGTTCCTGGCCGAGGCGCGGGAGCGCTCCGGCCTGCCGGTCGTCACCGAGGTGATGAGCTGGGAGGAGGTGCCGCTGGTGGCGCGCTACGCCGACATGCTGCAGATCGGCGCGCGCAACATGCAGAACTTCGCGCTGCTGCGAGCCGCGGGGCGGAGCGGCAAGCCGATCCTGCTCAAGCGCGGGGGTGGCGCCACGCTCGAGGAGTGGCTGCACGCGGCGGAATACGTGCTTTCACACGGCAACCCGAACGTGGTGCTGTGCGAGCGCGGCATCCGCACCTTCGAACGGGCCACGCGGCACACCCTCGACCTGAACGCGGTGGCGCTGGTGCGGGAGCGCACCCACCTCCCCGTGCTGGCCGACCCGAGCCACGCCGCCGGGGTGCGAAGCATCGTGCCGGCCCTGACCCTGGCCGGGCTGGCCGCCGGGGCGCAGGGCGCGATCATCGAAGTGCATCCCGACCCCGACCATGCCCTGAGCGACGGCGCCCAGAGCCTCGACGTGCCCACCTTTGCGCGGCTGGCCGCGCAGATCCGCGCGCTGGAACCGGTGGAAGCCTGATGCGGTCGATGCCCGCGCTGCTGGTCTTCGATGGCTTCGCCGACTGGGAGGCCGCGTACGCGATCGCCGAACTCCGCCGCTCGAGTCAGCACCAGGTGCTCACCCTGGGCCTCACCGGCGAGCCGGTGGTCTCCATGGGCGGCCTCACCGTCCTCCCGGACGAGGACATCGCCGAGGTGGACCCGGAACAGATCCGGCTGCTGATCCTGCCGGGCGGCGACCGCTGGGAGACCGCGCCGCCGGACGAGCAGCTCACCGCCCTGATCAGCAGGCTGCTCCGGGCCAGGACACCGGTGGCGGCCATCTGCGGCGCCACCGTGGCGCTGGCGCGGGGCGGATTCCTCGAGGGCCGGAAGCACACCAGCAATGGCGCCGACTACCTGGCCGCCCAGGCGCCGGGCTACGCCGGCGCCGATGGGTACGTGCAGGCGCTCGCGGTGCGGGACCGCGGGCTCATCACCGCGAGCGGCCTGGGCGCGCTGGAGTTCGCGCGCGAGATCTTCGAGGAACTCGGCGTCTTCACCCCCGAGGAACGGGCAGAGTGGTACCGGCTCTTCAAGGAGGGCCGCTAGGGCGGCTGGAGGCCGCGATCGGGGGCCGGCCCCCTTGCCAAGCCGGGGGTCCGGGCCGAAGCTCCCTGCATGACCTCCCCGCACTCCGGCGACACCGCCCCCCACCTGCAGGGGGACGCCGCCTACCCGCTCACGGCCTGGTTCCTCGGCCCCCGGGCGGAGAACGCCCCGGTCTGGACCGAGCTCTTCGACCACATCTTCCAGGACTACATCCACTGGCGACGGAATTACTTCCCCGCCGACCCGTGGATCGTGGGGCGGCTGCGGCGCCGCAGCCCGGAGCATGAGTCGTGGCTCGACGCCCTGACCGGCCAGCTCGACGCCATCCTGAGCGAGCTCAAGTACCACTTCCCGATGCACTCCCCGCGCTACAACGCGCACATGATCTCCGAGCAGAGCCTCCCGGCGGTGCTCGGGTACTTCGCGGGCCTGCTCTACAACCCGAACAATGTCACCGGCGAGGCCGCGCCGATCACCGTGGCGCTGGAGCTCGAGGTGGGCCGAATGGTGGCGGGGATGCTCGGGTATCACCCCGCGCGCTCCTGGGCCCACATCTGCTCCGGCGGGACCCTGGCCAACATCGAGGCGCTGTGGGCGGCCCGCGCGGTGCAGTTCGCGCCGTTGATCGCGCGCGAGTATTGCCGGGAGTCGGGACTGGGGCTGCGGGTCCGGCTGCCCAACGGGGCCGAGGCGGCGATCACCGGGCTCGACGACCGGACGCTGGTGTCCCTCACTCCGGACATCGCCACGGGGATCCTCCGCGACCTCGCGGCGACCCTGGAGCGGGAGCGCGGCTTGAGCCCCGCGGCGGCGCTCGCGGCCGTCAACGGCGCCGCGGCCGGCAGCCGCTACAACATTGCGCGCCGGGGCCTCGGGCCGATCCTGGCCGAGACCGGGCTTCGCCCGGTCGTGCTGGCCTCGGCCGCGGCGCACTACTCGATCGCGAAGGCGTGCAACGTGCTGGGCTACGGGGAGGAGGCCGCCAGGCTCATCCCCGTCAACGACCGGTTCCAGATGGACATCGAGGGCCTGCGCGCGGCGATCGCCGGGCTCCGCCCCGAGGAATACGTCGCGGCCGTCATCGGCATCGTCGGCACCACGGAGGAGGGGGCGGTCGACCCGATCCACCGCATCCGCGACCTGCGGGCCGCCTGGGAGCGCGAGGCCGGCCGGTCGTTCTGGCTGCACGTGGACGCCGCGTGGGGCGGCTACCTGCGGGCCTTGTTCTGCGGCGTGTCGGTGACCCAGCCGCCGGCGAGCGCCGGCCTCGATGCGCTCTGCGACGCGTACGCCTCGGCCCTGCAGCTCGAGGAGCGGTTCGACCTGGACGTCGGGCTTGCCCAGCCGGACCGGCGAGTGGAGGAGATCCGGTGGACCGACCGGGAGACCTACGCCGCGTTCCTGGCTATGGCGGACAGCGATTCGACCACCGTCGATCCCCACAAGATGGGCTACATCCCCTACCCTGCCGGCGTGGTGGCCTTCCGGGATTGCCGGGTCACGGAGTTCATCACCCAGCGCGCCCAGTACCTTGGCGATGACGGCATTGGCGTCGGCGCCGTGGACGACCCGTTGCAGGTGACCTCGATGGGCCCGCTGATCCTTGAAGGCTCGAAGCCCGGCGCTGCCGCACTGTCCTGCTGGCTGGCGCACCGGACCATCCCCCTCACCGCCGAGGGCCACGGGAAGATCGTGCGGGTGACGCTGCTCAACGCCCGCCGGCTGGCGCGGCTGCTCACCCGGCACCACCAGCTGTTCCTCAAGTTCGAGCGGGAGCGGGCGCCGGAACCGGCAGCGCCGGCGCCGTTCACCTTCTTCCCGATCGCGGAGCCGGAGACCAACCTGGTCTGCTTCGTGGCGCGGCCCATGGCCTGGCGCGATGGCCAGATGGTCCCGGCGCCGGTCTCGCTCGGCGCCATCAACCGGCTCAACGAGCTCATCTTCACGGCGGCGAGCATCCCCGGCTCGCGGTCGCACCACCGGCTCTCCGCGGCGCAGCCGTTCTTCGTCTCGCGGACCCGGTTCGAGGAGCGGCAGTATCGCGGGGCTACGCTCACCCACCTGCTGGGAGAGCTGGAGATCCGTCCGGCGGACTATGCGCGGGAGGGGCTGTTCGTGCTTCGGTCCACCGTGATGAACCCGTGGCACAGCGAGGCGCGGCAGGCGGGGATGGACTACCTGTACGAGTTCGTGCGGTACCTCCACCGGGTGGCGGCGGAGGCGATGCGGGAGGTTACTCCGCCACCTGCCCCGTGATGGTCTTCCGCTTCTGCATGCGGATGACCTGCAGCGTGAAGGGCTCGCGGCCGTTGTAGCTGCGGAGTATCCGCACCAGGTGGGACGGACCGGCCGGTGCCCGCCCATCCACGGAGAGCACCACGTCGCCGGGCTTGAGGCCAAGCCGGGACCCCTGCGGTACGTTGATCACGAGGACGCCCTCCCCCACCCCGAAGTACCGCCCGAGCTCCGGGTTCATCGGCGCCAGCTCCAGGTCGGCCAGCGGGGTGCCCAGCACGTACATCGGGGCCGGCATCCGCATCGGCGACGCGACGCGGACCGAGTCCGGTCGGAACGGCGGGCCGTCGGGCTGCATCCGCCATGGCGATTCCAGGGTGCGCCGCAGGGCCTCGGCCGCGATGGGATTCTCCTCCTCCCCGAACGAGAAGCCGAAGCTGCCGTCGGGCCCGCGCCAGGTGATGACCGGCTCCTCGCCGCAGACCACCGCGGCATTGCGGCGGTCCCGGCCGCGCCGGTATTCCACGGCCAGGGTGTCGCCGGGCTTGAAGTCGGACATGAGCTCGATCAGGCGCAGGCCCGAGGCGGAGACGTCGCGGGACAGGTTCGAGAGCGGCATGGAGATGCTCTGCCGGTTGACGCTGGTGATCACGTCACCGGAGCGGAGCCCGGCCCGGGCGGCGGGGCCGTTGGGCGTCACGCTCTGCACGAGGGCGCCGACGGAGTCGTCGTCGCGGGGGCGGAGGTCCAGGGAGATCCCCACCCGGGCCCGGCGAGTGCTGATGACCTGGATCTGGGCCTGCAGCAACTCGTGCTCGGGCGCCGGGTCCCGCCTGATCAGCACCCGATCAGCGTCGGGGCGGCGGACAGGTTCCTGGGCGGCGAGGATCGCGGGCGCGAGCGCGGCGAGGGCGAACAGGCGGTACGGGGAGAGGGCGCGCATGGCGGCCTAGAACCCCACGTCACTCGCGCGCGTGAGGTGGACATCCACCAGCGCGTCGAGCAGTCCCACCCGTTCCTGCCACAGCCGCAGCAACGCCGCGTCCCGCTGCTGGGCGTCCATCATCTGGGCCACCTCGAGCCGCCGGTCCACCACCGCGATGCGGTCCTCCAGCTCGCCCGCCACCCGCGCCGTCACCCCGTCGGTCACGCGAGCGTCCGGGTTGTAGGCCTCGAGCACCCGCTCGAGCTGGTGGGAACGGGTCATGACGTCGCTGATCGCTACCGCGGTGGTGACCTGCGCGGTGGACTGGCGTCGGTGGACCACGACCACCGCGAGGGCCGCCGCGGCGGCGAGCGTCGCGATGCCGGCCCAGCGCAGGCGGCGGAGCCGCCGGGTGGCCACCACCCGCTCGCGCACCGCCGGCCAGTGATCCCGGGCCGGCCGGAGGGCAGGCAACGCCCGGAGCCGCGCCACCCGCTGGTCCATCCGGCCCAGTTCGGCCTGGCAAGCGGGGCAGGCCTGCAGGTGCTCGCGCGCCGCCGCCTGGCCCGGCTCCGCGCCCCGTTCGCGAAGCTCCAGCAGCTGCTCCACGGAGAGGTGGCTCATGCGGGTACCCGCTCCTCCCCGAGCCAGCGCCGCAGTCGCGTGTGCGCGCGCGCCAGCTGGGACTTGGAGAAGCTGACGGTCTTGCCCATCATCCCCGCGATTTCCTCGTGCGTGTACCCCTCGACGTCGTGCAGCCACACCACCGCACGGCTGGTCTCAGGCAACCGTTCCAGGGCCGCCTCGAGGTCCATCCGGAGCCCGCCGTCGACCTTCATGCTCGGCGGATGGAATTCCTCGTCCAGCTCATCGGTATCGCGGTACTTGTTCCGCCGCAGCCGCATCAGCGCCTTGCTGGCCGTGATGGTGCGGACCCACCCCCACAGGCTGCCATCGCCGCGGTACCGGCCGATGCTGCGGCAGACCTCGAAGAAGGTCTCCTGCAACACATCCTCGGCGTCTTCCACGGTGCGGCAGATGCGGCGGGCAAGGTTGTAGACGGGCGCTTCGTAGGCGCGATACAACCGCTCGAGCGCGGCGGGGTCGCCGGCCCGAGCCTGGGCGAGGATAACGTCAGCGTCGGTCAGGAGGTACGCGTCGTTCATGACGTGGGAAAGATGCTGGAAACCGGGGCAGGGTTGCAGGGGGTAGCCCCCGGGGGAGAGTCGATCCGACACGCCAAGGCAGGGCTTCAATCCCAGACTGATCGCGGAGCCAAGGGAGCCGCTCGCGACAGCAACATAAATTGTTGAAAATCAACGACTTATACGCTGCTGTCGCAAGCGGTTCCTGGCTCATGCCTTCAAAGCGACATCATCGCATCAACATCCAGCAGCCTTCAGGACATTGAGCCGACCCGCGCCGTAGATGCTCGAGGGGCCGACCGCATCGGTGCCCTGGAGAATGCACTTGGTCAGGGCGGCCGGACTGACTGGGGTGGCCTTCTGCGACTCGATCACCGCCACGGCCCCCGCCACATGGGGGGTCGCCTCGCTGGTCCCGGCGGTGAACAGGTAGTCCACCGCGCTGCAGGCGAAGGGCAGGGTGACCTGATACTGGCTGCAGGCGGACAGCACGAGGTCCTCCACCACGCCGCCCACCAGGAAGTCGCCGCCAGGGGCCACGAGGTCGACGCCGGTCCGGCCGCCGTAGTTCGAGTAGCTGGCCAGGCCGTCGAAGTTCTGCTGGTTGAACGGGGCGGTGGCCCCGACGCTGATCACGTTCCGCAGCTGTCCCGGTACGAACAGGAACCGGCGCGCGTCCTCGTCGAGGTTCAGGGCCATGTTCCCGGCGGCGGCCACGACCACCACGCCGCGGCTGGTGGCGAGGTCCATGGCCCGCTGGATGATGTTGAGCAGCAGCAGGGCCCCGGGCAGTTCCTGGTTGTAGTAGCCGCCGAGGCTCAGGTTGATGACGTCGGCATGGGCGGTCTCGGTGGCCCAGAGGATGGCCACGACCATGTCGATGTAGCTGCCGAAGCCGGTGACGCCGAGCACCTTGGCCGAGCAGAGCCGGGCGTCCGGCGCCACCGAGGCGACCCCGAAGCCGTTGGAGACGATGTACGCGGCCGTGGACGTGCCGTGGGCGTTGTAGTCGAGGCCGTCCTGGTTGCCCGGGTACGAGGTGTCGCTGACGAAGGAGGTAATCAGCGCAGGATCCACCCGGCCGGCCAGGTCGAGGTGGTCGGGGTCGATGCCGCTGTCGAGGATGCAGACCAGCTTGCCCTGACCCGCCGGGGTCGCGCCCCAGGCCAGGTCGGCGCGTACCTGGCGGATGTTCCACTGGAGCGGGTAGAAAAAGGCGCCGCTCTGGTCCGTCCCGGTGGCGCGAGGCGCACCGGCGCCGGCGTAGGTCAAGCGCTGGGTGACCACCGGCGCCGGGACCATCTGGGCCCCCATGTCACCGGCGATGCCATCGAGGTCGGAACGGGCCCCGAGCGCGGCCGCTGCGGCGGCATTCACGTTGCGCAGGACCGCCGCGCGCACCGAAGGCAGCCGGCGCTCGATCGTGGCCCCGAGGGCCGCGACGGATGCCGCGAAGTCGGCCGGCTCCGCGCCGCGGAAACTGACGAGGTAGCGGCCGGAGAGCGTGGCCGGCGCGGCGAGATGCACGGTGCGGACCGGGGCGGTGCCGGCGTCAGGCGAGGCCATCGGCTCGGCACAGGCGCCGAGCAGCGCGACGCCGGCGAGCGCCAGCGCGCCCAGGGATCGGGCACAACGGGACATGAGCTTCCTCGGGGAGCGGGGGCGGTCAGGGATCGGTCGGGGCCTGCGGGACCGGCCAACATGTGGCAAGGTGGGATTCGCCGTCAAGACGGGGGCGGGTGTGGCGCGGGGGAGTGCACTACATTCCGGGCATGGCTGCGACCGCTCCCCCTCCGGCGCCGCACGAGTGGCTGCATCACCTGCAGGACGAGGCCGATGCGGCCTTCCTGTACGACGTTCTCGCCACCCTCGAGCCCGACACCACTCGCGCCGGTGTGTACCGGCAGCTGGCTGGTATCGAAGCGCGCCACGTCACCATCTGGCAGGACCTGCTGCGCCAGCAGGGCCATGCACTCCCCCCACGACACTCCCCCTCCGTCCGGGCCCGCGGCATGGCGTGGATGGCCCGCCGGTTCGGCCCCGGGTTCCTGGCGCCGCTGCTGCTCGAGGAAGAGGGTCGGGAGGTGAAAGGCTACCTGGCGCTGCACCGGCAGGCGCCGAATGGGCCGGCCGGCGCCACGGCGCTGACCCTGGCCCGGGAGTCGGCGGAGCACGCCGAGTCGCTCGCGGGCCTGGCGGGCAGCAGTGCCGAGCCCTGGCGCTCGTGGCCGGCATGCTCGGCGCGCAGGGCGAGCTCAACCTCTCGGGTCACGCCGTGGTGGTGGCGGGCATCGCCGGCATGGTGGCCGATGCCCTCTCGATGGGCTCCTCGGGATACCTCGCCGCCAAGAGCGAGCGCGAGGTCCATGAGCACGAGATCGCGATGGAGCGGGAGGAGATCCGCCTCATGCCGGACCTTGAGCGGGAGGAACTGTCCCTGCTCTACCAGGCCAAGGGGATCCCGCGCGACCAGGCCGAGGGGCTCGCCCGCCAGGTCATGGCCGATCCGGAGCGTGCGCTGCAGGAGAAGGTGCGGGAGGAGCTCAAGATCGGCGAGCCCGACAGCTCCCCCATGCGGGAGGCATGGATCACCGGGACGGCGACGGGCATCGGCGCCCTGATCCCGGTGGCACCCTTCCTCCTGACCACCGGGCCCCAGGCCATCTGGACCAGCTTCACCCTCTCCATGCTGGCCCACTTCGGTGTCGGCGCGGCCCGCAGCGTGTTCACCGGCCGCGGCATCTTCCGCAGCGGGGTGGACATGTTCCTGGTGGGTTTCGGCGTCGCGGCGGTGGGCTACGTGGTCGGGGAGTGGATCACCCGACTGCTGTAGACGTGATCCGCGACGTTGCGTCGCCCCGGTCCCGTGCCTAGTGTAGGGCAACCCCCTGCCCCCACGCCCATGCCCTTCCCCGCCGGCCGCACGCCGGGCCTCCGCCCCCTGTCGCTGCTCCTGACGGTCCTGGCCGCGCCGATCACCGCACAGGAGGAGTTCGCCGACCCGCAGGGGCGGTTCACGATCCCCGTCCCCGCCCGGTGGACGGCCCGGACCGTGCTCGATGCCTCGGTGGTGCTGGCCCGCGACCCGGCGACCATTACCGTCGGCGGCGGTCGCGATGCCGAGCCCGCCCAGGTGGTCGAGGAGACGATGGCCGCCTTCGCGTCCTACTGGAAGGAGTTCCGCGCCGAGCGGCATGGCCCCGTGACTCTCGGGGGGCAGCCGGGCGAGTTTGCGCTGGCCAGCGCCCGCAGCACGCTGGGCGCCGCGGTGTACATCAAGGTGGTCGCACTGCGGGCGCCGACCGGCGGCATCATCACGTTCATCGAGAACCTGCCGCAGGAAGGACTCGAGGGGCTGGAGGGAGAGGTCGGCCTCATCGAATCCGGCATACGCTTCACCGGTGCCGCGGGCAGCCCACCGGTTGCCGCGACGCCCGTCCCCGCACCTGCGCCCGCGCCTGTGCCTGCGCCCGCCCCATCAGCCACCGTGGACTCGGCGCCGGTTCCGGCCGCCAACCGGGGGTTCCTCGGCATCGGGGCGCGGGCCGTGGAGGCCGCCGACCTCCGCCGACTCAAGGTCACCCGCCAGGCGGGTGCCATCGTCACCCAGTTATATCCTGGGGGCCCTGCCGAGGCCGCAGGCATCCTGCCAGGCGACCTGATCGTCGAGGCCGGGGGGGTCGCGATCGAGACGCCCGATGAACTCATCGCGGTGGTGGTGCGGCACCGCGCCGGCGACGTGCTCTCGCTGCAGGTATCCCGGGAAGGCCAGATCGGGATCGTCCGGGTCAGGCTCGGCCGGCCGCCGGAGGAGTAGCCGGACCCCAACGGAAGGCTTCGTGCATGCGGAGACTGGTGCAGGCGGTCCTGCTGGGCCTCGCGACCTCACTCATGGCGGCAGGCCTGGCCTCGGCACAACAGACGCGGTCCCGGCCGGCCCCGGCGACCGCACCGGGGAGCGGCGTCATGCGGATGCGCCTCGTGAGGATCATGGACAGCCAGGGGTGGGGGCAGCCGGTGGAGGTGGCACGGCTGCTGATCCCCTCGGACTGGAAGGAAGAGGGGGGCATCCAGTGGGCCCAGAACATGGCGCGCTGCCCCCAGAACATCATCCAGGCGCGATGGCGCGCCCGGTCCCCTGACGGACTGAACGGCATCGAGATCCTGCCCCAGTACGCCTGGGTCTGGTCGGACGACCCGATGCAGCAGCAGGTGATGCAGCAGAGCGCCGCGAACAACATGGCATGCGACGCCTATCCCGTGATGAGCCCGGCCGACTTTCTGGCGCGGATGGTGGTGCCGCGGACCCGGCAGCAGGCGCGGGTCGTGGGCGGCGAGGCGCTGCCGGCGGTCTCGCGCGCGGAACAGGAGGGCCTGGACCGGACCTACGGCCCGATCGTGCAGCAGGGCTACCTGCGGGGGGTCCGGGCCGAGGCGGGCCGGGTGCGGGTGCAGCACCAGATGAACGGCCAGCCGGTGGAGGAATGGATCTCGGCGACCATCGCCACGATCGCCGCGCCGAGCGCCAACAGCGCCGCGCTCATGAACGGCGGCACGGCCATGACCGCCACCAACTACCAGCTCATGGCCTACAACGTGGTGGGCACCTGGGCGCCGCGGGGCCAGCTGGACCGGCAGGCCAAACTGTTTGCCACCATGATCGCGTCCACCCGCCCGAACCCCCAGTACCAGGCGGCGGTGGCCCAGTTCCTCAGCAACGTGGGACGGATCCAGCAACAGGCCGCGATGGACCGGCAGCGGATCTGGCGCGAAGCCCAGCAGGCCATCAGCAGCAGCATCCAGCAGACCTACGCCCAGAACCAGGCGGTCCAGGACCGGATGGCGGAGCAGTTCGGCCAGGCCATCCGGGGCGTGGAGACGTACATCGACCCGCGCAGCAACGAGCGGGTGGAACTGGTGGGGGGCTACACCAGCGCATGGAGCAACGGGAAAGGGGAGTACATCCTGTCCGATACGCCCGGCTTCAACCCGGCCGCCGCGCTGCAGGAGGACTGGCGGGAGATGCACCGGCCGCCCCGCTGAGCCCGCGGGGGTGACTCGCCTCACGGCAACGCCGTCGCCGCGCGGCCATGTTGGGCGGATGACACGTCTCCTGCGCCTGACCCTGCTGCTGGCCCTGGCCGCCTGCGCCGACGGCGGCGGCGGCCCCGGCGAGCCCTCGCCGCCCGGCGACCTCGATCCCGACGTCCCGCCCGTCACCGTGGGTTCCTGGTATCGCCCGGCGGCCGGGGTAACCTGGCAGTGGCAGCTCGACGGCACCCCGAACCTCGGGTACGCGGTGGACCTGTACGACCTCGACCTCTTCGAGGTGGACGCGCCCACCGTCGCGGCCGTGCATGGCGCCGGTCAGGCACTCATCTGCTACTTCTCTGCCGGTTCTTACGAGAACTGGCGCCCCGACAAAGGATCGTTCCTCCCGAGCGACCTCGGCAAGAACGTCCCGGACTGGGCGGGGGAGCGCTGGCTCGACATCCGTTCCGCCAACGTGCAGGCGGTGATGCTGGCGCGCCTCGACACCGCGGCCGCCAAGGGCTGCGACGGGGTGGAACCCGACTGGCTCCACAACTACCAGACTCATACCGGCTTCCCGCTCACCGCCACCGACCAGCGCGCCTACAATCGCTGGCTCGCGAACGCGGCGCACGACCGCGGGCTGGCGATCGCGCTCAAGAACGACCTCGACCAGATCCCCGAGCTGGTGGACTACTTCGACCTCGCCGTGAACGAGCAGTGCCACGAGTATGACGAATGCGGGGTCTACGCGCCGTTCACCACCGCGGGCAGGCCGGTGCTCAACGCCGAGTACCGGAACCGCTGGGCCACCAATGCCGGGGCGCGCGATTCCCTGTGCCAGGCCGCGCAGGCGGAGGGACTGCGCACGCTGGTGCTGCCGGTGGCACTGGACGACGCCTACCGGTATGCGTGCCCGTAGGCGGGAAGCGGGAAGCGGGAAGCGGGAAGCGGGAAGCGGGACGAAGTTATTCGACCGCGAGGAAACGCTCGCCGAAAGCGGGCAAGGCGCCGATGAAGGTCTCGTTGCTGTTGACGATCAGGGCCAGCACCAGCCGCTGGTCGCGGAAGATCACCAGGTGCGACGTGCCCCCCATGGCACCGCCGGTGTGCGCCGCCAGCCGATGGCCGTGGTCGTCCACGTAGCTGCCCCAGCCGATCCCGTAGCGGGTACGGCTGCCGTCGGCGAGGGTCTGCGGGGTCCACAGCAATTCGACCATCGCCGGTGACAGGAGCCTGGCATCGAGCAGGTTCCGCCCCAGGCGCGCCAGGTCTTCCGCGGTGGAGAGGAACCCGCCCCCGGCCCACTTGTAGCTGTTGTCCACGTAGGGCGCGTTCTGCGCAGGGTGCAGCGAGTCCTGGTGCACGTAGGCCCGGGCCCGCCAGGGGATGATGCTGTCGGGCCACTCCGGCACCGTGCGGGTCATCCCCATGGGCCCGAACACCCGGCGCTGCATGAAGGCCAGGAATGCCTCCCCGCTCGCCCCCTCGATCACCGCGCTTATCAGGTTCCAGCCGTACGACGAATAGCTGTACCGGGTCCCGGGCTCGAACAGCAGCGAGTCGTCCGCGAAGATCGCCACCCCCTCGCGCACGGTGTCGTAACGCTTCATGCTCTCGAACTCGCCGGGCCGGTAGTGCCGGATGCCGGCGATATGCCCCGCCACCTGCCGGACGGTCACCGGCCACGGCTTCACCGGGAAGTAGGGCACGTAGCGCTGCACCGGGGCGTCGAGGTCCACCCGGCCCTCCTGCACCAGCAGGCCGAGCCCGACGGCGGTGACGGCCTTGGAGATGCTCGCGATGCGGAAGCGGGTGAGCGGGGTGACCGGCACCTGCTGCTCGACGTCGGCCAGCCCGAAGCCCTCGCTCCAGACCAGGCGGCCATCGCGGATCACCGCGATCTGGGCCCCGGGAATCCGGTGCGCGGCCATCGAGTCGAGGATGGCCTGCCGGGTCTCCGCGATGACCCCGGCGTAGCGCGGATCGGCGGCGCCCTGCGCGGTGAGGGGAGCCGCCACGAGTGCGGCGAGGGTGGCAGCTGTGGCCCGCATCTCTCACCTCCCCGGGGGGGGCACCACGGAGGCACGGAGCACACGGAGACACCGCGTGCTCCGTGGTTCAACCGGCGACGACGATGTTGAGCAACCGACCCTTCACGAAGACCACCTTCACCACCTGCTTCCCCTCGGTGAACTTCCGGACCACCGGGTCGGCCAGGGCGGCGGCAGTGGCCATCTCCTGGGTGGCCTCGCGGGACAGCATCACCTTGGAGCGGGTCTTGCCGCTCACCTGCACCGGCAGCTCGATCTCGTCGGACAGGGTGAGCGCCTCGTCCCACATCGGCCAGCCGGCGTCGAACACGGAGCCGGTCCCGCCCAGCCGCTCCCAGCATTCCTCGCTGAAGTGGGGGGCGAACGGCGCCAGCATCACCACCAGGTCGCGCACCATCGCGACGTCGCGGCAGCCGGCCTCCTTCATGTGGTTCACCAGCTCCATCAGCGCGGCGATGGCGGTGTTGTAGCGCAGCGCCTCGATGTCCTCGGCGCACTTCTTCCGCGTGGCGTGCCACCGGGTGACCAGCTCCTTGCGCAGCTCCCCGCCGGAATCCTCGGCCTCACCGACCATCACCCAGACCCGCTCCAGGAAGCGCCGGGGGCCGTTGATGCCGGCATCGCGGAAGTCCCCGCCCTCCTGGAGCGGCCCCAGGAACATCAGGTACATGCGGAAGGTGTCGGCGCCCCACTGGGCGATGTACTCGTCGGGGATCACCACGTTGCCCCGCGACTTGGACATCTTGCTGCCGTCCTTGACGATCAGCCCGTGGGCCCGGAAGCGGGTGAACGGCTCCTCGAAGGCGATGTGGCCCAGGTCCTTGAGCACCATGGCCAGGAACCGGCTGTAGAGCAGGTGCAGCACCGCATGCTCGTTGCCGCCGATGTAGGTGGTCACCGGGCACCAGGTCTTCGTCCGCGCGGAATCGAAGGGGCGGTCCGTGAACTCCGTGCTCGGGTACCGCAGGTAGTACCAGGCCGAATCGAGGAAGGTGTCCGAGACGTCTGTCTCCCGCCGGGCGCGCGCGCCGCACGTCGGGCACGGGACGAAGTACCACTCCTCGTGCCGCGCCAGGGGCGAGACGCCGCTGTCGTCGGGACGGAAGTCCTCGATCGGCGGCAGGATCACCGGCAGGTCCCGCTCCGGCACCGCCACGGGGCCGCAGGCATCACAATAGATGATGGGAATCGGCGGGCCCCAGTACCGCTGGCGGGAGATGCACCAGTCGTGCAGCCGGTACTGTACCACCGCCTTGCCCTTGCCTTCCGCCGCCAGCCAGGCGGTGATGGCCTGCTTGGCCGCTTCGGCCTCCTGGCCGTCGAACCGGCCGGAGTTGACCAGCCGGAAGCCCGCCACCTCCGTCTCGGCGGCCGCGAGCGGCGCGGTGGCCGCCTGGCCCTCGCCGGCCAGCACCCGCACGACCTCCAGCCCGAACTCCCGCGCAAAGGCGAAGTCCCGCTCATCGTGCGCGGGCACCGCCATGATGGCGCCGGTGCCGTACTCCATCAGCACGTAGTCGGCGATCCAGACCGGCATCGGCCGCCCGGTGGCCGGGTTGATGGCGGAGGCGCCGAGGAACACGCCGGTCTTGTCCTTGTCGCCCACCTTGCGGGAGACCAGGTCCATCGCGGCCGCGCGCTGCACGTAGGCCTCGACCTCCGCCCTCCGCTCCGGCGTGGTCAGGCGCGCCACCAGCGGGTGTTCGGGCGCCAGCACCATGAACGTGGCGCCGAAGAGCGTGTCGGGGCGGGTGGTGAAGACCGTGATGGCCTCGGCCGCCCGGCCGCTCGACGGGTCGGCCGGCACCGCGAAGGTGATCTCCGCGCCCTCGCTCCGCCCGAGCCAGTTCCGCTGCGCCAGCCGCGTGGTGTCCGACCAGTCGAGCGTGTCGAGGTTCGCGAGCAGCCGCTCGGCGTATTCGGTGATCCGGAAGAACCACTGCTCCAGGAAGCGCTGCTCCACCGGGGTCTTGCAGCGCTCGCACAGCCCGCCCTCGACCTGCTCGTTGGCAAGCACGGTCTTGCAGTTGGGGCACCAGTTGACCGCGGCCTTCTTCTTGTACGCCTTGCCCGCCTTGAACAGCTGCAGGAACAGCCACTGCGTCCACTTGTAGTACGCCGGGTCGGTGGTGCTCAGGGCGTGGCGCCAGTCGAACATCCCGCCGATCCGTTCCAGCTGGCGGCGGAAGTTGGCGATGTTCCTCGGGATGAGCTCGGCGGGGTGCAGGCCCACCTTGATCGCGTAGTTCTCGCTGTGGATGCCGAAGGCGTCGTACCCGATCGGCTCGAAGACGTCATGTCCCCGCAGCCGCTGGTAACGGCCGTACACGTCGCTGCCCGTGAAGGCGAACATGTTCCCCACGTGGAGCCCCTCGGCCGAGGGGTAGGGGAACATCATCAGGTTGTAGAACGGGCGCTTCGGGTGATCCAGGTCGGGCTGATTGGTGCCGCGCTCGGCCCACCGGGCGCGCCATTTGGCCTCGACCTCCTCGGGGCGGTAGCCTTCGGTCGTGTCAGTCATAAGGCGGGGAATCTACGCACAACCCCGGGAAACGGGAAAACACGGGCCAGGGGCGCGCTGATCCCCGCCCTTGCCCCGCCCCTCCCGCCCGGCCTACGTTCCAAACCCTCCACCCCCACACTCATGGCCTCTCAGCGCCAGCGCTTCGTCCGCCGGATGTACCTCGTCGCCACCCTGCTGGTGGTGTCGATGGGGCTGCTCTTCGCGGGCATCGTGTGGCTGGGGTATGGCCGCACCGACAGCGGACCGGGATTCCTCTCCGCGCTGGCGCTGGCCATGGCCGTGTACGTCGCGGCCGGGATGCTGGTGGCCACCTTCCTCGTGAGCTGGACCGTCCGCAACATCCTCCGCCCGCTCGGCAATACCGTGGTGGTGGCGAGCCGGGTGGCCGAAGGCGACCTCTCGGTGGCCGTCTCGTCGATGGGCTCGCACGAGACCGACGGCCTCACGGCGGCGGTGGCCACCATGCTCACCCAACTCCGCACGCTGGTGGGCGCCATCCGGGGCAGCGCGCAGGAGGCCGCCTCGATGGCGCAGCAGATTTCCTCCTCCACCCAGCAGATGAGCGCCTCCACCGAGGAGGTCTCCGGCACCTGCAACGACCTCACCGACCGGGCCACCAAGCAGGCGGCCCTGGTCCGCAGCGCGGCCGAAGATGCCCACCGGATCCTGGAGATCGCCCAGACCCTGGCGGCCAGCGCCGGCGAGGCCGCCGCGCGCAACGCGGCCCTGGCCCAGCTGGCGCGTGACCACCGCGATGAGCTCCAGGCGAGCTCCAGCGAGCTGCGGCGGCTGGCCGACGAGATCGCCCGCGGCGCGGAGGAGGCGGCGGCGCTGGCCACGGCGTCCGAGCAGATCGACCAGTTCGTCACCGAGACCAAGGCGATCGCCCGGCAGACCCACATGCTCGCGCTCAACGCGGGCATCGAGGCCGCGCGCGCGGGCGAGGAAGGCAAGGGCTTCGCCGTGGTGGCGGAGGAAGTGAAGAAGCTGGCCGGCCACGCCGCCCAGGCCGCCACCCTCACCAGCGAGACGGTGCACCTGGTCCAGGAGCGGGTGGCGACGGCCCGGGAGCGGCTGCTCCGACTGGCGCGGGGCGGCGAGGCGGCGCGGGCCACCGCGCAGAAGGCCTCCGAGGGGCTGGCCCGGGTGGCGGACGAGGCCCACCAGACCGATGACTGGAGCCGGCAGATCAGCCAGTCCACCACCGAGGTGCGGGGGCTGGTGGAGGGGATCGCCAGCCGGATGCAGGAGGTCTCCGGCGGCACCGAGGACGTGGCCGCGGCGGCGGAGGAGATCGCGGCCAGCGCCCAGCAGCTCTCCGCGAGCACGGAGCAGGTCGCAGGTTCGGCGCACGCGCTTGCGGAAGGCGCGCAGGGACTGATGACCCAGGTGGGCCGCTTCAAGGTGGAATAGCCGGCCCCGCGGCCGGACCGGCTACCTGGCCAGCCGCCGCCCCAGCGCCTCGAGCAGGCCGGCCAGGTGATCGGCCGCCATGTCGCCGTGATGCCCGATGCGCAGGACGCGCGGGTCGCTGACCACCGCGGGCGTCACGAACCACCCCTCCTCGGCCAGCGACGCCACGACCGTTGCCGCCGCCAGCTCCGGCGGCAGTTCCAGGCAGGAGAAGGCGCTGGCCCGGCGTCCCGCCGCCGCGACCAGCCGCACCCCCGGCTGCCCGGCGAGCCACGCATCCACCTGCGCGGCGAGGGCCGCGTGCCGCGCCCACCGCTGCTCCAGTGTCTCCGCCTCGAGGATCCGCTCCAGCTGCCGGTCGAGCGCCCGCACCAGCCCCGCCGGGGTGGGGCCGAGGATCTGGCCCCGGCTCGCCGCGGCGTGATGGGCCGCGAGGTCGAGCATGATCCCCCGCGCCGGCTGCGCGCGGATCCGTGACAGCAGCCGCGGGGAGGCCGCCGCGAAGGCCAGGCCGGGCGGCAGTCCCAGCGGCCCCTCGGAGCTCGCCACCACGAAATCGAGTCCCCACCGGTCGGTCTCCAGGGGACTGGCGCCGAGGGTGCCCACCGCGTCGACGTAGAGCAGCACCTCTCGCCGGGTCCGCACCACCCGCGCGAGCTCCGCCAGCGGGGCCAGCGCGCCCGTGGCCAGGTCGGCGTGCGCCAGGACCACGCTGTCCACCTCGGGGCCGCAGAGAAACCGGCTCAGGTGCGCCGGCTCGAGCACCTGGCCCGGGGGCACCACCACCCGGATCACCTCCCTCCCCAGCGCCTCCGCCGCCGTGGCCAGCGCGTCACTCTCCGCGCCGGCCACGATCACCAGCGCCCGGTGTTCCACCACCGCCTGCAGCCCGATCTCGCGCACGAGCGCCGCGGAGCCTGGGATGGCCAGCACCGGCTCCGCCGTGCGGAACAGGGCCCGCAACCGCAGCGTGGCGCGGGCCAGGACCTGGGCCACGACGGGGAGCGGCACCGACCCCTCGTCCTGCAGGATGGCCCGCAGGTCGGGATGCACGTCGGCGATGGATGCGTGGAAGTGGCGGCCGTAGGTCACGGACGCCACCGATGGCGGGGGGGATGGGATGCGCGGGGCATGGCGGCGTGCCCGAAGCTTAGCCTGACCCCCCGAACGCGCGGCAGGGAGGGCCCGGGCCACCGACCCGCCCCTGGATCAGCAGGCGGGCCGGGCGGCGAGGAACCAGCAGCGGGTGTAGGGGCTCCCCTTGAAGAACGTCATGAGCAGGTTCGCGACCTTGCTCTGCCCGCTGGTGCTCGGGTGCATCCCGTCGGTGCCCATCACGTCGGCCGGGGTCCAGACCAGGCCGTCGGCGCGGCCCGCGAGCCCGTCGGTCCAGAGATAGGCGCCCCACGTGACCACCGGGACGCCGGTGAGCATGTCACCCGCGATCGAGTCGATCACGCCGGTCTCCCGCTGGACGATCTGGGCCAGGATCAGCCACCGGACCGCGATGCCGGTCTCGTACGCGAACGGCTCGGGGCTCTGGTCGGTCGTCGAATAGCCGCCGTAGGTCCGCGTCTCGAGGAAGACCAGCTGCAGGTTGGGGTACCGCAGCCGCATGGCCCGGAGGGCCTGGGCCGTCTCCCGGACGACGACGAACGCATCGGCGCCCATGTCCGGCAGGCTCAACACCGGGAGGTTGTGCGCCGGCTTGAGCCAGATGGCCTGCACCTGGCGCTCGCTCAGCCCCCGGGATTGCAGGCGCGCGGCGATGGTGGCGTAGACCGGGCTGGCCGTGGTGGTCCACTGATTGATGGGCGCGCCGCCCATGGCGCCGTTGATGATCGCCAGCCGCGTCCGCTGGACGGCCGCGTCGGCTGCGGCACGCCCGCTGAAGCTCCACGAGGTGCAGGTGGGCCAGCTGGTGGCGGTGGCCGCCGAGCACCACTCCTTCGAGGCGTTGCTCGGTCCGGCGCTCAGCAGCACCACCTTGCCATTACCCCAGCCCGGGTAGCCCGCGCCGCTCGCATTCCGGGGCACGATGGCGCGCGCCGCCGCGCGCGCAGCGGCATCGTGACTGAGCGGCACGGTGTTCCCGCCCGGGTAGAGCGTGATGGCGAACCCGTTCAGGTAGCGATCGTCGGACTGCGCGTCGAGCATCGGCGTGAAGCCGGTGCTGTTGACCGGGGTTTGGAGGGAGGCCTGGCGGGGCAGCGTGGGATCGTTCGGTGCGGTGCAGGCCGCCAGGAAGAGGAGACTCAGCGTGAAGCACGCCCTGCAGGTGCGGGTCATACCGCCTTCCGGATGCCACCGCGTGCCGCCGGGGGCGAGCGTACGCGGCCGGCACCACCAAAGATCAGCGGTGGGCCGGCCGGGTCAAGCGGAACCGGCGTCCATGAAGGGAGTTTCGCGGCCCCCTCACAATGAAGGAAGCTTCGCGTTCACGGCCCCGCCGCGGGTCACGCCCCGAACTGACGCAGGTGGTGGTCGGCGTGCCGGGCCTGCAGCACGCCCCACGTGGCCCCGCTCAGTGGCCCGAAGGCCGGATGCACCGGCCAGGGCCCCGCCGGCGAGAGCGCCACGAACCGGTCGAGCGCCGCCGCGTACGCGGTGCGTTCACGATCGAGTTCCACCGGGTCGGCGCCCAGCGGCCGTGCCAGCAACTCGGGCGCCGTCGGTGCCCCGCGAGGAAAGGGCAGGACGTGGATGATCAGCTGCTTGAACGGGGGCGTGTAGAGCAGCCACGGCACCGGTCGCCGCGCCACGGGGAGTTCGCCCGTGGCCATGCGCAGGGCGTCGGCCAGGTGCGCCAGCATCTGCGGGGCGGTGAAGCTGCCCCACCGCGGGGCTGCGGCGGGAGCAAGTGCGGCTACCCGGCGCAGGAGGGTGTCGCGGGTGGCGGGATCCCAGAGTGTCGGCATCAGTGGGTTCCGTCCTGAGGGTGGTGGAGAGGACCTACCAGGGCAGCTGGCGAAGGTACACCCAGGCCAGGTACGCGCCGGCCGCGCCGAAGGCCAGGGCGATGGCGAGGGTCGGGAAGGATCGCGTGCGGATGGCCACGACGCTTCCGGCCAGCAGCGCGGCAAGTCCCCCCAGGGTCGCGAGCAGCACCCCGGCTCCCCCGAGCAGGTGGACCATCCACGCCGGCGATGGGTTGTCGGCCGCGCGGCCCCCGAGCCGGATCGCGAGGAGCGGCAGCGCGGCCAGGAGCAGGAACGCGGTCCAGCGCCGGAGGACCCGGGCCGGGAGCACCTCGCTCACCGCGGCACTCCGCCGCGCGCCAGCCGGCCCGTCAGGTGCTTCCGCACGTCCGGCCATTCGGTCGCGAGGATGCTGTAGATCACGCTGTCGCGCACCGAACCGTCGGGGCGCATGTGATGATGCCGGATGACGCCATCCTTGCGCGCGCCCAGGGCTTCGATGGCGCGCTGGGAGCGGAAGTTGAAGTTGTCGGTACGGAGACCGACCACCCGGCAGCCGAGAGTGTCGAAGGCGTGCCCGAGGAGCAGCAGCTTGCAGGCGGAGTTCACGTGGCTGCGCTGCCGGCTGGCTGCGTACCAGGTCCAGCCGATCTCCACCCGGTCCACGCCGCGGAGGATGTCGTGGTACCGCGTGCTCCCGACGATCGTGTCGCTGGCGAGGTCGCGCACCGCCCACGGCAGCATGTGACCCTCCCGCTGGCCCTCCAGGGCGGTGGCGATGTAGCCCGCCGTCTGCTCCGGCCGCGGTACTGAGGTGAACCAGAGTTCCCACAGCCGGCCGTCGGCGGCGGCGGCCTGGAGCCCCTCGTGGTGGGCCGCCGTCAGTGGCTCCAGCCGCACGCTGTGGCCTTCGAGGGTGACGGGGGCGATCGTGATCACGGTCCGGCTCCGTGCTTGGAGTAGTGCTGCGGGGACAAGATACCTGCGACGGGCCTCAGGCCGTGATGGCGGTCGGGACGCCGGGAGCCGGCCACCGCAGCCGCCCGGCGAGGCCCGCCGCGGCGAAGGCCTCCCGCACCGCCTCCGCCCCTTCGCTGAAGTGCTCCCATCCCTCGAAGTGCAGCGGCACCACCACCGTGTCCGGCCACGCCCGGGCCAGTGCCACCGCCTCGAGGGCGGTGAAGGTGAGCGGTGCGGGGCCGGCCACCGCGACCTGCGCCGCCCCCAGGTTGAGCAGGGCCACATCGACCCGCCGGTCCCGGCCGATCGCCGCGACGGCCTCGTACCAGACCGTGTCGCCCGACAGGTACACGCGGGGCCCGCGGCCGTCTCCGGTCTCGAGCAGGAACCCGATGCAGGGGCCACGATCACCACCGGCCGGGCCGTGACGGGCCGGGGTGGCGGTGATCACGACCTCGCCGCCGGAGGGCGCGGGCCGGGAGAGGCGGTCCCCGGGTTCGAGGCCGCGCGTGGCCCCGCCCAGCCGCGCGGCGCCCGCCACGGTGGTGCACACCATCCCGGCTTGCGCCAGCAGGGCGCGGCCGGCGTGGTCGAGGTTGTCGAAGTGATGGTCGTGGCTCAGCAGGACCACGTCCACCGGGCCCAGGCCGCCGGCGGGAAGCGCGGGCGACTGGCGCTTCCGCAGGGTGTAGGCTGGCGTGGGATATTCCGTGCCGGCCGGATCGAGGGTCGGGTCGGTGAGCAGGCGCAGGCCGCCATACTCGATGAGCGCGGTGGGACCACCGATGTAGGTGACGCGCAGGAGGGGTGCGGTCATGGCGCGGAACCGGGCGGAAGCGTCGCCGCGCTCACTCCGGCGGCGGCTCGAGGGTCAGGTGCAGTGCGGTGAGGGCCTGGAACAGCTCGCGCACGAAGACCAGCATCGCGGCCACCAGGCTGAGCAGGCTGGCCACGAACAGCATCGCGGCCGCCAGCGCCACGTCCCAGCCAAGCAGCAGTCCGAGGAAGAGCACCGCGATCAGGACGCCGATCATCGCCACCGACGAGGCGCCGAGGGCCACCGCCAGCCGGATGAGCCGGGCACGATGGGCCAGGATCGCGAGCTGGGCATCGAGGCCGGCCCGATCCCCCGCCGCCGCGCCCCGCCGCTCCGCCGCCAGGATCCGGGTGCGGTCCACGATCCGTCCCAGCCGGGCGGTGAGCGTGAGCAGGAGCAGTCCCACGCCGGAAATGAGCACCACCGGGGCGATGGCCCCCTGGATGATGCGGAGGATGTCGGCGGGGGCGATGGGGGTGAGCATGCGGCTGGGGTCTCCCGCGGGAAGGTCCGGGCACCGTGACCGGCGGGAAAGGTAGCAGGTCGGCGCGGGTCCGGGCGGCCCGCGGGCTCACGCCGGCCGGTGGTCGCGCCACCACTGCGCGGCCTGCGCCTCGCCCCAGGGCTCCGTCTCGATGGCGGCCAGCGCGTGCGCCACGGCGCGCGCGTTCGCGGGGCGCTCCTCGGGCCGCTTGGCCAGGCAGGCGAGCACGAGCTGCTCGAGCGCCGGCGGGACGGGCAGCTCGCTGCGGCGCGAGGGGGGCACCGGCGCGTCGTGCAGGTGCCGCGCCACCATCTGCAGCCCGCCGCTGGCCTCGAACACGAGCGCGCCGGTGAGGAGGTAGTAGGCGACGCAGCCCAGCGCGTACAGGTCGGCGCGGCCGTCGATGGCCTCGCCCAGGGCCATCTCCGGCGCCATGTAGGCCGGCGTCCCCGGGGTGAGGCCGGCCGCGGTGCCGAGCGAGTCCTCGCCCCCCGGGGCGCTCATGGACTTGACCAGCCCGAAGTCCAGCACCTTCACGAAGTCGCAGGCGAGGCCCAGCCGCCCAAGGTGGATGTTGGCGGGCTTGATGTCGCGGTGCACCAGCCCGCGCGCGTGCGCCTCCTCGAGCGAGGCGCAGACCTGGCGCAACACGTGGACGACGCGGCCCGGCGGGAGGGGACCCTTCTCCCGCACCAGCTGCTCCAGCGTCATCCCCTCGAGCAGCTCCATCACGAAGTACAGGGTCTGGTCGTCGGTCACGCCGAAGTCGTACAGCTCGACCGTGTGCGGCGAGCGGAGGCTCGCGGCCGCCTCGGCCTCGCGACGGAAGCGGTGCACGGCCAGCTGGGCCGCCTCACTGTCCGGCGCGCCCAGCATCTCGGGCCGGATGAGCTTGATGGCGGCGGGCCGGGCCAGCATCCGGTGGGTGGCGCGGTACACCTCGCCCATGCCGCCGCGGCCCAGCAACTCGCCCAGCTGGTAGCTGCCCATCTCGCGCGCCTGCGCCACCTGCTGACCCAGCCGCCGCACCACCGAGGAGATCACCAGCGACACGCCCACCAGCAGGTAGTCGGGGTAGTGCATCACCAGCGCGTCGCTGGCCGCCGTGAAGCTCCACGTGCCGCGGGCCTGCGCCAGGAGCATGCTGAGCGGGTTCATCGACACCGCGACCACGCCTGCCACCAGCGTCCGGACGGTGGTGGTCGGGATGATCGCGGCGAACATGATGGTGGCCACCCCGGTCCAGCTGATGAGCGGGAAGACCTTGAGGCCCGACGGCGGCGGGTCCCAGTGGATGGTGAGCCCGAGCGCGAGCCCGGTCGCCACCAGGTAGCCCAGCCCGAGGTCGAGGCTCCGCCGCGGGTCGCGCTCGCGGCGCCGGGTGAAGGCGTACAGGCCGAGCGAGAGCGCCACGCTCGCCACCGCCACGCTGTCTGCCGGCTGGGGCCACAGGCTGCCGCCGCCCGGGCCGTGACTGGCGTAGCCCAGGAAACGGTCGAGCACCGTGCCCAGGGTCCACAGCGCCGCGCTCAGCAGGCACATGATGCCCAGCCGCCGCGACGCCTCCCGCAGCAGGTCGGTGGGCACCGGCCGTGGTGGACGCTGGGACGCGCCGGTCTCGGCGGATGGGGTGCGGAGCGGTGGGGCAATCAGGCGGGCGTCGGGCATGGCGTCCTCGAGGGCGCAGCCCGGGTCGGATGCCCGGGGGGTCCCCGGCGGGCGTCAGGCGGCGCCGGGAAAGCTGCAGCCCGGCCATCCCGACGGCAAGCAGCGGGATCGCCGGGCGGCGCGGGACATCACGAAGCGGCGACTAGAAGTCGAACCCACGCGCCATGGCCGTGGCCACGAAGACGAGCACGACCACCAGCGCGAGCTGCACCCGCCCCGTGGCGGCCCACCGTGCGGCCTTGCGGGTGTCGGGCGGGGTGCCGCGCTTGAGCGCGAGGCGCCACAGCGTGAGCCCCACCATCGGGCCCAGCTCGAGCAGGAACACGAGGGTGAACAGCCCGAGCTTGAGCCAGAAGATCCGGCCGCCGAAGTAGTAGTCCGCCGGCTTCTCGAGGCCGAGCAGCAGCCGCGGCAGCCCCGTCCCGAGCCACAGGAGCGCCGCGACGCCCCACCAGGCATCGGCCCGCAGCGCGCGCCGCACGCAGGCGGGGTCGGGCACGCCCGCGAGCGCGCGGGACCGGACCCAGATCGCGCCGAGGCCGATGCCGAGCCCGAGCAGGTGGAGCGAGGCCAGCAGCCAGCGCAGCAGCATCAGGCCAGCGCGGATCCGGGGATCGCCACGCCGTGCCGCCGCAGCACCGGCAGCAGCGCCGGCGCCACGCGCATGGTGGTGATGCCCGCGAGGTCGATGTCGTGCCAGCGGCCCCACAAGAACGACCGCTCCGATTCGTAGCGCACCCGGTTCCACGGCACCAGCACCGGCGGGCGCGCCAGGCGGAACAGCAGCATGGGGTAGAGGTACAGGCCCGCCGCGGTGGGCACCACCGTGGTGACCCGGTTCTCATTGACCCGGCGGAAGCCATACACCATGCCGCGCAGCCGCTCCCCCGGCGGCACCGCGCCACCCGGAAACGCCGCCGCGAGCGCCGGCCACCCGGTCAGGTGGGCCAGCAGGGTCGTCACCCCGGCCCAGAACCCGCAGAAGAGCAGCAGGGCGAGGGGCACCGCAAGGATGGGGGCGAGGTCCGCGCCGCTCACTTGCGCCGCACCGAGGTGCCCTTGGGCCAGTAGGCAAAGGTCGGTTCGGAGCAGGTCCCCTCGAGGTCGGCCACCCGGTCCCGCAGGAAGGCCTGCGCGTCGGCCACGCCCGCGTTGTAGACCGAGGGCCCGAGCTCCTTGAGGAAGAACTCCAGCAGCGCGATCGCCTGCAGCTCGCTGGCCTCGACCTCGAGGCCTTCCTCGCAGAAGCGCCGGATCGAGGCCAGCGCCTGCCGGCGGTCATCGGTGGACAGCGTCACGGCCATCGGGATCTCCGGCTGACGTGGCTACGCGGGGGGGGATCCGGGGAGGCGGTCCCGGTCGGCGTGCCGCGCCAGGAGCCGCTCGGTGAAGTCGAGCCGTTCGTGCACCTCCGCCAGCTCGCGGCGGAGCGCGTCCACCTCGCCCCGCAACTCGTCGATCGCGGAGCCGTCGCCGCCGTCGCCGGCCCGGAGCCTGAGCTCCTCGATGCGGAGCCGCTGGACCTTCTGCATGCCGTTGAACCCGATGACCAGCAGCGGGATCGCGAGCGCGAACAGCGGGATCAGGATGCCCATGGGATGGTTCCGGCGGCGGGGTCAGTCGCCCGCGGGATCGGCGAGCGTGGCAAGGTCGGCCTGGTCGGTGAAGGCGAGCGACTCGGAGTTGACGCAGTGCCGCTGGCCGGTGGGCCAGGGCCCGTCCTCGAACACGTGCCCCAGGTGCGCCCCGCAGCGCGCGCACAGGATCTCGGTGCGGACCATGCCGTGGCTCCGGTCGGTCAGCTCGCGCACGTTCTCGGAAGCCACCGGCTGGAAGAAGCTGGGCCAGCCGGTGCCGGACTCGAACTTGGCATCGGAGCTGAACAGCGGCAGCCGGCAGCAGACGCAGCTGTAGGTGCCGGCCCGGTGGTTGTCGAGCAGCGTGCCGCAGAAGGGGCGCTCCGTCCCCTTGCCGCGCGCCACCTGGAACTGCGCCGGGGTGAGCAGGGCCCGCCACTCGGCGTCGGTCCGCACCACCGGCGCCAGCTCCACCGGCCCCACCAGCTCGCCCTTCCGGTTATACACCCGCAGCCGCATCCACCCCTCCCGATTGGTGACGGACATACGATGCCGCGTCCGGGCGGCGGCGACAAGCCGGGCCGCGCCTCAGCCGGCGGCCGCGGCCCGCGCCTCGATCGCCCGCACCCGCTCCTCCAGCAGCTCCCACAGGGGAGCCGGGGCGCGCCCGCGGAAGGCGTCCGCCAGCGACCGGTAGTACCACAGCGTGCCCTCGCGCCCGCCGGCGAACCGCGTCCAGACGGCCTCCCCCAGCTGGGTGTAGTCCCGCAGGATGGCCCCGGCGTTGTGCACCTTGTCGGCGATGGAGACCAGCAGCGCCGGGGCCGACTTGTGCGGGATGGCCGCGAGGTACGCCTCCTTCCGCTGGCGCCAGGGAGGCTTGGGCGTGACCTCCGCGTCGGTGCAGGCCTCGACGATCCCGGCCACCGCGTCGCCGAAGCGGGCACGGATGCGCTCCAGCATGGGGCGCCCACCCTGGTCCTCGACGGCGTCGTGCAGCAGCGCCGCGATGGCGGCGTCCTCGTCGCCTCCCGCCTCGAGCACCAGCGCGGACACCGAGAGCAGGTGCGCGATGTACGGCACCGAGGTGCCCTTCCGCACCTGGCTGCCATGGAGTTCGCTCGCGAAGGCGAGCGCGGCCGAATACCTGGGACCCACCGGGCACCTCCCTCAGCGCGCCATGTACACGTCCACCAGCTCTCCGCGCACGCCGGTGGTCTCCCGGGTGCCGCGTCGGGTCAGCTGGGCCAGGCCGAACTCGTCCTCGTCCTCGTCGAAGAAGACGATGGTCCCCTCCGCCTCCTGTGCCACGACCCAGTAGTCCCGCACGTCCGGCGCGCCGGCGGTGATCAGGATCGCCTCGTCGCGCACCTCGAAGGGCACCTGTTCCGGCGGGACCAGCGCCCGGCGCAGCGCCGCCAGCTCGGCCCGGATGCGCTGGGGCGACCAGCGCAGGCCGCGGGCCCGCACGTCGGCCGGATCCTCGCGCGCCGCGATGTCGGCGGCCACCCGCGCCGCGACCTCGTCGTCGGTCAGGCCCCGGCTCACCGGCCCAGCTCCGCCGCCAGGGCCTCGAGCAGCGCGTCCACGTCGGCCTCGGTGTTGAAGAGGTGGGTCGAGATCCGCTGGCCGTTGAACCAGTTGCCCGGCACCACCTTGACCATGACCTGGTGGCGTTCCAGCAGCGCCTGGTACAGCCGGTGGGCCTCGACCGCCGGCGGCAGCCGGTAGCTCACGAGCGGCGTGGCCTGCGGCCCGTCCGGCGCCCCCACGAGCATCACCCGCGGCAGCCGCGCCAGGCCGGCACGCACCCGTTCGCGCAGCCGCAGGTTGTGGGCCTCGATGGCGCCGATCCCGATGGCCTCAACGTAGTCGATCGCGGCGCCGAGACCGAGGACGCTCGGCAGGGAGGTGACGCCGCTCGAGGCGCTGTACGCGGCGCGACCGGCCTGCAGCTGGATCGGGTCCACCCGGTCGCCCAGCTCGGCGCTGAGGTACAGCAGGCCGGTCCCCTTGGGCCCGAGCATCCACTTGTGCCCGCTGGTGGCGTAGGCGTGGCACCCGAGCGCCTTCACGTCCACCGCGATGCCGCCGGCGGCCTGCGCGCCGTCCACCACGGACAGGCAACCGCGGTCGCGCGCCAGCAAGGAGAGCGCCCGCACCGGCATCCGGAGGCCAGTCGAGGAGAGCAGGTGCGAGAACGAGAGCACCCGGGTGCGCGGGGTGAGCGCGCGCGCGAACGCTGCCACGATCGCCTCGGGATCGTGCGCCTCCGGCGCGATCGGCACCACGTCGATCCCGACCCCGGCGGTGCGCGCCAGGTAGTCCCAGCAGGACCGGCCCCCCGGATGCTCCTGGTCGGTGGTAAGCACCCGGTCCCCGGCCGACAGCCGGAGCCCCTGCGCCACCTGGTTCATGCCGTCGGTGGTGCAGCGGGTGAGCACCAGCTCATCGGTGCCGCAGCCGAGGAACCCGGCGGCGCGGTGGCGCACCTCGTCCATCGCCTGTTCCTGCGCCCCGTAGCCGACGGCCGTCGGGTTGCGCTCCAGCTCGCGCCAGAACGCGATGGCCTGTTCCAGCACCGGCCGCGGTGTGGGCCCGAGCGAGCCGGTCTGCAGGTAGTGGAGCCCGGGACTGAACAGAAAGTCGGCGGGATCGGGCGCGAGGCCGCGCGGCGGGAGCACGACGCCGGGCGCCACCGGCGGCAGCGCGCCCGCGAGGGTCGCGGCGCCCAGTGTGGAGAGAAATTCCCGCCGCGAGCGGGTCACGCCGGCCGCCGCAGCAGGCGAACGCCCCAGGCGCACATCCCCGCGGTCACCACCGTGAGGGCCATGTACCAAGGATCGACCAGCAGGCCGCGGTCCTCCGCCACGATGCGCCACAGGTGGGCCAGCGTGACCAGGCCGAAGATGGCCGCGGTGACCGTCAGGTAGGCGCGCATCGGAGGGGGCTCCCGGAGGGGGACAGTCGCTGGCGATGTCCCGGAGGTCCTAGCGCCCGGCCGCCGGGCCGAGCACGTACACCGCCCACGGCGCGATCGCGGTCTCGCTGACCCACGCGAACGGCTCCGCCGGGAGGCCGAGCGGCCGGTGGACCTGCAGCGTCTCGAGCCCGGCCTGGCGGAACACCTCGTGGTACGCGCCTTCGGTGCACAGGATGTCCTCGACCGGCCGCCGGTCGGGCACGTCGAGCATCACGATCCGGACGGGGTCGCCGCTCCGGGCCGCGCGGTTCTCCGGGAAGTCCCGGGTCGAGAACGAGGCCCACTCGTGCCAGTAGATCTCCGGCGCGGAGACCACGGCCACGATCCGACCGCCGGGCCGCAGCAGCGTCCCCAGGTCGCGGAAGTGCGCCACCTTCCGTGCCATCGTGGGGATGTTGTCGAAGGTGAACGCGGCCAGCACCAGGTCCTGGCTGGCCGGCGGCAGGCCGCTCTCGCCGGCCTCGGGAACCAGGCGGTAGTCGCCGGCGGGGTCGCGGCGGCGGGCCTGCGCCAGCATCTGTTCCGAGATGTCGAGCCCGACCGTCTCGAAGCCGAGCCCCTGCAGGAAGCGGGTGGAGCGGCCGGCGCCGCAGCCGAAGTCCACCGCCTGCCGGCCCGTCACCGACGCGGCGATGATCGCCGGCAGGTCGCGGTAGGCCAGGTAGTAGGTGCCGGGGAACTCGAGATCCGCGTAGGCGTCGGCCCGCGCGGAGTCCTCATAGACGTTGAAGAAGGCATCGGCCACGCTGGTCGCTCCTCCCACGGTGCGGGCCGGGGAAGCACGTCCGGCTCCCGGCCACGGTCGTGAGAAGGTACCGACGCCCCCGCGTGCGAGCCAGCGGGACTACGCCCAGCCGTCGAAGTCCTTCGCGTACG
>JBGAPX010000028.1:0-34353 GCA_044221045.1 Gemmatimonadales bacterium
GCGGAGTGCCCGAGCGGCCTGGTGCTCACCCGGAGCCAGCCGGCCACCTGGGTGCAGACGCCCAACCGGCGGCTCAGGCTGTTGGTGCGGTTCCGGAACCTGACCGGGCAGGCGGTGCAGCTGCCGGTGCGGCTCTACCTGCCGGCCACAGGGACCACGGTGGTGCTGCCGGCGGGGACGCCGCCGAGCAAGGTGGTGGCGTACCAGCCGGACAGCAGCGAGGCGGGCGGGGGGCGGGTGTGGTTCATCGGGGGGAGCAGCGTGCTGGCGGCGGGCGACTCGACGGCGGAAGACACGCTGACCTTCCAGGTGCAGTCGCCGGTGACCAAGGCCCGGTGGCAGTTCCAGGCGACGGTGGAAGTCAATGATACGACCACTCCGGCGCTGCCGAGCACCTGGGTGCCGCTCGAGGATTCGAGCTTCACGGCACCGGTTTCCTCGGCACGCGAGGCCCTCATCTATCGCAAGCTTGTGTCTGTCGAATTCCTGCCTACGACAACCGGCACGATCATTCGTGCATTTATTGCCAAGTATGGTGCGGTCGTCGCGGGTGGGTTTCCATGGGGTCCCCGAGGGAGCTATGTCTTCGAGGTCCCTGACCCCGGATCGAGTCTGGCGGCGGTTGATTCCCTTCTCGCGCTCATGCGTTCAGAGCCGGGCGTCGCCGACGCGGGGCGCCTCTACTATCGTGATGTGCTTCAGCCCCGTGGGCGTTACCCGGTCGATGGGGCTTCGGGGAGGGCGGCATGGGCCGATACGGCCACCGCCACCGTCGCATGGCGGGCCGTACGGGCACCGCTCGCCTGGGGTTGCGAGAATGGCGCATATGGCGGAGCGGGGCTGCCAAAGATAGTGATCGCTGACGCATTGGCCCGGTGGCAGTTCCAGGCGACGGTGGCCAGTGTTGATACCGCGAGGCCACCGATTCCGCTCTCGACGGTCTTTCCCTACGACAGCACACTCATCGTGTCACCGCCTGGTGACACCGCCACTCACTTCTTCCGAAACATCTTCGCCGTGAAGTTCGATGATTCCACGAGCGGCACGACCGTCCAGGCATTCTTCCAGACATTCGGGGCGACGATCATCGCAGGCGGGCCGGCGGCCAGGGAATACTACGTCCGCACCGGCGATCCGGGGCCCACCTGGCAGGCGTTTGACCAACTTCACGCTGCGATGCACACCTCAGTCGGTGTCCGTTATGCAGCTTCCGTATCGTTCCGCGGGCCCATCGGAGTCGATGCGAGCCGCGCGCCAGGTCTCGCCGGAGAAGCCGTCGTCCCGGCACGGCCTCCGGACTCCATCCCATCCTGGCTGCTGGCGGATTCGAGCATCGGTGGCGATGGATATGCAAAGCGGCTGGTCGAGGTGCTCTTCCTGGCCACCGCGAGTCAGGCTCAACGCCAGGCTGCACTCCGGGCGATTCGCGGCACGGTCGTCGGCGGCCTGCCCCTGAGCGGTGGCGACGGCTACTACCTGGTGCAGGTGCCCGCCAACGGGATAGGAGACCAGGTAGAGGAAGCCATCAGGTGCCTGATGCTGCTGCCGGTCGTGCAGCATGCCGCGCGCCAGTGGCGGGGCACCGCACCCACCGAGGGCCCGGCCCCGCGCCCAGGTGCACCCCCGCGATGATCAGGGTCCATGATGGCAATTGACCGCATCGCGAGCCGCCGGCCCCGCGCGTCTCACCCCCCACCCCCCAGTACCCACCCCGCCACGCGCACCACGCCCCACGCCGCCGCGATCGCGAGCAGGAGCAGCAGCAGGCCGAGTCCGGCGAGGAGCAGCGCGCTCCGCCGGTGGGTCTGGTGCGGCGCCGCCTGCCACCGCTCGATGAGCGCCAGGTTGCGCTGGTTGCTCTTCCAGCCGAGGTCGAAGAGGTCGCCGAGGAGGGGGATGGTGCCGATGGTGAGGTCGAGGGCCACGTTGAGGAGGAGGCGGAGCAGCACGCTCGCCGGCGCGCCGAGGCGCCACGCCGTGTAGACACCGAAGCCGCCCATGAGGCCGCCGATGGCGTCGCCCAGGCCGGGGACCAGACCCAGGAGGGCGTCCCACCCGAAGCGGATGGAGGTGCCGGGAATGCGGAAGCGGCTGTCGAGCTGCGCGGCCAGCAGGCGATAGCGTTCGAGCCCGTGGCTCATCGCGCATGCTCCATGGCGGTCCGGCGATTAGGCGATTGGGGGATTGGGCGAGTGGGGGATTGGGCGAGTGGGCGATTCGGCGATTGGGCGATTGTGCAAGAGCTCTCCTCGCCTTCCCTTTTCCCGTTTCCCTTTTCCCTCTTCCCGGCTGTTCCTACGGTTTGAACCGCCCCGCCTCCTCCGCCGGCCGCCACGGATGCCGCGGCTCGAAGTGCCGCCACAAGAGCGCGCTCACCTTCCGGATGAGCACCCAGCCCTCGTTGGGCGGGTCCCAGGAGGTGTCCTCCTGGTTCTTCGTGATGATGCAGAAGACGTAGTCCCCCGAGGGGGCGTTGACGAGCACCACCTCCGAGCGGGAGCGGTCCACCGCCCCCACCTTGCTCGCCGCCTGCACCCAGGGCGGCAGCGCCGACAGCGCCTCGCCGGTGTAGTAGCTGCGGGTGAGGTGGCGGTACATCTCCTGGCTCGCCGCGGGGCTCACCGCCTGGCCCAGGCGGATCATCGTGAGCAGCCGCGCCATCTCGCGCGGGGTGGTCTGGCCCCAGCCGTAGGCGGTGCGGTGCTCCTCCCGCCCCGGGGTGCGGCTGTTCACCCGGGTGGCCTCGAAGCCGTGATCGTAGAGCCACCCGTTGATGGTGCTGCCGGTGCCGGCCAGCCACTGCAGCCACAGCGACGCGGTGTTGTCGCTGGTGGTGATCATCATCAGGGTGAGCCTGGAGAGCGGGACGACGGTCGAGTCCCTGAGCCCGCCGATCAGGTCCTCCCCCGGATAGAGGAGGGAGTCGGTGTACACCAGCGGCTGGTGGAAGTCGAGGTAGCCCTTCTGGATGGCGTCGAAGGTGGCGATGAGGATCGGCACCTTGATCATGCTGGCGGTGGGAAAGACGCTGTCGGCGTGGATCGCCGCGGTGCGGCCGGTGGGGAGGTGCCGCACGTAGATCCCCACCTGGCCGCGGAAGCCCTGCACCAGCGAGTCGAGCCGGCGCTGCAGCAGCGGATCGGGCCGTTCAGGTGCCTGGGCGGCAAGGGGCCCGGTGAGGAGCGCCAGCGCCAGGCCGAGCGGTCGAACCGCCGAGCCGCCGAGCCGCCGAGCCGTCAATCTCCGTCCCCGAAGGGGCGCGGATCCTCTCCCGTGATCTTGATGAGCGCCTTCCGCGCCATCGCGGCCACGTCGTCGTTCCGGTCATCGAGGGCCTCGCGCAGCGCCGGCACCGCCTCGATGGCGTCGGGGCCGATCTCCCTGAGCGCGATGCAGACCGGGAAGCGCACCGTGGCCTCGGGGTCCTTGAGCGCCTCGATGAGCGCGGGCACCGCCGACTTCGCCGCGGGACCCATGCCCCCGATGGCGTAGGCCGCCTGGTTGCGGGTGTAGGGGGCCATGCCGTGGAGGTCTTCCACCCACGCGGAGAGGGGACGGTCCTGGAACTCCGGCTCCTTCGGGGCGCGGCCGGCCTGGGCCGAGAGCCCGGTGGCGCCGAGCGCCAGGGCGAGGAGGGTGACGCGAAGGGTGCGAGTCGTCATGTTTCGTCCTGCGACGGAGGGTAAGGGTTACCGGTGAAGCTACACGCAGCCGCGGCCGCCCGACAGCGGCCGGCGTGCGCCGCCGGAAACCTTGTACCCCGTGGCGCCGTACCAGTGCCGTTCCCCTCAGCCCAGGTCCCGTTGATGCTCCTCGCTCTCCTCGCCGCCCTGCAGGGGCCGGTGGCGCCGCCGGCGCCCGCGCAGGCCACCGCGCCGGCGGCGGTCCCCGACCCGCTGGTCTACGACGGCCGCGCCCGGCAGCTCCGGCTCTCGCCCCCGAAGCGGGACACCACGATCACGGTGGACGGCGTGCTGGACGAGCCGGTCTGGGCGGGCGCCGCGCGGCTGACGGGCTTCTCGCGCTTCCAGCCGGTGGACGGGATCCCGGCGGAGGACAGCACCGAGGTGCGGGTCTGGTATTCCTCGACCGCGATCCACTTCGGCATCCGGGCCCGCGAGCCACACGGCGAAGTGCACGCCACCCTCGCCGACCGCGACCGCATCTTCAGCGACGACCACATCCTGCTCTTCCTCGGCACCTACAACGACAGCCGGCAGGCCTTCGTCTTCGGGGTGAACCCGCTGGGCGTCCAGGGCGACGGCGTGCTGGTGGAGCGGGGCACCCTGGTGGGCGGCGGGTTCAACGGCGGCAGCGCCCAGGCGCGGGAATCGGCCGACCTCTCCCCGGACTACGTGTTCCAGTCCAAGGGCCGGCTGGTCGAGGGGGGCTACGAGGTCGAGGTGCGCATCCCCTTCAAGAGCCTGCGCTACCAGGCCCGCGCCGAGCAGGACTGGCAGGTGCACGTGCTGCGGCAGATCCAGCACTCCGGCTTCGAGGACTCCTGGGCGCCGGCGGAGCGCGCCAGCGCCAGCTTCCTGGGCCAGGCGGGGTCGCTGACGGGGCTGCGCGGGCTCTCCCGCGGCCTCACGCTCGACTTCACCCCCGAGATCACGAGCCGGCTGGACGGGGCCCGGAACGGGGCCGGCGCCTGGGACTACGACCGCCAGGGCCCCGAGGTCGGCGGCACGGTGCGCTGGGGGATCAGCAACAACCT
This sequence comes from Gemmatimonadales bacterium, assembly GCA_044221045.1. Lineage (GTDB taxonomy): Bacteria > Gemmatimonadota > Gemmatimonadetes > Gemmatimonadales > GWC2-71-9 > JADJOM01. The sequence continues at coordinate 4,718 of JBGAPX010000028.1, forward strand.
GGTGCTCAACGGCACCGCGAACCCGGACTTCTCGCAGATCGAGTCCGACGTGTCGCAGATCCAGTTCGACCCCCGCGACGCGCTGTTCTTCCCCGAGAAGCGGCCCTTCTTCCTGGACGGGCTGGAGCTGTTCGCCACCCCGTTCAACCTGGTGTACACCCGCCGCGTGGTGCAGCCCGTCGGCGCCGTGAAGCTGGCGGGCAAGGCCCTCGGCACCGACCTGGGGCTCATCGCCGCCGTGGACGACCGGGTGGCCTCCCGCACCGGCGACGAGCACCCGATCAACAACGTGCTCCGGCTGCAGAAGGACGTCGGCGCCCGCTCGCGCATCGGGATCACCTACACCGACCGCCGCGACGGCGACGAGTGGAACCGGGTCGCGGCGCTCGACGGCCGGATCGGCCTCGGCAAGACCAACTTCACCTTCCAGGGCGGCGCCTCGCGCACCCACGAGTTCGGCCGCACCACCGGCGGCCCGATCTGGTTCGCCCGCATGACCCACAGCGGCCAGCGGCTGGCGCTCCGCTACTCGTTCTCCGGCATCGACCCGGCGTTCCGCACCCGCAGCGGCTTCATCAACCGCATCGGCGACGTGAACCTGGCGTTCACCAACATCCTGATCGTGCAGGGGAAGCCGGGCGGGTTCGTCGAGAGCTTCACCCCCGACATCACCCTCAACGGCGTGTGGACCTACGACCGCTTCAAGGACGGCCGGGGCGTCCGCGACCCGAAGGCCCACTTCAACCTCAACGCCACCCTCCGCGGCGGCTGGCAGGTCGGGGCCTCGCTGCTGCTCGAGTACTTCAGCTACGACCCGCGCATCTACCGCAACTACGCCCTGGAGGCGCCCGGCCCGGGCGGCGTGGGGCTCGACACCATCCCGTTCACCGGCGGCAACGACAAGATCCCCAACCGCGACTACGCGGTGTCCATCGGCACCCCGTCGTGGAGCGGCTTCTCCGCCAACGCGTTCTTCCTCATGGGGCAGGACGAGAACTTCTTCGAGTGGGCCTCGGCCGAGATCCTGTTCTCCGACTTCGGGATCCAGTTCCGCCCCACCGACAAGCTCCGGGTGGAGGGGCGCTACCGCTGGAACCAGTACCGCCGGCGCAGCGACCGCACCCTGGCGGGCCGGCAGCGCATCCCGCGGCTCAAGGTGGAGTACCAGCTGGCGCGGCCGCTGTTCATCCGGCTGGTGGGGGAGTACAACTCGGAGGAAGTCGACGCGCTGCGCGACAACCAGCGCACCGAGTACCCGATCCTGATCTTCGATCCCGGGGTGGGCGACTACGTCCGCACCACGCCCCGCAGCGACAACGCCTTCCGCGGGGACGTGCTGGTGTCGTTCACGCCGACGCCCGGCACGGTGTTCTTCGCGGGCTACGGCAGCACGCTCACCGAGCAGGAGTCGTTCAAGTTCGACCACTTCCGGCGCCGGAGCGATGGCTTCTTCCTCAAGGGGAGCTATCTGATCCGGGTCGGAGGGTGATGCCCTGACCCGCCACCCCTCGAGGAGTCCCGCCATGCCCCGATCCCGCTGGTGCGCCCTGGCGCTCCTGGTCCTCGCCGCGCCGCTCCGCGCCCAGGCCGCCGCCGACTCCGCCGCCATCCGGGCGGCCGCGCTGGACTACGCCGAGGGGTGGTTCGAGGGCAACGCCGAGCGGATGGCGCGGGCGGTGAGCCCGGAGCTGGTGAAGCGGATCGTGGTGCACGACAGCACCACCGGCCATGACATGATCCAGGGGATGGGCCAGGGCGCGCTCGTCAATGGCACCCGGCGCGGCTTCGGCAAGTCCACGCCGCCGGCGCGGCAGGAGAAGGACGTCCGGATCCTCGACATCTTCCGCGGCGTGGCGGTGGCGCGGGTCACGATGACCGACTGGATCGACTACCTGCAGCTGGCCCGGATGGACGGCCGGTGGGTGATCGTCAACGTGCTGTGGGAGATGAAGCAGGGGCCGGCGCACTAGCGCCCGGCCCCGGGGGGCGGGGGCGGCTCAGCCCCCGCGCTCGAACTCGTGGATGGCGTACCCGTCGCGGAGCCCGGGCGCCAGCCACCGGATCATGAACGGGCTCACCTCCACCGCGCGGAGCTCGGCCGCGCGCAGCACGATCGAGGTCTTCCCCCGCAGGACGTACCCGGCCTCAAGGAACCGCGCCGCCGGGTCGGGCTCCACCCCCTCGAACCGCGCCCCCAGCTCCTCCAGCACCCGGTGGATCTCCGCGCTGTACCTCCGCAGGAACCGCTCCCGCATCAGGTCGCAGAGCACCTCGTGGCGCGGCAGCGCCTTCCGCAGCACCTCGAGCAGCTGGTCCTTCTGCGCCGGGGTGAGGTACATCAGCACCCCCTCGATCACCACCGTCACCTTCCCGGCCCCGCGGAAGCGCTCCAGCGCCTCACGCAGCGAGGCGGGGCTGAAGTCCACCGCCACCCGCTCCAGCGGGTTGGGACAGCGCGTCACCGGCAGCGTGGCGTCCTTGCGGGCGATGAGCGGCGCCGCGTCGAGCTCCAGCCAGTGCCCGCCCTTCAGCCGGTAGGCGCGGCTGTCGAAGCCGGCGCCGAGCAGCACGATCGGCCGCGCCGCGTCCTCCAGCAGCCGCCGCCGCAGCAGGTCATCGACGATCCGCGCCCGCGCGATGTTGCTGCCGTTGGGGCGCGACAGGTGGCGGAACCGCTCGAACACCGCCTTCCCGTCCTCGCCCAGGAACAGGTGCGCGTACCGGTCGCCCACGATCGGGTGCGACCGCTCGGCGTCGAGTGCCCGGACGCCGGCGCAGTAGAAGGCGGTCTGGTTGACGGGTTGCATGGGGAGAGGATACAGCGCGGGGAGGGGATGCGTAAGCGGTAAAGGCGGTAAAGGCGGTAAAGGCGGTAAAGACGGTAAAGACGGTAAGGGCGGTAGACGGTAGACGGTAGGGCGGTAGCGAGAGGCGTGGTGCCGACGGCCCGCCTGACGTTGAGTTTACCGCCTCTACCGTCATTACCGTCTTTACCGCCCTTACCGCCCTACCGCCTTACCGCCATTCCGGAAACTCCCCCTCCTCCGCCAGGGTCTCGATCGAATGCCGGTACTGGCCCAGGTAGGTGTCGCGGTCGCCGGTCCAGGTCACCGGCTCGCCCACGAAGACGTCGACGAAGAACGGCACCAGGATCGCCTCGCCCTTGGGGAGCGCCTTGCCGAGGCCGTGCATGAAGATCGGGACCACCGGCACGTCGGGCCTCCGCTCCTGCAGCCGCGCGATGCCGCTCTTGAGTTCCTTGAGCTGCTCCGGCTCGCCGCGGGTGCCCTCGGGGAAGAAGATCAGGATGTCGCCCCGGTCGAGGGCGTCCACCAGCGGGGCCAGCAGGTCCTCGTCAGGCCGGGTGCGCGCCCGCGCGATCGGCAGGATGCCGATGATGCCGGTGGCGAACCAGGCCAGGAACCGGTTGCGCAGGAAGTAGTCCGCCGCCGCCACCGGCCGCACCCGGTCCAGCAGCGACAGCGGCAGCAGCGTCATCAGCACCATGGTGTCGAGGTGGCTGTTGTGGTTGGCCGCGAGGATGGCCGGCCCCTTCCGCGGCAGCCGCTCCCGGTGCCGCACGTTGAGCCCGAGCACCAGCAGCGTCACGACGCGGACGATGACGCCGAAGAAGAGGAGGCGGAGGAGGCGGGTCATGGGCGGTGAGGCGGTAGGGCGGTAGGGCGGTAGGGCGGTACCTCTACCGCCGTACCGCCTTACCGCCGTACCGCTTAGAAGTAGTAGAACCTGAGAAAATGGAAGAACAACGGCGCCGTGTACGTCAGGCTGTTGATCCGGTCGAGCACGCCGCCGTGGCCCGCGATCATGGTGCCCGCGTCCTTGACGCCGAGGTCGCGCTTGAGGGCGCCGATCGTCGTGTCGCCGAGGAAGCCGCCGGCGCCGATCAGCAGCCCCGCGGCCACGCTGTCGAAGCGGTCGAGCGGGGTGAGCACCGGCGCCAGCAGCACCGCGAGCACGGTGGTGGTGCAGATGCCGCCGATGAGCCCCGCGACGGTCTTGTTGGGGCTCACGGTGGGCACCACCTTCCGCCTCCCGAAGCTCTTGCCCCAGATGTACTGCGCCACGTCATTGAGCTGGGTGAGCATCACCAGGTAGAGCACCAGCGCGGCGCCCCCGACGGGCCACAGCATAAGCAGGTAGGGCACGTGGCTGATGGCGAACACCATCAGCATGAGGCCCCACTGGATGGTGCCCACGGCGCGGAGGAAGTCCCTGGTCTCGCCGATCAGGACCATGCGGGCGCTCACCAGGAGCATCACCCATACCGGGATGAACACGATGAACATGCCGTACCAGCCGCGCGCCACCCAGTAGTACTGCAGCGGGATGCTCAGGTACGCCCAGAAGAGCACCCGGCGGTCGGCCCGGCGGGTGGGGATGAGGCTCAGGTACTCCTTGAGCGCCAGGAACGAGACCAGCCCGAAGAACGCCACCGAGAGGGTGCGGTGGATCATGATGGCGATGGCGAACACCGCCACCATCACCCACCAGGAGTTCACCCGCTGCCGCAGCTCGGTGTACTTCTCCGCCGGCCCCTTCCGCTGCAGCCAGGCGGTCACCGCCGTGGCCACGATCAGCAGCGCGAGGATGCCGCCCATGACGGCGCGGACCTGGGGGGTGAGCTGGGGGAAGTTCATGCGGCGCCCTCCGCCAGCGCGCGCCGGCAGCGGTTGACGATGGTCGCGGCGGCGAGCAGCGCCACCACGGCGAGGCCCAGGTTGATCCAGCGTCCCGCCGGCACGCCCAGGCCGAGCAGCAGCGCCAGCAGGCCGAAGGCGAAGGCGCGGTCGGACTTGCCCATGGGGCCGTCGTAGCGGCGGCTGGCGCCGATCTGCACCCCCACCACGCCCGCCATCTCGCTCACGATGGCGAGCACCACGATCCCCACCACCAGCCGGGGCGACACCCACGGCACCGACCCGAAGGGAAGGTAGAGCGCCGCGTCGGCCAGCACGTCGGAGAGCTCGTTGAGCACCGCGCCGAGGCGCGACTGCTGGCCGTGCTCGCGGGCCAGCATGCCGTCGATGGCGTTGAGCGCCATCCGGGCGAACAGCACCGCCGGCACCAGCAGCAGCGGCCACCGGGCCGCCGGGTTGAGCAGCAGCGCGAGCCCGGTGAGCGCCGAGAGCAGCGCGGCGAAGACGGTCACCTGGTTGGCCGTGACGCCCATGCCGTGGAGGGCGCGGGTCAGCGGCCGGAGCAGCGCCTGGAAGCGCGGCTTGAGGTCGTAGATGGAGGCCATGTTACTCGCGGATCAGGCGGGAGAAGTCGGGGGCGTCGAGCGCGGCCCGGGCCCGGGCGTTGATGCGGTAGCGCTCGCGCGCGGCGGTCACGCTGCCGGTGGAATCGATGAGCCCGAGCGAGAGCGCCACCTCGTCGCTGTAGCCGGGGAAGACGATGCGCCAGCTGCCGGGGATCCGCCCCGGCGACAGCGCGTTCACGTGCCGCACCAGGTTCAGGGTGCAGTTGTTGGTGAAGGTGTTGTAGAACTCCGGCCGCGCCCGGAGCGCGTTGGCCCGCTCCAGCATGGCCAGCAGCACCGCGCGCACCGCCGCCCGGTCGGCCCGCACCGGGTACAGGAAGACGTCGTTGCCGTCGTACACCGCGCGGCGGCCGATGAGGTCGCGCTCGTCGCCCACCACGTACAGCAGCTCGAAGCGCCGCAGCATCCCGGCCAGGACGCCGTACGACTCCCCCGCCTCGCGCCGCGCCTCCACCGAGATCGCGAGGTAGCGCCCGTCGTCGAACCCGAACGAGACGAAGGCGTGCGCCGGCCCCCGCCACTTGTCGGAGAAGGGCACCAGGACGTACCAGGCGGTGGCCACCTGGTCCAGGTCGTAGCTGCGGTCCTCCCACGCCGGGGTGAACGCGCTGGCGCCGGTCCAGCGGAAGTTGCGCACCCCGCGGATCGTGACCCGGCTGCCCTCGAACACCGCCTCCGGCAGCACCGACTGGTCCTCCGCCCAGCGCCGCGCCGACGAGGGCCGCCGGAAGGCGAGCACCAGGCCGCCCGCCACCACCAGCAGCGCCACCAGCCCGAGGCCGGCCCGGACCCAGGTCATGCGCGGCACGGCGGCGGGAGGACGGGCACGGGCGCTCCTCGGCGAGGGAAACGGGGAACGATGACGGCGGGAATAGGGAGAAGTCTGGCGACGCCGGGGGCGGAGTCCAAGCCCCGCCGCGGCGGGGTCACGGCTGGGGGACGGCCACCCGCCACTATGCGGCCGTCCCCTACCCCCGAGGCCCCATGCGTCCCGCCCTCCGCGCCCTCCGCGCCCTCCCGCTGCTCCTCCTGGCCGCCTGCGGCCCCTGGTGGGGCCGGGTGGGGACCGTCGAGACGGTCACCTACGACGCGGAGGATCGCTTCCAGCTCTGGCGCCAGGGGAACGCGATCCAGCTGCACGCGGTGCGGGTCACCGACGACTCCATCCTCGGAATCTCCGACTGCGCCCCCACCCTGACCTTCGCCTTCGCGCGGCGCGAGGTGGACAGCCTCCGGCTGGCCCACAGCCCCGGCGCCGGCGGGGTGGTGCTCGGCGCCGTGGCGGGCGCCGTCGGGATGCTGGTGCTGATCACCTCGCAGCTCGACAACGGCACCTAGCGCCGCGCGTCGATCCCCACCAGCTGGAACGCGGGGTCGAACACCGCCACCTCCCACCGGTCCACCTCGGCGCCGGCGAGGCCGCCCAGCTGCACCAGGTAGCGCTCCCCCGCCTGCACCACCGCCACCGGCACCGGGGGCGTGAGGCCGGCGCCGCCGTGCGCCACCCGCGCGTAGGCGTACGACGCCGCGAGGCAGACCGGCTCGAGCAGCACCAGGCGCGCCCCCTCCGGCGCCTCCGCGCCGAGCCCGAGGGTGGCGCGGCGCGCGGTGTCGCCGCCGCCGAGCAGGAAGCGCATCCGCTCCAGGAAGGCGCCGGCCAGCGAGTCGCCGCTGCAGGTGGGGAAGTGGGAGGGGGGCTCCTGCGCGCGGAGCGGGGCGGCGGCGAGCAGCGGGAGCAGCAGGAGGGCGGCGCGGCCGCCGGTCACGTCCGGACCAGCCCCGCGAGCGGATGGCGGGCGCCGGCGGCCGGCAGCGGTTCCTCCGGCGCGCCTGGGCGCACGAAGCGCAGCAGCAGCGCCCGGAGCGCCGCCTCGTGGGTGGGGAGGTGCTCGGTGGCCTCGAGCTCGATCCGCTCCCGCACCCGCCGCACCAGGCCGAGCAGCTTGTACTCCTCGACCCGCACCACCAGCCGCAGCAGCCGGCCGTCGGCGTCGTACAGCACCGGGTAGGCGCCGGCGCGGATGGCCTCGGCGGTGGCGTGGCGCAGCAGCTCCGCCGGGCTCGAGAAGGCCAGCAGGCTGCCGCGCGCGTCCACGAAGATCGGCGGACGGATCAACTGATCCCCTGCCGCGCCGCCAGCAGCAGCTTCTCGGCGAAGAGGTCCACCTCGCGGGTGGTGGTGTACACGTTGGGCGTCACCCGCAGGCCGTTGAACTCGGCGTGCACGATCGGCGTCACCACGATCTTGTGCTTCTCCATCATCCACCCCACCAGCGCGTTGGGGTCGAGCCCCTCCACGTGCACCAGCCCGATGCCGGCGCCGAGCGGGCTGTCGAGCGGGGTGAGCACGCGGCAGCGGTCGCTCTCGCGGAGGACCCGCTTGGCCCAGCGGTCGCGGAGGTAGCGGAGCCGCGCCACCTTCCGCTCCCCGCCGATGGCCTGGTGGAAGGCGAGCGCCACACTGATGGCGTTGTGGTTGGCGGCGGGGTGGGTGCCGATCTCCTCGTACTTCCGGATGTTCTCGTCCATGCTCTCGGGCGCGGCCATGAGCGGCCACAGCCGCTTCTGCCGCGCCTTCCGCACGTAGAGGAACCCGGTGCCGATCGGGGCCAGCAGCCACTTGTGCAGGCTGGTGCCGTAGTAGTCGCAGCCCAGCTCGTCGCGGGTGAAGGGGAAGTGGGCAAAGGCGTGGGCCCCGTCCACGAACACCTCGATGCCGCGGGGGCGGCACCACTCCACCAGGGCGCGGACCGGCATGATCTGGCCCGAGAGGTTGGTGATGTGGGTGACCTCGATGACCCGGGTGCGGGGGGTCACCGCCGCCTTGAACTGGTCCAGGATGTACTCGGCCGAGGGGGGCGGCAGCGCGATCGAGACCTGCTTGAGCACGATGCCGTCGCGCCGCGCCCGCTGCTCCCAGGCGGTGATCATGCGGCCGTAGTTCTGGTTGGTGACGATCACCTCGTCGCCGGCCTTGAGGTCGAGGCCGAGGATCATCGTCTCGTTGGCCTCGGAGGCGTTGCGGGTGATCGCCATCTCCTCGGGATCGCAGCCGAACTCCCGGGCCAGCTCCCGGCGCACGCTCTCGATCCGGGGCTCCAGCGTCTGCCACATGTGGATCACGGGCAGCTCGTTGGAGAAGCGGAGGTCCCGGATCATCTGGTCCAGGACGTGGGTGGGGGAGGGGCTCACCCCGCCGTTGTTGAGGTTGACGATGGAGCGGTCGCAGTCGAAGGCCCGCTGGATCTCGCCCCAGAAGTCCTCGTCGTCGGGGCTGCCGGCGGCGGGGCCCACGTCGAGCACCCGGCGCAGGGCGTCGGGGCGGAAGGCGGGGACGGCGGCGGCGCTGAGGGCGCCGGCCAGGAAACTGCGGCGACTGGCCATGTAAGCCTCGGTGGGAGAAGCAGTTCCAATCTACTGACCGGGCCCCCTACCGCCAGACCGGGCCTTCCTCTATCCTTGTGCCCGGCTTCGGGGGGTCCGGTGGGGGCCAAGGCTCGCCTTGGCCCCCCTCCCGTCTCCCCCCATCACCTCGACACCAGCGCAGGGGCAGGACCATGGGAATCATCGCCAGTGAAATGCGGAAGGGCATGTGCCTGCTGTTCGAGGGCGAGCCCTGCCGCGTGCTCGACTTCCATCATCACACGCCGGGCAACCTCCGCGCGATGGTGCAGGCCAAGCTCCGGAAGCTCCGCACCGGCACCCAGTTCGAGCACCGCTTCCGGTCCACCGACACCGTGGAAGTCGCCGACCTCGAGACCCACACCCTCGAGTTCCTCTACGCCGGCGGCGACAGCTACCACTTCATGAACACCGAGAACTTCGACCAGCTCGAGATGAGCGAGGACGACCTCGGGGACTCGGCCCAGTGGGTGGCGCCGGGGATGAAGATCATCGCCGAGTTCTTCAACGGGCGGCCGATCGGCATCCAGCTGCCCAACGCCATGGTGTTCGAGGTGGCGGAGACCAACCCGGTGATGAAGACCGCGACCAAGAGCGCCTCGTTCAAGCCGGCCAAGCTCGACAACGGGGTGATGATCAACGTCCCCGAGTTCATCCAGACCGGCGAGAAGGTCCGGGTGAACCCGACCACCGGCGAGTACATCGACCGGGCCAAGTGAGCCCGCCCCGGGCCCGGCGGGACCGGGCCCGGCGCCGCGCCCTTCCGGCCTGACAGGGGGCCCGGCGACCGCCGGGCCCCGCGTCGTTCCCCCCCGGCGCCCGACCCTTCCCGCCCCCTCCTCCGCTCCTTACCTTAGAATGTCCTCCCCCCGTCGAGAGCTGTGGCCGATCATCCCGGCGCCTCCGCCACCCAGGAACGCGCGGTCCTGCCGCGCGACATCGCGGTGTTCCTGCCGCTGCTCGGCATCGGCCTGCACAAGTGCACGGCCTACCCGCCGGGGCACCCCCTGCTCAAGTCCGCGCTCGACGCCGTCGCCAGCCACCTCCGGATCGTGCTGGTCAACCGGCCGTTCCTGCTGCTCGGCGTGGCGCGGGGCCAGCTGCTGGTGGAGGGGCTGGCCACCGATCCCGGCAACCCCGTGCTGCGCGACCTCGCCACCAAGCTGCACAAGCACCAGCTCGGCGCCATCAAGATCTTCAACGGCGTGGACCGGGAGCAGGTGGAGGAACTCCTCAGGGAGCTGAGCACCGACCCGCGGCAGAAGACCCTCGGCCGCGACCTCTCCGAGTACGACACCCGCTGGGAACACATCCGGCTGATCCCGCCGGCGTACGACCGGCTGGAGCTCTCCGACAGCGACCAGAAGCTGGGCGAGTCGGCGCCGGCCGAGAGCGCCGCCAGCCGGCTGTGGGTGGGGCTCGCGGCGGTGGCGGTGGCGCGCGAGGGCGCGCCGGAGCTGCACACCGACCCTCGCGCGATCGCCAAGGCGCTCAACGAGCGGGTGCGCGACCCGGCCGAGGCCAAGAAGATCATCGACTACCTGCTCGGCCTCTCGCGCGAGCTGCGCCGCTCGCACGGGCAGGAGGCGGACGTCCTCAAGGAGCGGCTGGGGATGCTGCTCAACCACATCAGCCCCGAGGCGCTCCGGGAGCTGGCCACCCTGGGCGCCGACCTGGCGCAGCGGCGCCGGCTGGTGATGGACGCCGCCATGGTGCTGCCGGCGGGGGCGGTGCTCACGCTGATGCGCGCGGTCTCCGACGCCAGCTCGCAGGTGATGCCGCAGGCGATGATGCGGCTGCTCACCAAGCTGGCGTTCCAGGCGGAGAAGGGGTCGCAGTCGGTGCGGGAGGAGGCCGACCTGGCGCTGCGCGAGGCGGTGCGGCAGATGGTGGACAAGTGGACCCTCGAGGACCCGAACCCCGCCCCCTACGCCCGGGTGCTGGAGCGGCTCTCGCGCCACCCCTCGGGGGTGGCGCCGCCGGCGGAGGACCACAGCGCGCAGGCCATCCGGATGGTGCAGATGGCGCTGGAGACCGACACCGTGGGCGACGCGGTCTGGTCGGCGCTGGAGGCGGTGGTGCAGGAGGGGCAGGCCACCGAGGTGGTGAAGATGGTGGAGGACCCGAACGTGGCCGAGGACATCCAGGAGCACTTCTGGGCGCACCTGGCCACGCCGGAGAACATGCGCATCCTGCTCGGCAACGAGCCGCGGGACACCGAGGTGGTGGAGCTGCTGCTGGAGCGGATGGGGATGACGGCGGCGGAGCCGATGCTGGAGAGCCTCGAGGTGGCCGACAACCGCGCCATGCGGCGGCGGCTGCTCACCCGGCTGGGGCGGCTCGGGCCGGCGATCGGCCCGATGCTGATCGAGCGGCTGCCGCCGGCGCCGTGGTACGTGCAGCGGAACCTGCTGGCGCTGCTGGGCAGCCTGCCCGAGATCCCCGCCGGCTTCACGCCGGCGCCGTACACCGACAACGACGACTCCCGGGTGCGGCGCGAGGCGCTCAAGCTCATGCTGCGCATCCCCGGCCAGCGCGACGAGGCGATCATCACCTCGCTGGGTGACGACGACATCCCCAACGTGCGGCTGGGGCTGGGCGCCGCGCTCGACGGCTGCCCCACCGCCGCGGTGGGGCGCCTCATGGCGCTGGTGAACGACCGCCGGATCCCGGTCGAGATCCGCGCCCTGGCCATCCGGGTGCTCGGCACCATCCGCACCCCGGCCACCCGGGACTGGCTGGTCTCGCACGCGCTCACCAAGCCGGGGTGGTTCCGCCGCAGCCGGCTGCTGCCGCGGAGCCCCGAGCTCATCGCCGTCATCGGCGCCCTGGCCCGGGGCTTCCGTCAGGACGCCCAGGCGCAGCAGGTGCTCACCCTGGCGGGCGCGAGCACCGACCCGTCCATCCGGCGCGCCGCCTCCGGCGTGGTGGTGGAGGAGCCGGCCCATGAGTGACCCGGTCAAGTTCCTCACCTCGCTGGGCCAGGCCCTCTCCGCCACCTCGCTCTACCGCGAGGGCCACCCCGCGCGGGAGCGGGCGCTCGACCTGGCGTGGCGCCAGCTGGAGGAGCTGCAGCGCTTCGACCCCTCGCCCCACTTCTCGTTCCTCGAGGACGAGGTCCTCTACCGCCAGCAGGCGCTGCGCGACTTCAAGGCCTGGGACTGGGCCCGGCGCCTGACCCGGGCGGGGGTGCAGCGGGTGGAGTTCGACCGCGACGCCACCCGGGAAGACCTCGCGACCTTCCTCGCCGAGGTGCAGAAGAAGGTGGCCACGGGCGAGGACGACACCAGCGAGGCGCGCCAGTTGCGGCGCCCCAGCATCCGCTTCGGCAACCTGAGCCTGCGCGGCGCCACCGCCGACATCGCGGTGGAGGTGGCGGAGGACGCCGCCCTGCCGTACACCCTCGACGACGAGATCGAGGCGGTGGGCTGGATCCACCACGAGGTCGAGACCACCGAGGACCTGCCGCTGGCGGAGGCCAACGCGGTGGTGCGCTCGCTGTCGCTGGCCATGCACAGCCAGAGCCGCATGCTGCTGCCGCTGCTGCAGCTCAAGAACTACGACCAGTACACCACCACCCACGCCACCAACGTCTCGGTGCTCTCGATGGCGCTGGCCGAGTACATCGGCCTCTCCGCCAAGGACGTGCGCGAGTTCGGCATCGCCGGCCTGCTGCACGACCTGGGCAAGGTGCGGGTGCCCAAGGAGATCCTCACCAAGCGCGGCGCGCTCACCGACCAGGAGCTGGCCGCGCTGCGCCGCCACCCGGTGGACGGCGCCCGGCTCATCCTGGCCCGCGAGAAGGCGCTCGACCTCGCGGCCACGGTGGCCTACGAGCACCACATCATGATCAACGGGCACGGCTACCCGCGCCTGCGCTACACCCGCGACACCCACTTCGCCAGCAAGCTGGTGCACGTGTGCGACGTCTTCGACGCGCTCTGCACCGCCCGCCCCTACCGCGAGGCCTGGCCCACCGAGGTGGCGCTGGCCTACATGGAGGAGCGCACCGGGGTGGACTTCGACCCCCAGCTGGGCGAGGCCTTCACCGGGATGATGCGGCTGTGGAGCTACCAGCGGGTGGTGATGCCGACGGTGGCCGCCCCGCCGCCCCCGCCGTCGGTGACCCCGCCACCCCTCCCGCCGCCTCCGGGCTGACCCGCCGCCGATGACCCCTGCCGCGGCCCTCGTCGCCCCCGCGCGGACCCGCGTCGGATACCTGATCCAGGTGGTGGTGCTCGCCGCGGTCATCTTCGCGAGCGGCACGGCCAACGGGGTCCTTCAGGGCCTGCACGGCGGCGCCCCGCCGCTGTGGCCCCCGATCGGCGTCGCGCTCGCCGGCCTGGTACTGCTCGGCCTGCGGGCCTGGCCCGGCGTGCTGCTCGCCGCCCTGGCCATCAACATCCTCCAGGCCCTGCCGGTCACGGCCGCGGTGGCGCTGTCGGCCGGCAGCACGCTCACCGCGGTGGTCACCGCCTGGCTGCTGCAGCGCAGCCGGAGCTCCTTCGAGACCGTGGGGGGCGTGGGCCGCTACCTGCTCTACGCGGGCCTGGTCGGGGCCGGGCTCGCGGGCCTCTGCGCCCTCGCCGGGCTCTCGCTGATGCGGGACGCCAACCACGGCTATCCCGTCATCTTCTTCGCCTCGGTGGCGCTCGCCGCCGCGGTGACCAGCCTCGTGGTGACCGCGCCGCTGGTGGCCTGGCTCGGGCCCCGGCCCGCCGACCGCCCGGCGGGGAAGGCGTGGGAACTGCTGGCGCTGGCGGGCGGCATCGGGGTGGCGCTGGCGCTCATCCACGCCGCCACGCCGCTGTACGCCCTGCTCACCTTCCCGCTCATGACCTGGGCCTCGCTCCGCTTCGGGGCCCGCGGGGCCACCGCGCTCACGGTCGCCTCCTACGTGCTGAGCCTCTTCGGGATGGGGCAGCAACTCACGCTCCTGAATCCGGGCGGGCTCGAGCTGTCGGTGTTCTTCACCCTGCTGCACTTCGCCATCGGCGGCACCGGGCTGCTGCTGGCCGCGAGCGCGGCGGAGCGGCAGCGGGCCCAGGCCCAGGAGTACCGCGCCGATGACCAGTACCGGGCGCTGCTGGCGGCCTCGCCCCTGGCCATCATGGGGCTCGACCGCGAGGGCCGGGTGAGCCTCTGGAGCACGGCGGCGGAGCAGCTGTTCGGGTGGCAGGCGTCCGAGGTGATCGGCGGGCCGCTCCCCACGATCCCCCCCGAGCGGCAGCAGGAGTTCGCGTCCATCCTCGCCGGGCGGGCCGAGCCGCTGCTCGGCCTGGAGACGCAGCGCCTGCGGCGCGACGGCACCCGCCTCGACGTGGTGCTGCACACCTGGCCGCTGCGCGACCCCGACGGCAGCTTCGCCGGCTCGGTGGCCGCGCTGCAGGACATCAGCGAGCGCAAGCGCGCCGAGCAGCTGCAGGCGGCGCTGTACCGGATCTCGCAGGCGGCCCTGCTGGCGGAGGACCTCGACGGGCTCTACGCCGCGATCCACGGCATCGTGAGCGGGCTCATGCCGGCCGGCAACTTCTACATCGCCACCTATGACGCCGCCACCGACACCCTGAGCTTCCCCTACTGGGTGGACCAGCACGACTCCCGTCCCGCCCCGCGGCGCGCGGGGAAGGGGCTCACCGAGTACGTGCTGCGCACCGGGCGCCCGCTGCGCGACCGCCCCACCACGATCGGCTCGCTCGAGGCGCGCGGCGAGGTGGCCAGCCTCGGCGTGCCCGCCGCCGACTGGCTCGGGGTGCCGCTGCAGGTGGCGGGGGCGCCGATGGGCGTGCTGGTGGTGCAGAGTTACGACGCCGGGGTGCACTACACCGACCGCGACCAGGGCATCCTGGAGTTCGTCTCGCACCAGGTGGCGATGGCCATCGACCGGCGCCGGGCCGAGGCGGCGCGGCGGGCCGCGGCCGACGAGCTGGAGGCGCTGTTCGCCGCGATGCCGGACGTGATCGTGGTGTTCGACAAGGACGGCACCTTCCTCAAGGTGGCGCCCACCCGGCAGGAGTACCGCTTCCGCTCCCCCGAGGAGGTGGTCGGCAGGCGGATGGCGGAGGTGCTGCCCCCGACGCTCGCGGCCGAGGCCACCGCCGCGGTCCGCGCCGCGCTGGAGCAGCGCACGGCGGTGACCATCGAGTACGCGCTGCCCATCAACGGGGTGCCGCACTGGTTCTCCGGCACCGCCTCGCCGATGGGCCCCGACCGCGCCGTCTGGGTGGCCCGCAACATCACGCCGATCAAGGAATCGCAGCTGCTGGAGCGGACGGTGGGCGCGGTGGCGCGCGCGGCGGTGGAGCACACCGACCTGCACGACATCCTGGCCGAGCTGCACCGCACCCTGGCGGCGCTGATGCCGGCCCGCAGCTGCTACGTGGCGCTGCTCGAGGCGGGGGAGGAGCGGCTCATCTTCCCCTACTGGTTCGACGAGCGCCTGCCCACGCCGCGCTTCCGGCCCCGCGGCCGCAGCTACTCCGACTGGGTGCTCACCCACGGGCGCCCGCTCCGCTACCGGCAGAGCCTGGCCACCGGCCAGCCCCCCGCCTCCGAGGCGACCTTCGTGGGTCCCGAGCCCGCCGACTGGATGGCGGCGCCGCTCACGCTCGGCGACCGCACCGTCGGCATGGTGGCGGTGCAGACCTACGAGGCGTCCCACGTCTACAGCGCGCGCGAGCAGCAGCTGCTCGAGATCGTGGCCGGCCAGGTGGGGATCCTGATCGAGCGCAGCCGCGCGGCGGAGGCGGTGCGGCGCAGCGAGGAGCGCTTCCGGACCCTGGCCACGACCACCAGCGACGTGATCTACGACTGGGAGCCGGCGGCGCGGCGGGAGTGGTGGAGCGAGAACATCACCTCGATCCTCGGCTACCGGCCCGACGAGATCCACTTCGACGACGACGCCTGGGAGGCGCTGCTGCACGAGGAGGACCGCGTCCGCGTCTCGGCCAGCTACGCCGCCGCCGCGGCGGGCACCGTCACCAGCTGGCGCGAGGAGTACCGGCTGCGCCGCCGGGACGGCAGCTACGCCTGGGTGCTGGACCGCGCCCGGCTGGAGCGCGACGCCGCCGGCCGCGTGACCCGGGTGATCGGCGCCATGCTCGACATCACCAGCCTGCGCGAGGCCCGCGAGGCGCTGCGCCGCAGCGAGGACCAGCTGCGCCAGGCGGCCAAGATGGAGGCCGTGGGCCGCCTGGCCGGCGGCGTGGCCCACGACTTCAACAACCTGCTCACTTCCGTGCTGGGCCACGCCGACCTGGCCCTCGGCGCCCTCGAGCCGGGCCACCCGCTGCTGGACGACCTGCAGGAGATCAAGGCCGCCGGCACCCGCGCCGCCGCGCTCACCCAGCAGCTGCTCGCCTTCAGCCGCAAGCAGCTGCTGGAGCCCCGCGTCCTCGACCTCAACGCGGTGGTGAGCGGCACCATCAAGATGCTGCGCCGCACCATCGGCGAGGACGTCACGCTGGTCACCCGGCTGGCGCCCGACCTGGGCCACGTCCGCGCCGACCCGGTGCAGATGGAGCAGGTGCTGATCAACCTGGCCGTGAACGCCCGCGACGCGATGCCCGACGGCGGCCGGCTGGTGATCGAGACCACCAACGTGCGGCTGGCGGCCGGGCCGGGCGTGCGCATCCGGGTGCAGGACAACGGGCTCGGGATGAGCGAGGAGGTGCGGCGCCACGTCTTCGAGCCGTTCTTCACCACCAAGGAGGTGGGGAAGGGGACCGGCCTGGGGCTGGCCACCGCCTACGGCATCGTGGAGCAGAGCGGCGGCACCATCACCGTCGCCAGCGAGGTGGGGCACGGCACCACCTTCCTGATCGACCTGCCGCAGGTGGGGCCCGAGGATCCGCCGCTCCCCGCCCACCCGAGCGCCGAGCTGCCCGCCGGCTCGGAGACGGTGCTGGTGGTGGAGGACGAGGAGGCGGTGCGGAACCTCACCCGCCGGGTGCTGGAGCAGCACGGGTACGTGGTGCTCTCCGCGCCCAGCGGGGAGAGCGCGCTGGAGCTGGCGCGCGCGCACGCCGGCCCCATCCACCTGCTGCTGACCGACGTGGTGATGCCGGGGATCTCCGGCCCCCGGCTGGCCGAGATCCTCCTGGCCGAGCGCAAGGGGCTGTGCTGCCTGTTCATGTCGGGGTACGCGGCCAGCGTGGTGGGCTCGAGCCCCCTGCTCCAGGGGGAGACCCGCTTCCTGCAGAAACCCTTCACGACCACCCAGCTGCTTCAGCGGCTGCGGGAGACGCTCGCCGCGGCCGACAGGCCGGCCTGAATCGGGGTGCAGGCGAGGATCTTCGCCGCCCGCGCGCTGCCCGAGGGATGCTCCGCGTCGAAGTGGCTGGCGCCCATCCGCGCGAAGAACGCCACCGCCGCCAGCGAGGCCGCCTGGCCCGCCTCACCCAGGGTCCGCGCCGCCAGGCAGTCGGCCTCCAGCTCCTTCCCCTGCAGCACCTGCTCCCGCGCCCCGGGCTCCAGGCCGAGCGCCCCCGACCGGGTGTGCCGCAGGGCAATGTGCGCCCGTTCGTGCGCCATGAAGAACGCCTGCAGCTCCGGGCTGAAGCGCCGCAGCAGGTCGGGGTTGTAGTAGATCACCGGGTCGGCCGGGTCGTAGACCGCCACCGCCACGTCACGCAGCGAGCGCTCCGCCACCTCGCGCGCCACGGGCACCGCCGCCGGGCGCGCCGCGGGCCGCCCTGCGCCCAGCAGCGCCGCGATCCCCGTCAGTGCAATCGTCCATGTCCGTGGCATCCGTTCCTCCCTGCTTCCTGAAATGCAGCGCCCCCGCGTCCGATCCGGGACGCGGGGGCGAGAAGCGGGCATTCCGCCCTGGCTCAGCCGTGCCGCGTCGATTCCGGGTTGTATCCGACCCCCCGGCGCAGGCGCCGGTTCACGAGGTTCGGGTTGAGCACCAACTGCTGTTGCTGCGGCATCGTGTCCCTGGTAGTCCCCTTGGAGCGACGTGACAGCGGCTCCTGTGTTCTCATATCGGACCCGGTACCGGGGAGCTTGAGCCCCCGCGCGGGCATTCTCACTGTCAACTTCCTGCACGCCCCGCTGGTTCCCGTCGCGTCCGCCCCTGCGACAGAGGCATCAGCCGTGCCATTGACCGCGCCGGTCCCCGGGTTACGATTCGCCGGTCCGCCAGGGGTATCCGGTCGCGTGGCGCCACCCGCCCGCCGCGCCGGATTGAGAGAGACCCTTGGAACCTGATCCGGTTGATACCGGCGAAGGGAGCGCGGCGCCGCCGCCGCGTTCCGCCCCCTCGGAAGGAGCCGCGGCATGGCCACCCCCCTCATGACCCCGCCTGACACGACCCCGTCGCCCGCCGGCTACGGCGACGCCTTCCCCGCGAGCACCAAGGCGTGGCTCCACGGCCCCCACGGCATCCGCGTGCCGGTGCGCGAAATCCGCCTCTCCGGCGGGGGCCGCCGCTGCGGGTGTACGACAGCGGCGGCCCCGGGAACGGGATGTCCGGCAGGGATTGCCGGAGGTGCGGAAGTGGATTCGGGCACGGGAGGTGGAGGCGGCTCGGCGGCTCGGCGACTCGGCGGCTCGATCGCCATGGGGGCGCGCCCGTCTGCTCGGGCTCGCCAGGCGCGTGCCTCCCTCCTCCGCCCCGCGCTCCGCGGCAGGGGTCCCTGTCCTTAGCTGCACTACGCCCCGCAAGGGCGGGAATCCACGCCGAGATGGAGTCGTGGCGCTGCGCGAGGGATGCCGGCGGAGCTGGTCCGGAGCGAGATCGCGCGCGGGCGCGCGATCTGCCGGCGAATATCAATCACTGGTGCCGGACCGATGGGTCGTCGATGGCCAGGTTCGTGAAGATCAACGCCAACATCGGCAACTCGGCCGTGACCAGCGGCATCGAGGAGGAGGTGGCCAAGCTGCGCTGGGCCACCTGCAGAGCGCCGACACGGTGATGGACCTCTCCACCGGCGTCGACATCCACGCCACCCGGCGAGTGGATCCTCCGCAACAGCGCGGTGCCCATCGGCACGGTGCCGATCACCAGGCGCTGGAGAAGGTGGTAACCGTGGCCGAGGACCTGACCTGGGAGGTGTACCAGGACACGCTGGTGGAGCAGGCGGAGCAGGGAGTGGACTACTTACGGTGCACGCCGGCGTGCTGCTGCCCTACATCCCCCTCACCGCCGACCGGCTCACCATCGTGAGCCGCGGCGGGTCGTCATCGCCAAGTGGTGCCTGGCCCACCACCGCGAGAACTTCCTCTATACCCGGTTCGCGAGATCTGCGAGATCATGCAGGCGTACGACGTCTCGTTCTCGCTCGGCGACGGGCTCCGGCCCGGCTCCATCGCCGACGCCAACGACGCGGCGCAGTTCGCCGGCTCAGGACCCAGGGGAGCTCACGAAGATCGCGTGGGCGTTCGACGTGCAGGTGATGAACGAGGGGCCGGGGCACGTGCCATGCACCTCTCAAGGAGAACATGGAAGAAGCAGCTCGAGTGGTGCGGCGAGGGCGCCCTTCTACACCCTGGGCCCGCTCACCACCGACATCGCGCCGGGCTACGACCACATCACCAGCGCCATCGGCGCCGCGGTGATGATCCGGCTGGTACGGCACGGCGATGCTCTGCTACGTGACGCCCAGGAGCACCTGGGGCTGCCCAACCGCGAGGACGTGAAGGCGGGCGTGATCGCCTACAAGATCGCCGCGCACGCCGCCGACCTGGCCAAGGGCGGAGCGCGCTGGCGTGGGACCACGCGCTCAGCAGGCAGTTCGAGTTCCGCTGGGAGGACCGAGTTCAACCTGGCCCTCGACCCGGTGACGGCGCGGGCGTACTACGACGAGACCCTCCCCGCCGCCGGCGCCAAGGTGGCGCACTTCTGCTCGATGTGCGGCCCCAAGTTCTGCTCGATGCAGATCACCCAGGACCTCCGCGCGCCGCCGCGCACGGGGATGGCGGAGAAGTCGAAGGAGTTCCGGGCGGGGGTGGGAGGTGTACGTCAGGCGGTGGGGAGTGCGGGAAGCGGGAAGCGGGAAGCGGGAAACCTTAAGCGGGAAACGGAGCGGGAAAGGGGGGAAACGGGAAGCGGGAAGGGGGACGGGGGCGTCCCGGTCGCGCGCCGCCCTCGCGCCTCCCTCGACCAAGCCCAGTGGGGAAGGGGACGGGGGCGTCGGTCGCCCAACCGCCCTCTCCCTCCCTCCCTCGACCAACTGCGCGCCGCCCAGCCGTCTAACCGCCCAACCGCCCGACTCCGCTCCACCGCCTTCCGTTTCCCGCCGCGCGGGCCCACCTTGCGTCAGCCCCCCGCTGTTCCGCAGGAGTCCGCCGATGTCCTCGACCCCTCCGAGACCGGGCGCGGCCGCGCTCGCCGTGCGCCGCGCCGACGCCGCCCCGCGCCGCCAGGTGATCCTGGCGGGCGCGCTCAGCGTCGGGATCGTGGCCATCCTGCTGATCATCGCCGCCATCGGGTTCGAGACGCTCTCCGCCGCCCGCGCCCGTGGGGGGCGAGGGCAATGGTCCAAGGCGCAGAAGGACGCCACCTGGCACCTGGTGCGCTACGCCTGGGACGGCGATTCCCTCCACTACCGCGCCTACCTGCGCGAGCTCGAGGTCTACCGCGGAGACCACGCCGCCCGGGTGCAGCTGCTGCGCCCGGAGCCCGACTAGGCCGTGGTGCACGACGGCTTCCTGCGCGGCCGGAACCACCCCGACGACGTGCACCGGATGGGCGTGTTCCTGCGGCGCTACGGGCGGGTGCCGTTCGTGGCGGAGGCAATCCGGATCTGGACCGCGGGCGATTCGCTGATGGGCCGGCTCGAGGACCTCGGCGCGCGGCTGGGCGCCGCGCGCGCGCGCGGCCCCCTCGCGCCGGCGGCGCTCGCCGCCTATCTGTCCGAGCTGGACGCTGGCGGTGAACACCCTCGAGAACGCCTTCTCCGCCGCCATGGGCGGGGGGAGCCGCTGGGCCGCCGACCGGCTGATGGTGGCGCTGGCCGGCGTGGCGGTGGTGCTGCTGGCCATCGGCGGGCTCACCTTCGGGGCGGTGTGGCGCCGGGCGCAGTACGCCGAGGCGGCGCGGCGGGCCATGGAGGCGCAGCTGCGGCAGGCGCAGAAGATGGAGGCGGTGGGCCAGCTCACCGGCGGCATCGCGCACGACTTCAACAACCTGCTCACCGTCATCCTCTCCAACGTGCGGCTGCTGGAGGACGGGCTCCCCCCCGGCTACCCCACCCTCAAGGACGACCTCGACGAGCTCAAGGTGGCGGCGCAGCGCGGCGCCGACATGATCCGGAAGCTGCTGGCGTTCAGCCGCTCGGGGCAGGTGGCGTTCGAGCCGCGCCTGCTGGCCGAGGTGCTGCCGGAGGCGGTGCAGATGCTGCGACGGGTGCTGCCGGCCTCGGTGACCATCGATGCCGAGCTGGACGCGAACGCGCCGCCGGTGCGCACCGACCCGAGCGCGGTGGAGCAGATGGTGCTCAACCTGGCCACCAACGCCCGCGACGCGTGCCCGCCGGTGGCACATTGCGGCTCCGGCTCGGTACCGCCACGATCGGCCGCGACTTCATCGCGGCGCAGCTGGGAGCCGCGGGGCGCTACGTGGCGCTCTCGGTAGGCGACACCGGCACCGGCATGCCGCCCTCGGTGCTCGACCGCGCCTTCGAGCCCTTCTTCACCCAAGCCGCCGGGGCAGGGCTCGGGCTCGGCCTGGCGATGGTGTACGGCCTGATGAAGCAGCACGGCGGCTTCGTGGACGTGGCCTCGACCCCGGGCCACGGCGCCACGGTGACGCTGCTCTTCCCCGTGGCCGAGGCGCCCGCGGTGCCCCCGGCGCCGGTGTCCCCGCGCCCGCCGCGGCGCGGGACCATCCTGCTGGTGGAGGACGAGCCGGCGCTGCGCCGCGCGGCGCAAGCGGCTGCTCGGCGGCCGGAGCCCAGGTTCCGCGTCTTCACCGCCGCCGACGGCCAGGAGGGACTCGAGCTGGCGCGGGTGCACCGCGACGAGCTCGACCTGGTGCTCTCCGACGTGGTGATGCCCCGCATGGGCGGCCCCGCCATGCACGCCGCCCTTGCGCGCGAGGGCATCACGGTGCCTTTTCTCTTCACCAGCGGCTACACCGGCCGCGAGATGCCCGACGGGATCCCGCTCCCCCCCGACGTGCCGCTGCTGCCCAAGCCCTGGGAGGCGCAGAGCTGGTGGCGTGGGTGGGGAGGGCGATGGGGAGGTAGGCGGTAAAGGCGGTAAAGGCGGTAAAGGCGGTAAAGGTAGCCGGTAATGGCAGTGAGGGCGGTAGACCTCGTCGCCGCCACCAGTCTGAGACGACCGTCATTGCCCATTCTTCGCCCGATCGCCTAATCCCCCAACCGCCCAACCGCCCTAACCGCCCTCTCCCTCGGGGTCGCAGCTGCGCTGCTCCCGAAGGGCCCTCGGTCGCGCGCCTAACCGCCCGCCTGCCGCCTAACCGCCCAACCCCCATGCGCCCTCTCGCCCCCCTCCTCTTCCTCCTCTCCCTCCCCCTCGCCGCGCAGGAGCGTGGTCCCGTCCGCGATGCCGCGGGGTATGTCCCCGCCGGCGGCGGTCCGGTGCGCGCCACCTCGAGCGAGCTGCGCGAGACGCTGGAGCGCTTCACCGCCGACGAGAACGCCCTGCTGCGCCGCTACCCGGCGGAGTGGTCGTCGGCGCGGCGCGCGGCGCTGGCCGGCTTCTACCACGGCTGGCAGGGGCGGCTGGCGGCGCTCGACTTCGCGCGGCTGTCGCAGGAAGGGAAGGTGGACTACCTGCTGCTGCGGCAGGCGCTCGGCCACCGGTCCGAGCTGCTGACGCTCGAGGAGGCGCGGCTGGCGGAGATCGCGCCGCTGCTCCCCTTCGGGGCCGCCATCCGTGCCCTGGACGAGGCGCGGGAGCGGGTGGACTCGGTGGACGGCGCCGCGGCGGCGGCCACCTTCACGGCGATCGCCCGGCAGGCCGATTCCGCCCGCGCCGCGCTCGCGGCGCTCGACAGTGCCGCGCGGCCGAGCCGCGTGGTGGCCTTCCGCGCCGCGCGCGCCGTCGAGAGCCACCGCGCCCTGCTCCGCACCTGGACCGGCCACTACGGCGGCTACGACCCGCTCACCGGCTGGTGGACCCGCGCCCCCGCCGCCCGCGCCGACACCGCGCTCACGAAGTACGCCGCCTTCCTGCGCGAGACCCTCGTGGGCCAGGCGCCCGGCGCCGACGAGCCCATCGTGGGCGACCCGCTGGGCCGCGCCGCGCTGGAGCGCGACATCGCCTTCGAGCTCATCCCGTACACCCCCGAGGAGCTGATCGCCATCGGCGAGCGGGAGCTCGCCTGGTGCACCCGCGAGATGATCGCCGCCGCCCGCGCCATGGGGCTCGGCGACGACTGGCACGCCGCGCTCGAGCGGGTGAAGCAGGACCACGTGGGGCCCGGCGCGCAGCCGCTGCTGGTGCGGCGGCTGGCCGATGAGGCCGCCGACTGGGTGAGCAGCCGCAGGCTCGTCACCGTGCCGCCGCTGGCGCGCGACCTGTGGCGGCTCACGATGCTCTCGCCCGAGGCGCAGAAGGCCAACCCCTTCTTCCTGGGCGGCGAGGTGATCCAGGTGGCCTACCCCACCGACGCCATGGACGACGCCGACAAGCGCATGACCATGCGCGGCAACAATGTCCACTTTGCCCGCGCCACGGTGCACCACGAGCTGATCCCCGGGCACCACCTGCAGGGCTTCGTGGGGGAGCGCAGCAACCCGCAGCGCGGCGCCTTCAGCACGCCCTTCTACACCGAGGGGTGGGCGGTGTACTGGGAGATGCTCATGTACGAGCGGGGCTTCCCCCGCTCCCCCGAGGACCGGGTGGGGATGCTCTTCTGGCGCATGCACCGCGCGGCGCGGATCATCTTCTCGCTCAAGGTGCACCTGGGGCAGATGACCCCCGAGGAGGCCATCACCTTCCTGGTGGACCAGGTGGGCCACGAGCGCGCCAACGCGCCGGCGGAGGTGCGCCGCTCCTTCCGCGGCGACTACCCGCCGCTCTACCAGGCAGGCTACATGCTGGGGCGCTGCAGCTCCGGGCGCTGCACCAGGAAGTCGTCGGCTCCGGGAAGATGACCGAGCTCCAGTTCCACGACGCCGTCCTCGCCGCGCACCAGATGCCGATCGAGCTGCTGCGGGCGCTGCTGACCGGGCGGGGGCTGACGCGGGGTATGGGGCGAGGTGGCGATTCGGCGGCTGAACGGCTCGGCGGCTCGGCGGCTCGGCGGCTTCGGTCGGCGCGATGGCGTGCTCGCCGTCGGCGCGTGGCCGCACAGGAACCAACAGCCGCCGCGCGGCGCGCGCCTCTCTGCTCCGCCGCCCTCGCGCCTCCCTCGCCTTCCCCTTCCCGCACTCCCTCGCGCCCGAGTCGCCGCTTCGCGGCTCCTGAAGGGCGCTCGGTCGCCGTTTCCCGCTTCCCGCTTCCCCCTTTCCGTTTCCGCTTCCCGCTTCCCGCCCTCGACCGCCCAGTACATTCCGCCCTGACCTCAACCCAAGGACCCCTGCCGTGAAGCTCGTCGCCCTGTTGCCCGCTGTGCTGCTCCTGGTTGCCGGCTGCGCGAAGAAGGATGCGCCGGTGCCGGAGGCCGCCGCGCCCGCCGCCCCCGCCAAGGTCACCGAGACCGCGGGCTTCCTGACCCCCGAGTCGGTGCTGTGGGATGCCGAGCAGCAGGTCTGGTTCGTGTCGAACATCAACGGCAGCCCGGTGGCGAAGGACGGCAACGGCTTCATCAGCCGCCTGATGGCCGACGGCATGGTGGACAGCCTCAACTTCGTGCTGGGTGGCCGGGGCGGCGTGACGCTCCATGCGCCGAAGGGCATGGCGCTGGTGGGTGACACGCTGTGGGTGACCGACATCGACGCCATCCGCGGGTTCAACCGGAAGACCGGCGCGCTGGTGGCGTCGGTGGAGCTCGGGGCGCAGGCGAAGTTCCTGAACGACGCCGTGACCGGCCCCGACGGCACCGTGTACATCACCGACACCGGGGTGGGGATGGACGCGCAGGGCAACTTCATCCATCCCGGTCCCGACCGGATCTTCGCGCTCAAGGGCCGCACGGCCACCGTGGCGGCGGAGGGCGACTGGCTGGAGCGTCCCAACGGCATCGCGTGGGACGGGGCGAACAACCGTTACCTGCTGGTCCCCTTCGGCGGCAACGCGCTCATGGGCTGGGCGCCGGGCGCGGCGAAGGGCGACTCGCTCGCCGCCGGCCCCGGCATGCAGGACGGCGTCGAGATCCTCAACGGGCAGACACTGGTGACCAGCTGGGCCGATTCCAGCGTGTTCGTGATGGAGCCGGCGGGGCCGCGGAAGCTCATCACCGGCGTCAACAGCCCGGCCGACATCGGCGTGGACCAGGTGCGGGGGCTGGTGGCGATTCCGCTCTTCCTGGAGAACCGGGTGGAGTTCTGGAAGGTGGGGTCGTAGACCGACGGACGGGTTTGATGCAGGAGTGGGAAGAGGGAAGGCGAGGAGAGCTCCCCGCGCCTTCCCTTTTCCCTTTTCCCGTTTCCCATTTCCCGTCGGTTCTTCAGGCCGCCCTCCCCTCCTCCGGCTTGGGCGTGGGCATCGGCCCGTGCATGCTGCTCGCACTGGTCCAGGCCGCGAGCTTCTCGGCGTTGCCCTTGAAGCGCACCCGGTAGAGGGCGCCGAGGTAGCGGATGGAGAGCCGGATCTGCCGGGCCACCTCGTGCAGCTCCGCGCGGGCGCCGATGCGGCGTTGCGCCGCCGATTCCTTCACCCCGTCGGTGGTCTCGTACGTGGCCAGCGCGGCGGCGATGCGGGGCAGCAGGTCGGCCGGGGTGCCGAGGGAGGTCAGCAGCTCCTGGTGGGCGGTGGCGCGCTCGAGCACCGCGTGGGTGGCCGCGATGAACGTGGCGCGGCCCCGCGCGATCGGCGTCAGCTCGAAGGCGAGCAGCGTGCCGGGCTCGCGATCGGCGGCCAGCGCGGCGAAGGGCTGCAGCAGCGCCAGGTCGTCGTGGATGGCGGCCCGCACCCGCGCCTTGCCGCGACTCGACGCGGTGGCATCGTTGCGGCCGGTCTCGGCCTGGGTGGCGAGCTCCTCGGCGCGCACCAGCTGGGCGTCCAGCGCCTGGACGGTGGCGATGATGACCGGGTGGTCATCGGGGTTGGACCGGGCGAACTGCACCGAGCGCCGACCCGTATCGAGCGTGCGTTGAATGCGTTTCTGCATATCCTCCTCCTTGTGAATGCTGCCGTGAACTTCCGGGCCTCCTCCGCGCATTGGGGCGCGATGGGGTGGGATCGACGCGGGCCCAATCCCGCGCCGGGTGGGGGGAGAAGCATCGGGTGTGCCACGCCGGCGGGCGCACGCTGGCTGGTCCGCGTTGCGATGGCCTGGGACCGCGCTGCACGCGCGCCTGACACCGTTGCAAGCGGGCCTGACACCGTTGCAAGCGGGTCTGACACCGTTGCAAGCGGGCCTGACACCGTTGCAAGCGGGCCTGACGGCGATGCAGGCGGGCCGGCACGCGATACACGAGGGCGTGACCGGGTCGCAGGCGGGCCTGACGCCGTTGCAGCCGGGCGTGACCGCGTTGTCGGTTGCCCTGCAAGCGGTTATGCGGTGCGTGGCGGCGTTTGACGGGGGCCTGACGGCGCTGCAATAGCGTGTGACCGCGATGCATATGCAGTGGACCGCGTGCGTATGCAGCCTGACCGCGCTGCAGGGCGACGTGACCGAAGCGAGGCATCCGGTGCGCCCGCGGGTGCCACGGTTGCGGCCCCGTGGGGCGGGGTGAATGTTGGGGAGGTCTGCACCACCTGACCAATCGGGCCCATTTGGTCACGCGGTGACGAGCTCCGCGGGCGTCACCGGATGGCACGTGTCTTGTGCAGCGACACTTTTTTGGTGGGAAGTGTCCGTGGAGCAGGACGGTTCGGCGACTCGGCGGCTCGGCGGCTCGGCGGCTCGGCCTCCCCCGCCCGTCATTCCGAGGGCGCGGAGCGACCGAGGAATCCCTTCAAGGCGGCAGGAGGCCATTCCACATGCGCAGCGGGTGGCTGTTGGCGGCGGGCCTCGTGGTCGCGGTGCCCGCGGGGGTCGCGGCCCAGGCCGAGATCCTGGGCCGGTGGCACGGCACCTCGACCTGCGTCAAGGAGAGCTGGAACGCCTCCTGTAATGATGAGCGGATCGTCTACGACTTCGTGCCGTCGGCCGCCGGGGCGCCCGGGGTGCTGCTGCACGCCTATAAGGTGGTGGGGAGCGACACGGTCTCGATGGGCGACCTGGAGCTGCTCCCCGACAGCGGGGCGGGCCGGTGGGCGGGGGAATTCTCCAACAGCCGGGTGCACATCCGCTGGATGTACCAGGTGCGCGATTCCAGCCTGACCGGCACCCTGGGGGTGTATCCGGAGCTGCGGGTGGCGCGGCATGTGGTGGCGCGGCGGTAGGGCGGCTCGGCGGCTCGGCGGCTCGGCGGCGCGGCGGCGCGGCGGCGCGGCGGCTCGGCGGCTCGGCGGCTCGGGCGGTGATTCCGAGGGAGCGCGGCGACCGAGCAGTCCCTTGCAGGCGGCGGGAGGCGACGGGGCATGCGTACATGGCTGGCGGCGGCGGTGATGCTGGTGGCGGCGGCGGCGACGCCCCTCGCGGCCCAGGAGGACAGCCTGGCGCGGGCGCTGGTGGAGCGGGTGGCCCCGGTCGGCGAGGCGGCGGAGTGGCTGGTGCGGTACGATCGCTTTGCCTGGGTCAGCAGCGACTCGGTGATGGCGGCCGACCCGGCGCTGCTGCAGCAGCTTGGGCCGGAGTGGTTCTGCGACACGGTGGACGGGGCCTGGCACGCCTTCTACGGCCGCTTCGACCCGGCCACGGACCGGTACCGGATCGTGTTCCACTACCAGGGGGGCGACGGCCGGCCGCTCCGCTCCACGACCGTACCGGTGGACTCGAGCCGGCTCACCGGCGTGGCCCGCGCCATCCACAACACCTACGCCCGGCTGCCGCGGCCGTTCGCGGAGGGGCGGGTGCGGCTCAACTGGTACGTGCGGCGCCTGCCGGGCGATGGCGTGGGGGTGACCATCCTGCCGGCCTACCAGCCCAACGGGGTGCTGGTCTTCGGTGGCGAGGGGCACTTCCTCTGGGACAGCGCGGGGCGGCAGCTGCTGGACAGCACCTACCTCTTTTCCGGGTTCCGGGGCATCCGCCCCGACACGACGGTGGAGCTCACCATCCCGGCCGAGGATCTGGAGCAGCCGTCCATCGGCCAGATGTTCTTCCTGCTGAGCTACCATCGCTGGTTCCGGAAGCTCTACATCCGGACCCGCTACGGCCTCACCACCGTGTTCGTGGGGGCGGATGGCGAGGAGGCGATCCTCACCACGGTGCGCCCGCCGGAACCGAAGCGTTCGCCGTCGTAGGCCTGCAGCCGCACCCGAACCGGGAGGAGCCGACCATGACATGCAGCTGCCGGAACGGGCCGGGGGCGGGGCGATGAGCGCCGGCCCCGGGCACCTCTGGAGCAGGTGGGGCCTGACGCTGGCGGCGCTGCTGGCGCTCGGCTTCTTCGGCACCGGCTACGTCCGGGCGCGGGCGCTGGCGGCGCTCGGCCTGGGTGGCGGGTGGGACGCGATCGCCTGGCTGATGCTGGCCCTGGCCGGGGTGTCGCTGGTGCTGCTGTTCGTGGCGCTCCGGCGGGCGCGGCGTGCGGCCGACGGGGGGCGTGAGGCATGACCGCGCTCGCCGTGGCGGTGACGGTGGCCATCGTGGCCGGGCTGCTGGCCCTGCCGCCGCTCCTCCGGCGCGGGGCGGAGCGGAAGCTGCTGCAGATCCGCGACTCGCGCTGCGAGCGCTGCGGCGAGCCGATCGACCCCGGGGCGCGGTACGTGGTCGAAGGCAAGATGGTGTGTGGGGCCTGTGCCGGGCGCACCTTTCACCGGGCGCGGGCCGTGTTGTGGGGCATGGTCGGGATCGGCGTGCTCGGCGCGGTGGCCGGGGGCGTGGCGGTGTGGGCGCGGTGGCGCCGGGGCGAGGCACCGAGCCTGTGGCTCGACGGCGCGCTGCTCCTGGGCTTCCCGGTGATTGCCGGGCTCTCGATGGTGTCGGCGCGGCGGCTGTCGCGCTGGAGCAACCGGACCCGGCTGGCGCGGGACCAGGCGGAGGCGGAGCTGTACCGCGAGATCGTGGATGGCGATGGGCCGGGGCGGGATCGAGAGGTGGCTGGAGGGGTGAGGCGGTCGGAGCGCGCAACCGGGGGAGGGGGAAACTGCGGCCCCCTCGACACTTTGTGATACCCTCTGTGCGCCTCTTGGAAGTGTCGCCCCAACCATGAGCAGTGGCGGCAGGAAAGCCGACTCAAGAGGATGGCGTGATCGAGTTCAAGGCGGCAGCGGCCGAGCAACAGGACTGAGCGGGGCATCCGACTTCCTGGAGTTCCAATCATGACCACAGTGATTGTCCTAGGTTTTGTCATTCTCTTGTTGCTCGGTGGCATTGTGTGGGTGAGCATTGGCCTGCCTGTTGAGGCCGCCCCATTTGGCGGCCTTGGTGCGTTCTATTTTCTCGGGTCATTGATCGCCGGGGCAATCTGGAACGATATGTTTGGCGACTATTTGTTCTTCGGAGGACCGCCAGAGTTCATCGGGCTTTCCGTTCACTGCGGCATTGGCGCCGCCATAGTCGTGCTGGCAATACGCTTTGCACCAGCGGTGGCCACTGCGCCCGGCTTGATCGCCACGCTCCTGTCGATCACTGCAGATATCCTCAGCATTATCTCCTTTATTGAGAGCCACATTCGATAGATGGCAACCGTTGGCGGTCCATTCCGCGACGCGAGCACAAGGCTGCCAACGCACTGACTTGTCGCAAGCCTCCCGTCGCCTTCTGCTTCAATGGTGCCGCAGGGCACCGATTGAGACGGGCGCGAGCCCTAGGGCATGGGCGGATTGTTTGCGGAACAAGCGCCGGGCGCAGCCACTGGTAGCAGGACAGCAGCGCTACAGACAC
>JBGAPX010000029.1:0-31362 GCA_044221045.1 Gemmatimonadales bacterium
GGTCAACCTGATCGGGGAGCACCTCGACTACAACGGGGGCCCGGTGCTGCCCTTCGCCATCGAGCGGCGCACCGCGGTGGCGGCCGGCCACGGCGAGGGATGGCGGGTGGTGTCCGCGGTGGATGGCACGGTCCACGCCCTCGACCTCGAGGCGCCCCCCGGCGAGCACTGGACCGGCTACGTCGCTGGCGTGATCCGGGTACTGGGCCGCGCCGGGCTGGCGCCCCGGGGGGCGCAGCTCGCGGTGGCGAGCACCGTCCCGATCGGGGCGGGGCTCTCAAGCTCCGCCGCGCTGACCGTCTCGGTGGCGCGCGC
Source organism: Gemmatimonadales bacterium (assembly GCA_044221045.1). Classification (GTDB taxonomy): domain Bacteria; phylum Gemmatimonadota; class Gemmatimonadetes; order Gemmatimonadales; family GWC2-71-9; genus JADJOM01. Next base: position 316 of record JBGAPX010000029.1, read on the forward strand.
GCTCACGGGGCTGGCCGGCCGCCGCGTCCCACCGGAGACGCTGGCCGAGGTGGCCTATCACGCGGAGCACGACGAGGTCGGCGTCAAGTGCGGGCGGATGGACCAGACCATCTCGGCCCTCGCCAGGCGGGGCTATGCGCTGCTCTTCGAGACCGCGAGCGGCAGGCTCGAGCACGTGCCACTGCCCAGCCGGGTCTGGGTGTTCGAGACCGGCGTCGCGCACCGGCTCACCGGCGGGGAGCTCAACACCCGGCGCCGCGAGTGCGAGGAGGCGCTCAGGCTGGTGGCGCGCCGCGGCCCCGCCGCCCGGACGCTGGCCGACGTGCCATACGATGACCTCGCGCCGCTGCTGCGCGAGCTGCCGCCGCCCTTCAGCCTGCGGCTGCGGCATGTGGTCACCGAAACCGACCGCACCCGGCGCCTGGCCGCGGCGCTCGCCCGGCGGGATCTCGTCACCGCCGGGGGCCTGCTGGTGGCGGGCCACGCCTCGCTGCGGGACGACTACCAGTCGACCTGCCCCGAGGCCGACCTGCTGGTCGACGCCCTGGTGCGGCACGGCGCCTACGGCGCGCGGCTCACCGGCGCGGGGTGGGGCGGGGCGGTGATCGCACTGGCCCCCGAAGCCGCCGAACGCGGCATGCTCACCGCGGTGCAGGCGGAGTATCGTGCGGCCTTCAGGCGGATCCCCGCGGCCTGGGCCACCAAGGCCGCGGCCGGCGTACGGAGCGAGAAGTAGTCCGGCCTCCCCTCTCCCACCCCTCTTCGGAACGCACCCGCATGCGCCTCCCCCTCATGGCGTGTCTCGCCCTCCTGGCCCTCCCCGCCACCCTCCCGGGCCAGGCCCGCGCCAGCGAACCCGGCGCCGTCACCCAGGTGATCGACGGAGCCAGGTTCACCATCGAGTATGGCCGGCCCCGCTCCCGCGGGCGCGACAGCCTGTTCGGCAAGGTGGTGAAGTGGGGGGAGGTGTGGACCCCGGGCGCCGACTGGGCCACCACGCTCGATGCCGGGCGGGACTTCACCCTGGACGGCCACCCGGTGCCCAAGGGGCGCTACTCGCTCTGGATGGTGGTCCGCCCCTCGGGCGACTGGACCCTCATCCTCGATCCGCGGCACCGGCGCTTCCACGAGAACCGGCCCGACTCGATCCCGGGACAGTTCCGCTTCCCGGTGCGCACCTCGGCGGCGCCCCATGCCGACGCCCTGCTGTGGTGGTGGCCCGAACTCCGGCCGCAGGGCGGCACGCTGGCGATGCAGTGGGGCACCACCCGGGTGGCGATGCGTATCGCGGTGGAATCGCGGTATCGGCTCGACCTCACTGCGGCGGACGCCGCCCCCTACCTCGGCCGCTACGAGTACCGTGAGGTGACCCCGGGCGACACCGCCACGCCGGAGCCGTTCCTGGTGACGCACCACGACGGCGCGCTGTACGGCCAGTGGGTGGTGGGCGACACGATGCCGTTCGTGCTGGTGCGCATCCGGCCCGACTGGTTCATCCCCCGCTGGCACTATCCCGGGGAGGGACCGGATGTCTACGACGTGGACCCGACGATGCTGTTCGAGTTCACCCGGCGGGACGGGCAGGCGGTCTCGATCGACATCCGCGACCAGGTCGACTCGACCACTGCGGTGGCGCGGTGGGTCGCGCCGCGGTGAGGGCCCGCCACGTCCCCTTACGCGCGGCCCGGCGTGCACTAGGTTCCGGGGCGCCGCTCGGGTGGCGAAACTGGCAGACGCAAGGGACTTAAAATCCCTTGAGGAGCAATCCTCATGAGAGTTCGAGCCTCTCCCCGAGCACTTGTAGCACAACGACCAGCGCCCCCATCGGTCAGATCCTGAGCGGTGGGGGTGGTTGCGTTTGTGACCTCCGGAGTGACTGCGGGGGTGGTCATGACCTGACCCCCGGAAGCTGAGCCAGCGATAATGTCCGGTACCCCCGTGCGGAGGGCCGGATGCGGAAGAGCCGATTCACCGAGGAGCAGATCCTCCAGATTCCCGCGGAGGGCCGCCAGGGTGGCGGCATCCGGGAGCTGTGCCGGCGGCAGGGCATCAGCGACACGACCTACTACCGCTGGGCGACGAAGTACGGCGGCCTCCAGCGCTCCGACGCTCGCTCCCTTGCGGCAGCTTTCGGACGATGAAGCAGGAGCGCTACTCACCTCCTTGCCGGGAGGGTCGCGAAACACCGGGTGCGGGACCGGTCGCTGGTAGCCATCGACTGCGGAGCCAACATCAATTTCGACCGGCTCCGGTTCGTGGCCGAACGGGCCGAGGTGGGGGAACAGCGCGAGGCGATCCTGGTGGTGACGATTCCCGAGCAGCCCGGCAGCTTCCGGAAGTTCTGCGCCGCCATCGGGCCCCGCCACCGTACCGAGTTCAACGACCGGATCGCCGACCCCGACGTCGCCCACGTCTTCGTCGGCCCCGAGTTGCACGCCCGGGCCGAGACGGCCCGGATCATGCGCCGGCTGGAGCGGCACGGTTTCGAGATGCCCGACCTCTCCCGCAACGAGATGGTCAAGCTCCACGGCCATCACTTGGTCGGGGGCCACGCCGCACCGGCCTCCAATGACCTGCTCTATCGCTTCGAGGTTCCCGAACGGCCCGGAGCGCTCCTGCGCTTCCTCGACGCGATGCGCTCCGACTGGAACATCAGCCTCTTCCGCTACCGAAACCACGATTTCGACTACGGGCGCGTGCTGGTGGGCATGCAGGTGCCGCCAGGAGAAGTGGCGGCTTTCCGCCACTTCGTGACCAGGGTTGCCCATCCTTTCGCGGACGAGACCGGCAACCCGGCATACCGGCTCTTCCTGGCATGGCATCTTGCTTGGCGGCAACAATTTCCGCTATTCCTAAGCGGGTCTTCACGCTAAAATAGAACCACATCCTTGGTTGTCGGGTATGTTCTCTCCAGGTTAGCGCAGGCTGCACGACGGGAGAGAGCTCGAGCGTCACCTGCGAGCAGTCACAGTGCGTGCTACGGCCCGACCGGATCCCCTGACCGGGTGGGCCAACCTGGGCCTGAACGAAGATGTGTTCCACTTGCCGCACGACACGCTGTTCGCGTCGTCACCTGTCAGACGGGCGCCGCTCCACGGGGGGTGGAGGCGCTACGACCGCCGTCCGCCTCCGCTCTCATGTGACCGAAGTCCGGCCAACCTTCGCGCCCGACACTTGTCCGCCAGGCAATGACCGCTAGTCCGGGCGGTCCGGCCCGCGATGACCTCACCCGCCTCCGGCTGTTGTCGGCGGTGGTCGAGACCTCGGAAGACGCCATCCTCACCAAGGATCCCGAGGGGATCATCCAGAGTTGGAACCGCTCGGCCGAGGTGCTCTACGGCTGGTCGGCGGCGGAGGCGATTGGCCAGCACATCTCGCTGATTGTTCCCGAGGACCGCCGCGAGGAGCTGAGTCGCCTGATGGTGCAGGTCCGACAGGGCCAATCCGTGGAGCACATTCAGACGGTTCGGGTTGGCCGTGATGGCCGGCGGATCGATGTCTCGCTCTCCCTCTCGCCAGTCGACCTGGGTTCGCAGGTGCGTGGCATTGCGGCGATCGCGCGCGACATCACCCTCAGGAGCCGTCAGGAAGAGCGGGTCCGCCGGAGCGAGGAGCGACTCAATACCATCATCGAGAGCCTCATGGAGGGGCTGGTCGTCGCCGATCTGGACGGCAACCTGCTCCACTGGAACCGGGCCGCGCTCGCCATGCATGGGCTCAGTTCCGTGGCCGAGGTGCAGCGGCCGCTCGAGTGGTTCACGGCCATGTTCGAGATCGCCACCCTGGACGGCGGGGTGCTACCGGTCGAGCAGTGGCCGCTGGCGCGGGTCATTCGAGGCGAGCAGCTCCATGATCTCCCGCTCCGGGTCCGCCGCACTGATATCGGGCGTACCTGGATCTTGAGCTACAGCGGAACCACGGTGACCGAACCGGGCGGATCTCGTCTGGCCGTGGTGATGATCAACGACATCACCGAGCGCCGAGCGGCGGAGGACCGTTTTCGCCAGGTGTTCGAGGCTTGTCCGGCCGGCATGCTGGTCGTCGATGGCGGGGGCCGGATCGTGATGGTCAACCAGGAGCTCGAGCGCATGTTCGGCCGGGCTCCGGGTGAGCTCATCGGGTTGGGTGTTGAGGAACTGCTGCCGGATCAACTCCGGGAAGCGCACCAGGGCTATCGCGCCGTCTACCAGGTCGAGCCCGCGAAGCGGAAGATGGGTGGGCGGAAGCTGCGCGGGCGGCGTGCGGACGGCAGTGACTTTCCGGTGGAAGTCGGACTCAACCCCCTTGCCGCCGGCGCCGAACGGACCGTCCTCGCGGTGGTGACGGACGTGACGGAACAGGAAGCCGCCGCTCGGGCTCTCGCCCGGCACCAGCGGGAACTGGAGCGGTCGAACCGGGAGCTGGCCCAGTTTGCGTACGTCGCCTCGCACGATCTGCAGGAGCCGCTGCGCATGGTGGCGAGTTACACCGAGCTCTTCAGCGACCGTTACCGGACCGTGGTCGACGCGAAAGGTGAGAAGTACATCGGCTACATCCTCGACGGCGCCCACCGAATGCAGGCGCTGGTGCGGGATCTGCTCGGCTATGCCCGGGTCGACTCGGCCGGCAAGCCCCTCACCACGGTCCGGCCTCAAGCCCTCCTCGACGCGGTGCTGCACGACCTCTCCCGGCGCATCACGGAGTCCGGGGCGACCGTCGACATCGGCGAGCTGCCCGCGGTCTGGGCCGATCCCGGCCAGTTCCAGGAACTGCTGCAGAACCTGCTGAGCAACGCCATCAAGTTCCGGAGCGAGCGACCCCTACGCATCACTATCGAGGCGGAGCGGGACGGCGCCGTGGCGCGGTTTGCGGTGCGTGACAACGGGATCGGCATCGAGCCCGGAGGCGAGGAACGGATTTTCGCGATGTTCCAGCGGCTGCACGGACGGGACAAGTACGAGGGCAGCGGGATCGGTCTCGCCATCGCCCGGAAGATCGTGGAGCGCCACGGCGGGCGAATCTGGATCGACTCCCCCCGGACGGTCGGCACCACCGTCTATTTCACCCTGTGGCCGGCCGAGGGCCCCCGGCCGGAACCCATCCTCGAGGCAACGCAATGACGGCTCCGGATCCGATCCACCGGATTCTGTACGTGGACGACGAGGCCGATGCGGGAGTCGCGTTTGGCCGGGCGGTGCGCCGCCTCGGATTTGACGCCGACCTGGCCACCACCGGCCGGGAGGCGTTGCGCATGGCGCGCACCCGGTTCTATGCCGTGGTGGTGACCGATCTCCGGATGCCGGGTCTCGATGGGCTGGCCCTCATCGAGCGCCTCAATCCCATTACGCCGTCCACGGCCTTCGTGCTCGTGAGCGGCATGCCCGAGCTCGACCTGCGGGCCAATCGCCAGATCGACGGCGCGATCGCCGGCGTCCTGGCGAAGCCATGGGAGGATGAGGACCTCGCCCGGACGCTCGACATGGCTTTTGCGCTCCATTTCAAGCGCTCCACCCAGAATGGCCAGGTGCCGGCCGATGGCGGCACCGGCGGCATTCTGCTGGTCGAGGACAACCCCGCGGACGGGGATCTCATCGTGGCCCTTTTGGCCGCGGATCATGGCGCGAGTGACTTCGTCCGTGTCAGTCGCCTGCGGGCCGCACTCGAACGGCTGCATGAGCTCCGGTTCGACGCGATCATCACCGACATGGTCCTGCCCGATGCCAGGGGATTCGACGCCATTACCCGGCTCCAGGCGGCCGCTCCCAGCACCCCGATCCTCGTGGTCAGCGGTCTGGCCGATGAAGACCTGAGCCAGCAGGTGGTGCAGCTCGGGGCCCAGGATTTCCTGGTCAAGGGTGGTCTGACGGCGCCGGCCTTGAGCCGGGCGCTCCGCCATTCGCGGGAGCGGAAGCGGGCCGAACAGCGCCTCATGCAGCTGGCCCACTTCGACCAGCTCACCGGGCTGGCCAACCGGGCCACCTTCCACGAACGGATTTCCCAGGCGGCCACCAGGGCCCGCCGGCGGGGCAGCCGGTTCGCCGTGATGTACCTGGATCTCGACCAATTCAAGAGCGTGAACGACACCCTGGGACATGATGCCGGCGACGCCCTGCTGGAGGAAGTCGGCCGCCGCGTCCGCCTGTCGGTGCGCGATTATGACACGGTGGCTCGCCTGGGGGGTGACGAGTTCGCCGTGCTCGCCGACGATCTCGACAATGTAAGCAGCCTGGAGGAGGTGGTCCGGCGCATCATGGAGGCCTTCGAGCGCCCCATCCAGCTTGATCAGAAAGCGGTCCCGGTCACCTGCAGCATCGGGATCGCCATCTATCCCGATGCCGCCCGGACCACCCAGGACCTGGTCAAGTGCGCCGACAAGGCGCTGTACCAGTCCAAGCGCTCGGGGCGCAACCGGGCCACCTGGTTCGATGCGAACCTGAGCGGCGACGCGGTCATGCAAACCGCGTTGGCCGCCGACCTCAACGTCGCCCTCAAGCGGGGGGAGTTCTCCCTGCACTACCAGCCCCAGGTGACGACCGCTGGTTACCAACTGGTGGGATTCGAGGCCTTGCTCCGCTGGAACCGGGGCGAGCAGGTGATCCCTCCCTCGGTCTTCGTCCCGCTGCTCGAGGAAGCGGGGGGGATCATCCCGGTTGGCCACTGGGCGATCCGGGAAGGATGCCGGCGCCTGGCGGAATGGCGCCGCGGGAACGCTCCGAACCTTCGGTTGGCGGTCAACCTGTCCTCGGCCCAGATCGAGGAGCCCGGGCTGGCCGAGATCATCACCGCCATCCTGGCGGAATGCCGGTTGCCGCCCGAAGCGCTCGAACTGCAGGTCAGCGAGCAGATCCTGATGCGCGACACCGTCCGGGTGAACCTTGCCCTCTCGGAACTCAAGAAGCAGCGGCTCAGCCTCGCGGTGAAGGGCTTCGGGACCGGCTTCTCCTCGGCCGCGTTTCTCTCACGCTTTCGGATCGACTGCCTCAAGGTGGCCCGGACCCTCATTTCGGCCGCCCCCGATGACAGTGAAAGTACCGGGGTGGTGCGCGCCATCGTGGCCCTGGGCTCCTCGCTCGGCATCCGGGTGCTGGCCGATGGGGTCGAGACGCGGGACCAGCTCAAGGCCGCGCGGCGGGCGGGGTGTCACCTCGCGCAGGGCTACCTCTTCGGACGCCCGATGGCCAATTGGTCGCTCCCTCCCACCTGGGAACCCTTCGACAATGATCCCTGCGCCTAAGCCCCTGATGCCGATCGAAATCCTCCTGGTCGAGGATAATCCCGGCGACGTCGACCTGGTCCGCGAGTACCTCGAATCCAGCCGAGTGGTGCTGAACCTCACGGTCGTCCCCGACGGGGTGGAAGCCGAGGCGTACCTGCGACAGGAGGGTCGCTATTGCGAGGCGCGGCGGCCGGACCTGATCATGCTGGATCTCAACCTTCCGCGACGCTCCGGGGGCGAGGTTCTGGCCAGCATCAAGAAGGATGAGGCGCTGCGTGCCATCCCGGTGGTGGTGCTCACCTCCTCCGGCGCGGAAGTGGACATCGCGCGGAGCTACACCGACGGCGCGAACTGCTACATCACCAAGCCGGTCACCCTGGCCGGGCTTCAGGAAGTGGTGAACGCGGTCGAGAGCTTCTGGTTCACGATCGTCCGCCTGCCGGCTCCAGGAGGGACGCCGGCGTGATTGGCCTTCACGGGGTGCCGTTGACCTTACTGCTGGTCGAGGACAACCCGGCCGACGCCCTGCTGTTCAGCGAGTACCTGGAACAGGGTGATGGGCGCATCGCGATCGCCTCCGCCGCCAGCCTGAGCGCGGCCCTGGCGCGGCTCTCCGAGGCGCCGGTCGACGTGGTGCTGCTCGACTTGACCCTGCCCGATGCGACCGGGGTCGAGTCGGTGGAGCGGCTGCTGAGCGGCCGCGCCTACCTGCCGATCGTGATCCTGACGGGGGCGGAGGATGAGGAACTGGCCTTGCGGTGCATCGCGGCCGGGGCCAGCGACTACCTCTTCAAGTCGGAGCTGCGGCCCCAGTCGCTGCGACGGGCAGTCGGCTACTCCATGAGTCGTCGGCACGAAGCCCAGGTCCGTGAGCTGAGCCAGACCCTGATTCGGCTCCGGCGTCTCGTCGCGGCTGGGGCGGAGACCTCGGTCACGGCCACGATGGCGGGAGTCGGACCGCTCCAGGTCATGCATCCGGGAGTGTTCCGCGAGCTGACCGTGGTCTATCGGGCGCTGATCGACCGATACCTCGCCCACGTCCTGTACGACGAGCGGAAACCGGGAGACCTGATGGAGCTCACCGTCACCCGATTGGGTGACCACGGTGCCGGGGCTCGCGATCTGATCGCGCTGCACCTGGCCGCCCTCGAGGATGTGACTCCGGATCTGCGTCGCGAGGGTGGCAACGCTCAGATCGTCGAAGGTCGGCTGCTGGCCCTGGAGATGATGGGTCTGCTGGTGGACTACTACCGCTCCGGCCACCGTCGCCGGACCATCAAGGGAACTGGGGAATGATCTACCGACTGCGGCTCTACGTGACCGGGCGGACGCCGGCCTCCCAGCGGGCCATCGCCAATCTCGAGCAGATCTGCGCCGCGGAACTTCACGGCGAATATGAGATCGAGGTCATCGACGTGCTGGAGCATCCCCAGCTGGCTGAGTACGAGAAGATCCTGGCGACGCCGACGCTGGTGCGCCAGCTCCCCGAGCCGGTGCGCAAGATCATCGGCGACCTCAGCGAACGGGAGAAGGTCCTGCTGGGGCTGGACCTCCTGCCATCGCCCGCCCGCAATCACCCCACCGCCTGAGGCACCACCATGACCGTTGTCAGCAGCAGGGAGCCGCTCAAGCTGGCGACCGGCATTCCCGGGTTCGACCAGATCGGTCAGGGCGGGTTGCCCGAGGGGCGCTGCACCGTGCTGGCCGGGACTGCCGGTTCGGGCAAGACCGTCCTCGGTCTCCAGTTCCTGGCCGCCGGCCTGGCTCATTTCAACGACCCAGGAGTGATCGTGACCTTCGAGGAGCAGCCCTCCGACCTGCTCGCGAACGTCCGCTCCTTCGGCTGGGGTCTCGATGACGCGGTCGCCGGCAAGCGCCTGGCCGTGGTGGACGCGACCCCCGAGCCCGGGGAGGAGACCATCTCGGCCGGGGCCTTCGATCTCTCCGCTCTGCTGGCGCGCATCGAGAGCGCCATTCGCAAGGTGAACGCCAAGCGGATCCTGCTCGATGCGGTGGGCGCACTGTTCCCCCAGCTGAGCGATGCCGCTGCGGTGCGGCGGGAATTGCACCGCATTGCCAGCGGGCTCCGCCGCCTGGGCATGACCTCGGTGATGACGCTGGAGCGAACCGAGGAAGAGGGTCAGGTAGGGCGGTTCGGCGTGGAGGAGTTCGTGGCCGACAACGTCGTGATCCTGCGGAACCGGTTGGAGCAGGAGAAGCGCCGTCGGACAATTGAAATCCTCAAGTTCCGCGGCACAATGCACCAGAAGGGGGAGTACCCCTTTACCATCGACCCCCTCGAAGGCGTGACGATCATTCCGCTTTCCTCCATCGAGCTGCACCAGCACTCCTCCGATGCCCGGGTGTCCTCCGGCGTGAGGGAGCTGGACGCCATGTGCGGGGGCGGGATGTACCGCGATTCGATCATCCTGGTCAGTGGCGCCACCGGCACCGGCAAGACGCTGACGGTGACCCACTTCATCCAGGCGGCGATCAATGCGGGGGAGCGGGCGCTGCTCTTTGCCAGCGAAGAAAGCCGCGAGCAGCTCACCCGCAATGCCACGATGTGGAACGTGAATTTCGAGGAGGCCGAGCGCAACGGCCTGCTGCGGATCGTGTGCCGCTACCCGGAAATGATGGGGCTGGAAGATCACCTCCTGCACATGAAGCGCGACCTTGCTGAGGTCAAGCCCCAGCGGGTGGCCATCGACAGCATTTCCGCGTTCGAACGGGTCTCGACACCGAAGTCCTTCCGGGAATTCATCATCGGGCTCACCAGCTCCATCAAGCACCTGGAGATCACCGGGCTCTTCACCAACACGACCTCGATGCTTGTGGGTGGGGAGTCCATCACCGAATCGCACTTCTCGACCATCACCGACACCATCGTGCTGCTCCGCTACGTGGAGCTCTTGGGCCAGATGCATCGCGGCCTGACCGTGCTCAAGATGCGCGGGACCTGGCATGACAAGGACATCCGGGAATACACCATCGACGGCCAGGGCATGCATATCGGACGGCCGTTCCGCGGTGTCCACGGCATTCTCACGGGCACGCCCAGCTTCTCCTTTTCGGAGGAGCGGGAACGGATGGGCGAGATGTTCGGGGGCCGGACCGCCCTGCCACCCCGAGAGCCGTCATGATGCTGCCGATCACGGCAGTGCGCCTGCTGCTGGTCGAGGACAATCCCGGGGACGCCGATCTGACCCGGGAGCGGCTGGCAGACATCCGGGATGCAGCTGTGGAACTGGAGCATGCCCCGACGCTCCGGGACGCCGTGCGGATTCTCAGGGGTCCACTCCCCGATGCAATCATCCTGGATCTCAACCTGCCCGATTCCGAGGGCCTTGACACCTTCCGAAGGATTCGGGAGCTCGCCCCGGATGTCCCCACGATCGTGCTGTCCGGGGCGATGCCGGCGGTGCTGCGCGACCAGGCGCAGGCGGAGGGGGTGGCCGGTTGTCTCGACAAGTCCGAGGCCGGGATCGATCACCTGGCCAGCTCGCTCAGGTTCTCGGTGGCGTTGCGCACCGCCGAGGGACGGCAGCGCCAGATGGAGCGGCTGGTCAATTCGAGTCCCGACGCGGTGGTCGTGACCGACGCGGCTGGACAGGTGCGGTATGTGAATGACGCCGCCCTGGCGCTGTTCGGAAAGCAGCGGGAGCACTTTGTCGGTGAACACCTGACCTTCGCGGCCCCCCAGGACCGCACGGTCGAGATCGAAGTCCTGCGCGGCTCGGAACGCCGCCTTGCCGAGATGCGCTCGGTGGCGGTCCAGTGGGAAGGGCACTCCGCGGTGATGGTGACCCTCCGGGACAACACCGATGCGCGGCGGCTGTCCGAACAGCTCCTCCAGGCCCAGAAGATGGAAGCGGTCGGTCACCTGGCGGGTGGCGTGGCGCACGACTTCAATAACCTGATCACCGTGATCCTGGCCTACGGCAGCGCGATCAAGGAGACCTTGCAGGATGGGGATCCCCGGCGTGAGGATCTCGCCCAGATCATGGCCGCGGCCGATCGCGCCAAATCACTGACCCGCCAGCTGCTGGCCTTTGCCCGGCGCCAGCCGATGGTAGTGAGCCCCGTCCACCTCGGCACGCTCGCGGAGGGAATTCGCCAGCTGCTGGGCCGCACCCTGCCCGAGAATGTCTCCCTGACCGTCACTGTGGCTCCCGACACCTGGCCGGTCCTGGCCGACTCGGGACAGATGGAACAGGTGCTCATCAACCTGGCGGTCAACGCCAGCGATGCGATGCCTCGCGGGGGCTCCATCTCGCTCGTCGTGGACAACGCGTCCAGCAGCGCACCGCGAGGTGACTGGGCCGGGGGACCGGCGGTCCGCCTGCGAATGAGCGACACCGGGGAGGGCATCCCGACCGAAAACCTGCGCCGGATCTTCGACCCGTTCTTCACCACCAAGGAGCCGGGCAAAGGCAGCGGGCTGGGCCTGGCCACCTGCTATGGCATCATCCGGCAGGCCGGCGGGGACATCGAGGTGGAGAGCACTGTCGGCCAGGGCACGACTTTCACCATCCTCTTCCCCCGGGCAGAGGGAAAACACCACGTCCCGGGCAATCGGCTGCGTTTGATCCCCGAACGGCTCGAAGGTCACGAGACCCTGCTGGTGGTGGAGGATGATGACGGCTTGCGGCGCTCCATCGTGCGGGTGCTGCGGCGCTATGGCTACTCGGTTCTGGCAGCGACGAACGGGGAGGAAGGCCAACGGACGATCGAGGGCCAAGACACGCCGATCGATCTGATCATCACCGACCTGATCATGCCCCGGATGGGAGGGGGAGAGCTGGTGGACTATCTCCGCCGCACCCGCCCGGATACCCGCGTCCTGTGCATGACCGGGTATGCCGTGCGTCCCGGCGATCCCTCCTCGGGCTTGCGCGAAGGTGTCCAGGTCATCTACAAGCCCTTCGAACCGATCGAGCTGGTGCAACGGATCCGGGAGATGCTCACTCCTGCCATCGACTGATGCCCCGAGCCCCCCACTCCGGCCCCGTCGCCCTGAGTGCGGAGGACGACCGTAGCGTCCGTGAACTGATGACCTGTGCCTTCGCGGACGGTGGCTGGACCTGCCGCACCGCGGGCACGGTCGCTGCCGCCTTGGAACAGGGCCACGCCGCTGCCCAGGTGACGCTCCTGGTGACGGATGTGGGGGTCCTCCGAAGGGACGAGGCGGACCTGGTCCGGGAGATGCGCCGGACACATCCGGGGATCGGGATGCTGATTGTCCCGGGCGACGCGAACCGGATCCATGATCTTCAGGGATCTAGCCGGCGATCCGATGCCGAGATTCTCCTCATGCCCTTCAGCATCGATGACCGGCTGGCCACGGCCCGGGAGGTCCTGCTATCCACTGCCGGGCCTGCCGTAGTCCCGACTGGCGCAGACCAGGACCGCCGCCTCCTGCTCAATCATCTTGTGCAGGGAATCGAACGAGGCGGCGAATGACTTCAGCTCCTCGATCGCGAGGGCATGGGTGACATGCCCGAGATCGATGCCCGGCTCCGGATCTCCGGCTTGCCGTGGTCGCGGTCGGCCGCGAAGTTCGCCGGTGGAAGGGGGTTCACCGTCAGCGGCGCGATCAGCGCCTCCACGTAGTAGGTGTCTGGGAGATTGGGATCCTTGGTGCTGGTGGAGGCCCAGATCGGTCGCTGCACCATCGCCCGCTTCGCCGCGAGTGACTCCCAGCGCGGGCGCTCGAACAGCTCCTCGACGGCGCGGTAGGCCACCGCCGCATTGGCGATCGCCGCCGACCCACAGCCGACCTTCCCATCCACCCGGCTCACGAAGCACGACGCCACCGACGCAAGGCCGATGACCGGATGGCCCGCTCCCACCCGCCGCTCCAGCCCGGCAAAGAACGCCTCGACCACCTGGCGGTAGGGCGGCACCGAGAAGAGCAGGGTGACGTTGACGTTGATCCCCGCCGCCAGGCCGTGGGTGATCGCCGGCAGCCCCGCCTCGGTGCCGGGAGTCTTGATCATGACGCTGGGCCGGGCGATCCGCTTCCAGAGCCGCTCCGCCTCCGCGATGGTCCCGGTGGCGTCGTTCGCCAGCACCGGTGAGACTTGCATCGAGACCAGCCCGTCCATCCCTTCGGACTGGCGGTAGCTCGTCAGGGCGGACCGCCGCCACGACACCCCGACCCGGCCCCGGTTCGAGCGAGGCGCCCTCTCGGCCCCCCTCAGCGGCGATGCCCTGCGGCGCGGGGATCGCGCTTCCTGCGGGCCTCTAACGCGATCAAGCGCCATCTGCTGACTCGACCCCACCAGTGATACGCGGTTCATCCGCCGCGCTCGCGCTCGCATGGGAATCGGGACATTGTAGCGGGCTCCGACGTGTGACCGCAGGCGTGGCCGGGGTCGTGCGGAACCGAGCGGAATGGTGCGGGTTCCTGCGGCGACGTTCAGAGAGAGCCAGCCTGGTCCCGAGGGAGGGCTCTCGAGGTAGAATCCCTTGGGGAGCCATCCCCGTGTGGGTTCGAGACCCACCCCGAGCACTCGTGTAATGCCGCAGTCGGGCCGCTTGGTGAGGTACTTCAAGAGTCACGGCCGCTGTCGGAGCTAGCTCGGCGCTCCGCTGAGGGAGGCGAGCCTGGCGCGGGCGGAGTCCACCAGTGGCCGAAATTCCGGATCAGGGTCGGGCCAGAGCCGGAGGAAGCGGCGGTACTCCAGGACGGCCTCGGTCGGTCGGCCCAATTCTTCCAGCAGCTCTCCCCGGCGAAGCGCCGCCGGCGCGACGTAGGCGTAGTCCACCAGCCCGTTGGTACCGAGTCCGCCGAACCAGCGCACCGCCTCCTCGGTGCGGCCCACTGCAGCCAATCCTTCCGCCAGAAGGTAGAGGTCCCACGGCCGCCCGGACGCCGGCGAGAAATTCAGGGCGCAGATGTCTACACTATCCCAAGCCGTTGTCAGCGCCGTGATGGCGGCCAGCGAATCGCCTCGCCGGGCCGCGGCCCAACCGGCAAGTGACGCCCGGAGCCGCGGTGCGAGGCCGATCAGGGAGTCGGGGAACGGAGCGCCTGGGTCTGGTACCAGCAGCGTGTCCGGTGTCGCTGACAGCAGCGCGCTCAGGTAAGGTCGGAGCAGCCATTCCCTCGTCCGGTCGTAATCGAACCAGAAGACAAGGGTGCGCTTCACTTCGTGCCGCGGCACGGGCCGGAGCGCCATCACTGCCGCCCGACGCCCGCTGTCCCCGGACAGGGAGGATGGCAGGAACGGGGCCGCCCAGAGCATGGCTCCGTGACTCGCGGCGGAGACAGGCTCCAGCGCCGCGGCCAACTGGATCTGGCGCTGCGCCTCCCGCCAGCGCCCCGACGCCAGCGCCAGGTGCGCCACGGATTCGTGCCCGTAGGCCCGTATTTCCGGGCTGCGACGAGGGTCAGTCAGGATCCGGGCCACCTCCTCGGCTTCGTGTGGGGCGTCGACCAGCACGGCCAGGTTGGTGCCCACGAGGGCCAGGGTCCACTCACCCTCGGTGCCGATGGCCCGCAGTCGGGCCGCGAGCCCGGTCGAGTCTCCCGAGGCCAGCGTCAGCAGCAGCCGTTCGTCGGCGAGTGAACTGGTGTCCCCACCGGCCGTCTCGGCGGAGGAGAGCAGCGCGGAGGCGGCCGCTGCCCGGCGCTGTCTCAAGGCCAGTTCGAAGCGGTGGAACTGCGGACGCCAGTCGGACGGATCGAGGCGCGCCGCGGTCTCCCACTCGGCGACGGCCTCGAACAAGTCCCGCCCCCGGCTCCAGTTATGGTGGTGAAGGACTTCTGCCAGGCCGACGTGCGCTTCTGCCAGCTGGGGGGCAAAGGCCAGAACCGCCCGAAACTGTCGCTCGGCCTCGACGGCATCTCCGTGTGCAAAGGCGCGCCAGCCCCGCAGCACCTGCAGGTCTCGGGGGCTGAGACGACCCGCCCGCGCCACCGCGATGTCGGCCATGCGGACCGCCCGGTCACCCAGCCAGAAGTAGGCGTTCACGCGAGCCAGCGCGTGCCACGCCAAGGCGAAGGTGGTATCGCTCCGGGTGGCCCGCCAGAACGCCTGGGCGGCGCCTTCAATGTCCTGCGCGGCGGACAGGCGGAGGCCGCGGAGGTAACTCTCCAGTGCTTCGAGCGAGCGGGTCCGGGCCGCCTCGAGCGCGAACCGCCGGGCGCCTGGCCGGGCCCCGGGGCCTGCCAGCCCCTCAGCCAGCGCGCTGCCAAGGGCGCCGAGTTCCTCGATCGATCCCGCCGCCTGCGCCGGGCGTACGCTGCCGGCCCGCCCCCGCAGGACCGCCGTGAGGATGACCTGGTCGCCGCTCATCCGGATCGTGCCGGTGAGCAGGTGGGTCGCAGCGCCGCTCATGAGGTCGGATGAGTCCGCCCCGGGGGTGCCAACCACCTTCACGTCGGGCTGTCCCTCGAGGGCCAGCGCCAGCAGTGCCGGGAGGACCGGGCGTATGGCGGCGCCGGCACTATCGGCGACGAAGGCGCCGACCGCGATCCGCCGTGGCTCCGCCGGCCGCGGAAGGGTGCGCCAGAGGAGCATGCCGAGCACGCCAATCGTCAACAGGGCGACGGCGGGACCCCAGCGGGGCAGGCTTCTCCGTCCACCACCGAGGCGGCGGTGATGGGCAATCGCCTCGACGGCGGCGGAGTTCCGGGCGGGTCGCCGCTCCAGCATCCCCGCGGCCGACTGATGGAGCTCCCGGCGGGTGAGCGGCGGCAGCGCGTCATAGACGGCGCGAGCAACGGCCTCGCGGGGGAACTCCAGGCGGACCGGCGGGGTGCCGACCAGGCGAACCCACCGCTTGGCGAGGAGCAGATCGAGCGCGGACTCGGCGGCCGGATGATCACCGTCCACAAGCGCCAGGACCGTCGTGATGTCCGCCTGCCGGCCAAGCACTGCGATGATCCCGAGGAGGCGCTGGGCGACGGGATCGAGTCGGTCGACCCGGGCGGCCATGGACTCGCGCAGCGAGGCCGGGAGCGGCAACGGCTCCCCCGGCGGGGGCAGGCTCACCCGCCAGCGGCCGGCATCGTCCAAGGCCACACGGCCCTCGTCCGCCAGGGCCAGAGTCAACTCGACCACGGCCCGTGGATTGCCTTCGGTCTCCCGGGAGAGCCGGTCGGCCAAGGCCGCGCGATCCTCCCGGGCGAATTCTCCCATGCTAGCCAGCATTCGCTCGAGGTCGTCCCGGTCGAGTGGGCCGAGTCGGATGCGATAGACCGGGCCCGTCCCTGGCCCACGCCCCTCGAGCTCAGCCAGCGGGAGGACCCCTGGGGTCGCGGTGAGCACGATCATCACCCCCGCGATCGGCCGGCGGAGCAGCGCTTCCAACAGCTGACGGCTGGGCGGGTCGGCGTGGTGGACATCGTCAACCACCAGCACGACCCGGTGCTCGCCGGCCACCTCGGCGAGCGCCCGCATCACCGCCTCGGGCAGGGAATCCGCCGGCCCGGCCGGAAGATTGGGGAAGTACTCCCCGAATTCCGGTGCCACCCGCTGCAGGGCCCGGAGCGCCGCCGGCGGCGTCGCGGCGATCCCGGCCGCTTGCGCCAGTGGCACCAGCAGGTGGCGGGCAAGCAGCAGTGGTCGATCAGCCTCAGAGGCGAAGGCCCGCCCCCGCAGGATGACGGTCCTCGGGGCCCGCCTCTCCACCCATCGGACCCACTCCTCCAGCAGCCGGGTCCGGCCGGTGCCTTCCTCGCCCTCGATCAGGGTCAGGCCATGGCCGCCGCGCTCCACCGTGTCCCAGGCACCGGTCAGGATCGCAAAGTCGGCCTCACGGCCAATCAGGTCCGGGCTCTGCAGGCCCACGCCACCGGCTGAAGGGAGCGGGTGGTCCCGCCCCTCCACCAGCAGCCGCATGGCCCTCAGTCGAGTGCCCGCCTCGGGGTCATCTGGCAGCGCCTCGACCCAGGCGCGGGCATGTCCCAGGGCCTGCTCCCAGTCTCCCCGGGCCTCCGCCGCCGCCACCAGGCTCACGCCGGCCCGGGCCCGCGCTCGCCGCAGCTGCTCTCGTTCGCCCTCGAGCCAGTCCCGGAGACCCGGAGCCAGTGTCAGCTCGGCGCCGACCAGGAAGTCGCCCTGCCACCAGGCTACGGCGGCCTCGACCTCCCCTTCCGCCATCGCCCGTTCGAACTGGTCGGCGTCGACCTCGATGCTCCCTCGCTGCAGGCAGACGCTGGAATCGGTGACCGCCAGGGCCGGGCCGAGTGCTTCCCGCAATTCGGTCAGCGCCTGCCGAAGCGAGGCGCGGGCCCGGGGCTCGTCGGTGTCGGACCAGAAGCGGCTGGCCAACTCGATCCGGAGGATCGTCCGACCGACCTGGAAGCGGGCGAGGTAGGCCAGAAGGGTGAGCAGCTTGCGACGTCCGCCGAGGAGGACTTCCTCCCCCCGGCGCAATTCGAGTCGACCCAGCGTCGCAAGCCGGAGGGTGTCTGTCAAACGATTGGCCCGCAGGGGTTTGACGGCGCAATTCACGGGCGTTTGGCGCCCGAGGGTCAAGTTGCCTTCCAGATGACCACCCCGCAACCCGCCCCCGCGGCGCCGATCCCCGCCACCCCGTTCGGACTCTTCCTGGTCCGGATACGCCGCCTGCCGGGCACCGCCATGGGTGAAGTGAGCGGCTACGCGGAGCGAGTGGGCACTGGAGAGAAGCGCCCGTTCTCCAGTCGGGCGGAATTGACCCAGGTCATCGCCGAGTGGGACGACAGAGCTGGCCGGGCAGCCGGCCGCGAGCGGTGAACTTCAGAGAGGAGGCGGATGATGCGAGGGACGCTATGGGGAAGCCGGGACGTTCCGGGTGCATTGCTGCTTGCGGCGCTCGCTGGATGCAGCGCGGGTGATGCGACAGCTCCAGGGCCAGGCCAGGCAGAACGCCTCGTCCTGCCCCCGGTCAACGCCTACAACTTCAGTGCGGTGATCTCGCCGGGATGCCAGGACACCGGCTATGGGATCAACGATTCCGGCGCGGTGGTTGGGTACTCCGCGTGTCTCGGCATGGGTGCCTTCGTCAAGCAGGGAGGAAGTGTCACCCCGTTGCCTCGCCCCACGTCCCTCGGCGTCAACGGCAGCATCTTCCCGCTGGGGATCAATCTCGCCGGCCGGATTGCCGGCTACAGCACGCCAGGCGATGGAACATCCCACTTCCGGGCGCTGCTCTGGACCAGGGGTGCCTCGGGGTACACCGTCCAGGACCTGGGGACGCTCGCGGGTGGCGCCGCGGCCCAGGCCCGCGCCCTCAATGCCGCGGGCGACGTCGTCGGCTGGAGCGAGATCGCGATGGCCGGCGGCGTGATCCGGAAGCACGGCTTCCTCCGTCGGCTCTCCGGCGTCCGGGTGGACCTGGTGCCGGCCAACGGCTACCTCAACGCCGAGGCGAACGACGTCAACGCCTCCGGCGTGGTGGTCGGGGTGAGCTACACCCCAATCCAGTCCGGCGGGATCAGCCGGGTGGCCACCATCTGGCGACCGGCGACCCAGGGCTCGAACACCCTGCTTCCGCTGCTGCTCCCCGGAGGTTTCCTCAGTGCCGCGACCGCGGTGAACGATGCCGGTGCCATCGTCGGGACCATCCAGATTCCGGGGTCACCGTCCCTGACCCACCTGGCCCGATGGCAGGTGCTCAGCTCGACCGTCGAGGACCTGTCTCCCTCCGATTCCTATATCCAACCCTACGATGTCGGATCCACCGGCCTGATCGTGGGCGAACGCCGCGTCTCGGGCAGCCTGAGTGCCTTTGCGTTCGGCACCACCTTCGCCACCCTGCCGGTCCCGGCAACCGGCCGGTCGTTCGCCTGGAGCGTCAACGCCTGCGAGGCGATCGTGGGAGAGGGGCACCAGCTCCAGGGCGGCACCCAGCCCGTCCAGGTCGCGGCGCTCTGGACCAGGCCGCTCAACTGCACGATCGCGCCCTGAACGGTACTGCCACAATGATCGAGCCCGCCGGCCTCCGGGCCGGTGACCCCCGTCAACGGAGATCCTGATCATGCCCGCGTTCCTGTCCCGGATTGGTCGAGGGTCCGGCCTGGTGTGCCTGTTGCTGATCGGGTGCAGTGGTGAACCGACCGGAGCGGGGGCCGGAGGCGGGGGGCCGCTCACCGGTCCCGGGAACGCGCCTGTTGCGACGGCGATCCCGGACTCCCACTACACGGCCCGGCCACAGGACTTCGCCACCGACGCGCCTGGTCTGGCCGGGGCCAGCGTCTCCTTCAACACGGTCGCACTGGTCTTCGCGGCCGGAACCACCGT
This sequence comes from Gemmatimonadales bacterium, assembly GCA_044221045.1. Classification (GTDB taxonomy): domain Bacteria; phylum Gemmatimonadota; class Gemmatimonadetes; order Gemmatimonadales; family GWC2-71-9; genus JADJOM01. Next base: position 19,747 of record JBGAPX010000029.1, read on the forward strand.
TGCCCAGGCCAACGCTATCCTGGAGGACGTCGGGGCCGAAGTCGCCGGTGGCATTCCGGGGACCACCGGCGTTCCAGGCATCCTGGTGGCGCGGCTCCCGATCGCCTCCCATGCGGCAGCGGCGCCAGTGCTGGCACGATTGCGCCAGGATCCTCGGGTCCAGATGGTCGTGAGGGACATGGCCCTGCACCCGGCCGTGACACCCTCGCCCGCTACGCTGCCGGCCCTCCTGTGGACCTGGGACTTCCCGGCGGCCGGCGGGAATTGGGGACTCGAGGCGAGCCGGGCGCCCCAGGCGTGGAACCTGGATGAGGCGGCCAATGCCACCGGTCATCGGGTCCGGGTGGGGGTCCTCGACGTCGGGTTCGCTGCCAGTCACGTCGACCTCCACTACCAGCAGAACCTGAGTCCCTCGGTCACCAGCGACCATGGAACCCACGTCGCCGGGATCATCGCCGCCGGATTCGATAATGGTCTCGGGGTCGATGGTTGGTCCCGGTACGCGGACCTGGTGGTGGGAGCCGAGCCCGGCCTGTCGACTACGCTCCAGACCCTGGTCTTCGGGATAGGCGATCTGCTCCGGGCGGACCCGACCCTCCAGGTCATCAACGTCAGCATGGGTTACGACTGGCTCGGGGGCGGCATCGATGCGTCGACCAACACGGTCGCGCAGCAGCAGGCTGCGGATGATGGCGCCCTCGTCCTCCAGACCCTCACGCTGCTGGCCGGTACCGGTGCCGCCCTCCCGATCATCGTGGCCGCCGCCGGCAACGACAACGGCACTCCGGCCGAGTTCGGGAGTCCCCTGACCTACGCCGGGGTGGTCCTCGGCGCCGGCCCCATCATCGTGGTCGAGTCAGACAGCCTGGCTGGCTCCGGCGCGGTGGTCCTCTCGGGGTTCACCAACCTCGGTGGCCATCTCGGCGCGCCCGGCAGCGGAATCATGAGCACGGTCATGGGCGACGCCTTTGCGCTCGAGAGCGGTACCTCCATGGCCGCGCCCGAAGTGACGGGATTGATCGCCTATCTGTATGCCCTCGATCCCAGCCTCCCGGCGCCGACCCTGACCGCCAACCCGGTCCTCGACCTGCTGCTGCAAACGGCGATCCCGGTATCGGGTGGTGCGCCCCGGATCGATGCCTTCGGGGCTGTCGCCGCGCTGGGGGACTCGGTGCTGAAGCAGCTGGTCGACCTGGATGATGGCACCCTTGATGGCAACCAGCGAATTGATGCCTTGGGTCAGCAGGTCTCACAGGATCTCCGGGGGGACGGGTTGGTGGACATGGCGGACTTCCGTCGTTTCCGGGATGCCGTGCTGCAGGTGGAGGCCAGCCCGCTCCTGGACCTGGATGGACCGTCGACGGACCCGAAGCGTGACCTCAACCAGGACGCCAGTGTCGATCCTCCGGCGGCGGAAGCGGTCTATGCCCGGGCGGATTTCAACGGATCGGGCCGGGTCGAGCGCGCCGCAACGGCTGTGGTCGGTGGGCCGTTCGGGAGCACGCCGGTCTCGGATCTGGAGGTGCTGCAGCGGTACTTCAGCGACCCGCACTACCAGGCAGCCCAACTGGAGGGCCTGTTCGATTCTGGGGACCTGATCATCGACGCCACCAGCTGTCGACTCGTCCCGGGGGCGACCGCGATCGCCAGCCAGGTCGCGCCTGCCGGCCAACTGCTTCCACTGGAAACCCGGGGCCACCTGGTCACTGACGAGGTACAGGAGTACACCCTGCCGCTCGACCCCGTCGGGTATGACGTCCTGGTCTACGCCACCGATGCCAACGGCCAGGTCCTCGGGCGGGACACGGTCACCGTGCAGCCCACCCTCGGCGGGGACCAGTACCTGTCTCCCGGATGTCTCGACGGACCGGGATCGCTCGACGGAACCTGGATCGGCACCTTCGTGGTCAACCTCGCCTCGGGCGGGACCGCGTCATCCGGCGTGACGGTCGTCATGAGCCAGCTGGGAAGCAGCGTCACGGGGACGTGGGACACCGGGGACGGAGTCCACTTCGGCGCGCTGACCGCGAGTCTGACTGGCTTCAGCGTCGGGACCTGGACCATGATCATGCAGTCCGGTTGCGGCGGCAGCTTCTCCGGCAATGCAACCATCAGCGCCGATGCACACACCATCACCGCGACCTACAACGGCCTCGACTGTCACAACACCCACTCCGGGGGGCACTCCACCATCGTGCGGTAATCCGGTTACCCGGTTGGGTGGCCTTGCCCCAGGGCGCCGCTCCGGGAAGAGTTCGATAAACCAGATGGGGTGCTCGGCTGGAACCCACCTGGCCCAGCACTCGGCCGAGTTGCGCGCCATATTGGGCCCGCAACCGTGGTGGGTGCACTCGCCCACGAAGTGGCGGTTGGGGCGACCGGGGTGGCGGTGAAGAGGACGGAGGTCGCCGACCTGCGGGCCACGAGCGGGCGCGGCTGGTCGGCGACCACCCCAGGGATCCGCTCGGCGTACGGCTGGCCGGCATCGGTTTCCGGGTGCGCGGATGCTCAGCCCGGCCCGGCGAGCTGCTGTGGGGTTTCTGCATACCTTGGGAAGCAATCCCCGTGTGGGTTCGAGACCCACCCCGAGCACTCGGCGGCGGCCGCGACCGCCGCCCCCATGTGCTCCCACCAGTGAAACTCTCACCCCCGCTTCAGCCCCACTTCAGCGCCTCCCCGGCATACTTCATCATCGGTCCGGTCCGGCACGGGCCACGCCGGCCCCCCGAGGCCCGACCGGGGAGGTCCACATGTCGCGCGCGTACGCCATGTCGCGCGGTCGGAAATGGGCGCTGCTCGCCTCCTGCCTCGTGGCGCCGCTCATGCTGGCCATCACCGCGGTACCACTCATTGCCCAGCGCGGTGCGCTCCGCTTCCGCTCCGTCCGCATCACCGATCCCCTGATGAACAACGAGGAGGCGTTCCGCCTGCTCGTGCCGGTGGACTGGCGGGTGACCGGCGGCATCGACTGGCACCCCGAACTCGCCACGCTCGCGTTCACCCGCCTCGTCCTGACCGATCCCCGGAGCCCGACCGCGCTCGAGGTCTTCCCGAGCATCCCCTACACCTGGAACGAGCGCGGGCTCCTCGGCGTCACCCCGGGCGGACTCTATCTCGGGATGTACGCGGTGCCCCCGGTCGACGTGGATCGCTTCGTCCGGGAGATGCTGCTGCCCTCGGTCCGCGGCGCGGTGCGGCCCCGGATCCTCGGGCGCGAGGCGCTGCCCGCCGTCGCGCGCCAGCTGGCGATCCAGCTGCAGGAGCCTGGCGCCGTCAAGCAGACCGAGGCCGTCCGCACCCGCATCACGTACCAGTCCGGGGGACAGGCCATCGAGGAGGACATCTACTGCCTCATGGTCTACTCCCGGACGCCGGCCGTGCCCGGACTCACGCTCTGGGGCGCCGACCGGGTGTTCGGCTTCCGCGCCGCCGCAGGGCAGCTCGACCGCCAGTCGCCGGTGCTGCACGCCATCGCCTCGTCGGTCCGGGTCAACCCGCGCTGGTTCGCGCGCTACCTGCAGGCCAGGGAGGCGTGGGTGGCGGGACGCATGGAAGGAATCCGGCAGGCGGGGGAGCTGAGCCGTTATCTGAGCCGGACAAGCGCGGAGATCTCCGACATGCAGATGCAGGCCTGGGAGAACCGGCAGGCCTCGCAGGACCGGACCCACCAGCGGTTCAGCGAGTACATCCGGGGCGTGGGCACCTACCACGATCCGTACCAAGGCCGCGAGGTCGAGTTGCCGTCGGGGTACAATGACGTCTGGGTGTCCCGGGCAGGTGAGTACATCCTGGCCAATGACCCCAACCTCAATCCGAATGTCAGCGCCGGCGGCACCTGGGAGCGGATGACCCCGCGCCCATAGCGGATGCCCGAGCGCCGCGTGGATGATCGCACGGACGAGCACGGCGTGGTGTGGGAGGGAGTGCGCGCCTGAACCGGAGTGAAACCCACTCTGCTGCCTCGGGCGTAACGATCGCCGAGCCGCCGAGCCGCCGAGCCGCCGAGCCGCCGAGCCGCCGAGCCGCCGAGCCGCCGAGCCGCCGAGCCGCCGAGCCGCCGAGCCGCCTACTCCTTGTCCTCCAGCCCTGCCGGGGCGAGCCCGGCGATCCGCCGGATCAGCCAACTCGCGTTCCGGCCGGTGTTCTCCGCCCGCTCCCGCCGGGCCACGGCGGCCCGCACCAGGTGGGCGCCCAGGAAGCGCACCGGCTCGGGCGGGAAGTGCCCCTGGCGGCAGTCCACCAGCCGCGACTCGCTCCACTCGTCGCGGCGGCCAAGGGCCAGGCTGGCCAGGATCTTCCCGCCGAGCACGCTGGGTCCCACCCCGTTGCCACTCCATCCCACGCCGTAGACGATGTGCTCCCGCCCCCCCAGATGCCCGAACAGGGGGAATCCCATGGGGGAGCGGTCGATCGGGCCGGACCAGTCATGGGTGATTGGCACCCGGCGGAGGCTCGGGTAATAGCGGTGCAGGTCCGCAGTCACCTCGGCGGCGCGGGCCGCGCTCCGGTCGAACGCGGCGCGGATGACGCCGCCGAACGCGATGGTCCAGCCGCCCTTCCCGAATACCACCCGCCCGTCGCGCGAGAGCCGGTAGTAGTCCACCATCGTCTGGGAGTCGGTGATGGAGAGGTCCCGCTCCCACCCGAGCCGCGCCAATTCGTCGGGCACCGGGGCGGTGGCCACGAGGTCGCTCGAGATGACGACGAGCGACATCCACAGCTCCCGGAGATTCGCGGCCCAGGCGTTGGTCGCGATCACCAGGCGATCGGCGCGGAGCGTGCCCTGCGCGGTGACGAGCTCCACCGGCCGGCCGCGGCCGAAGCGGCGCACCCGGGTGTGCTCGTAGATCCGGACGCCCCGCGCGAGCGCCACGCGGCGCAACCCGCGCGCCAGTGCCGCCGGCTGCACGATCGCGGCCTTGGCCTCGAGCACCCCGGCCAGGTGGACGGCGGAGCCGCTGCGGGCGGCCACCTCGCGCGGGTCGAGCGCGGTGTAGGGGCTGACGCCGGCGCGGGCGCAGATCCGCAGCACCGCGTCCCACGCGCCCAGCTGTGCCTGGCTGGTCGCGGTCCAGAGCCAGCCGCCGCGACGGAAATCGGCGTCGATGGCGTGGGCCCGGCAGAACTGGTCGATCTCGCCGATCGCGTCCTCCGAGGCCTGGCAGAGCCGGATGGCCTCGGCATCGCCGAGCAGCGCCGCGAGGGTGGAGAGCTTGGGCCACCACGCGAGGACGAAGCCCCCGTTGCGGCCCGACGCGCCGCCGCCGCAGATGTCCTGCTCCAGGACCGCGACGTCACATGCCGGCGCCAGCTCCTTGATGCGGAGCGCGGTCCACAGGCCCACGTACCCGCCACCGACGATCGCCACGTCGGCGCGGGCCGCGCCGGTGAGCGGCGGGGCGTCGGGGGCATCACCCGCCACTTCCTCGAGCCAGAGGGAGCGGTGCGGTCGGGCGGGCGAACGGGCCATGCGGTCCTCGAACGGTCGGGTCGCTGGGTGCGCCTGGACAGGAACCGCGCCGCATGGTCCGCCCAGGCGGGCCGCGGCACCCCGCCGGCTATTGCGTGTCCGTGCCGATGTCGGCCACGTACTTCCAGCTGCCGTCGCCCTGGCGCCGCCAGACCGTGAGGTAGCGGCCCTGGCCGGCCTGCCGGGCGCCGGCCGTGTCGCGCAGCGTCATGGTCCACCGGCCCCAGGTGTAGCCGAGGGTGCCGTCGGTCGAGACGTCGGCGTAGTCCGGGACCCAGCGGAGGGCGCGGGTGGTGTCGGTAAGCAACTCGCGCATCAGTCCGCGGATGGCCGCTGGACCGGTCACGAAATCACCGTGGCGGTCAGTCTGCCGTCCCGAGTCCGCCGCGTAGCGGACCCAGCCCTCGAGGCCGTCCGCCGCCGTCGCGGAGTCGAACGCGGCGTCCACCGCCAGCAGGCTGGCGCGGGCGGCGGCCAGGTCCACCGCCGGGGCCGCCGGGCGGCAGGCCAGGAGCAGGCCCGCGGACGCCACCACCCTCATGCCGAGCTTCATGGTCGCCTCATTGGTCAGGAGTTACCTTCTGGCGTCGCCCGAGCCGGCGATCCGCCCATCCCACCAGCCCGGAGTCTCCGATGCCGCTCAAGCCCATCAAGCCCGGCAGCAAGGTACAGCTCACCGACGACAACGCCAGTGATGACCGGGAACCCAGGGGCGAACAGGCCGAAGAGCTGGTGGCGCCGATCATCGAGAAGATCGTGGAGCAGCAGGTCGCGCTGTATGCGGAGGCCAGGCAGGCGCTGCTGGTGGTTTTCCAGGGCCGGGATGCGTCGGGCAAGGACGGGCTCACCCGCAAGGTCTTCGGGCCGGTGAACTCGCAGGGCTGCGTCGTGAGCACCTTCAAGCGGCCGACCGTCTACGAACTGGCCCGGGATTACCTCTGGCGGGTCCACCAGCTGGTGCCGCCCAAGGGGACGATCGGGATCTTCAACCGCTCACACTACGAGGACGTGCTCGTGGTCCGGGTCCACGAGCTGGTGCCCAAGGCGGTGTGGTCGAAGCGCTTCGCCCAGATCAACGACTTCGAGCGGATGCTGTCGGAAAACGGGGTGACCATCATCAAGTTCTTCCTGCACATCTCGCGCGAGGAGCAGAAGGACCGGCTGCTCGAGCGGCTGCACGACCCACTCAAGAACTGGAAGTTCGAGGTCGGCGATCTCGACGAGCGGAAGCGGTGGGATGACTACACCGAGGCCTACGAGGACGTGCTGGAGAAGACCTCGACCGAGTGGGCGCCCTGGTACCTCGTCCCGGCCGACCGCAAGAAGACCCGTGACCTGCTGGTGGCCCAGGTGGTGAGCAGCACCCTGGAGCGGATGGCGCCCGCCTTCCCGCGCGTCGACCCCGAGGTGCTCAAGATCGCCCGGCAATGGGAACGGGAGACCACCGCCCGCCGCAAGATCGAGGAGTGAGCCAACCGCGTCGATCAGGACGTAGGTCAGCCGGTTGCCGAGCACCATGTACGGGGCCTTGGTGCCGAGGTTCTGCACCAGCGCGTTCATCAGGCGGGCGTCGGTGGTCGTCACCGAGATCGCGATCTGGAACGGGTCAACGGAAGGGGCGCGGTTGTCCCAGTCGAGTTGATAGGTCGGGGTGACGAAGCTGAAGCCGTCGGGCAGGTAGGTGTCGAGTTCCGGCGGGGCGATGCCGGGGCCCTGGTCGCCCGGCCAGACGTTGCTGTGGTCGGCCTCGTAATTGTAGGCCGCCAGGCGCACGGTCGTGAACTCGCCCACGATCTTGGCCGCGAAGGCGGTGCGGGAGAGATCGATGTACTTGAGCACGGCCAGGGAGCTCAGCAGGCCGAGGATCACGATCACGATCAGCAGCTCGATCATCGTCCAGCCGCGCCGGTTGCTCACTTGCCGCTCCGTCGACTGATCAGGGTGTAGCTGTCGCCCAGGAATTCGCGCGGCGCCTGGCTCGAGGCATAGGTAAGGCTGATGCTCCCGTTCCGGCCGGTGAGCGAGTAGCCCCCCTCGCCGGGCGCGTAGGTGAGGCCGGTGGTATCTCCCTTGGCCTCGAGCAGCGTGGCCGGCAGGCGACCCTCCGCCGCCTTGAACGCCTCGATGTGGTCGATCTCCACGTACATCCGCACCCGGAGGCTGGCCTCCTGCAGCGCCGGTGGCTCCGGGGGCGCCTTGGGGAAGAGCCATTCCGGCTGCAGTACCAGGGTGGCGGCCAGTCCGGCCGCCAGCGCCAGCGAGAAGATCCAGAAGGGAGCCCGCGAGGCCGCGGCGGCGGGCGCCGTCCCGGGCCCGTTGCGCTTGTCCTTCTGTTCCTGCACCACGTCCTGATAGGCCTTGAGGAGCGCCTGCCGGTCGTGCGAGCCGGTGGTCGAGGCGCCGGGGGTGCCACCGGCGGCGCCGGGCGCGGGGTTCGCGCCGGTGGAGCGCCGGGGGCCCGAGGGCCGCGGGGTGTCTGCCATATGGTAGGGGTAATATAGCGCGGGGCGACTTGGCGCCAGCCGCGAAGGGGGCTGACCGGGTGGTGCACGCGCTGGGTCCCGGGCTCCGGCCGGCCCCGCGGCCCCTCGGCCGCGGGAGCGACAACCCCCTCACGTTGAGCTCCCGCAGCGGTTTCTCCAGGCGCGGTCAGGGCGTCCCGACGGGCCCAAGTGACGGCGCACGCCTTCATTAACTAATTCCCCGATATGGCGTTCCCTCTTGCGCAACCGGGCCTGTTGCGCAGCGATACAGTTGACGCGTCAGGTTCTTTCTCTCCCGGTTCATCTCGCCTTCACGAATGCCGCCGCATTGTCGGGCGTCGCGATCGGGTTGCCCAGGCGCCCCGGCCGCACGAAGAACCATGCCGGGGCGCCGGCCACGCTGCGCCACGCGACCCTTCCGTCCCGCCCGGACGGACCTGCCTCCCACAACACCTGACGGAGATCGCCACCATGCTCGCCAAGTCTGCCCTGCTGTTCGGAAGCGCCCTCACCCTCGCGGCCTGGGCCACCCCGGCCAGCGCCCCGGCCGGCAAGCTCGTCGTGGTGAAGATGGTCGACGTCTCGGCCACGGAGTACCGCTTCGAGCCGGCCGCGGTCACGGTGGGCGCCGGCGATACCCTCCGGTTTACCCAGACCGGAGCCATGCCGCACAACGTGGACTTCAAGGCCGCCCCGGCCGTGGCAGCCCTCGGCGCCGCGAAGACCGGTCCCTTCCTCACCAAGCCGGGCCAGACCTACGACCTGGTGATCGATGGCCGCTTCCCCGCCGGGGGGTACCAGTTCGCGTGCACACCGCACGAGGCGCTCGGCATGAAGGGCACCCTGACCGTCCAGCCCTGAGCATGCGCCCCCTCCGACCCCTTGTCGCGCTGGCCGCCCTCGGGCTCGGCGCCCCGGCCGCCGCGCAGCGACCGGCCACGCAGGCCATCGTCTGGCCGGCCGCGCCGGAGACGGCGCGGATCCGCTATGTCGGCTCGCTCCAGTCGGAGGCCGACATCCATCGCCGCGAGGGGTTCTTCCGGCGGCTGGGGCGGTGGCTGTCCGGGGGACGCGGCACGGCGCTGTACACCCTGCAGCGCCCGTTCGATGTGGTCGTGGGCCCCGGGGAGCGCTACTACCTGACGAATGGATCGGTGCCCCGGGTCATCGTCTTCGACCAGGGGGCCCGCAAGGCCCGGTTCCTCGGCGACGACGTGCCGGGCGGACTCGGCAAGCCGATGGGGCTCGGGCTCGGCCCCGCGGGCTCGGTCTACGTGGCCGACGCGGGCCAGCGCCGGGTCGTGGTCTTCGATTCTGCCGGCCACTACGTGCGGGCCTTCGGGGGTGCGTCCCACCTGCTCAACCCCGTGGACGTCGCGGTGGCGGGCGACCGGGCGTGGGTGGTCGACAGCTACCTCCACCAGGTGCTGGTCTTCGATGCGTCGGGCGAGGTGATCGGCCGTCTGGGCAAGGCCGAAGGGTCGCTGGACGGCCGGGACGCGCGCCGAGGGGCCCGGGCCGCCGAGCGCCCCGGCCACGAGGGAGGCGCGCCGGCCGGCTTCTCCCCGGACGACCTGAGCGATGTCTGGCAGAACCGGGGCAGGGAACCGGGGGAGTTCCGCTATCCGGTCGCCGTGGCCCTCGCGCCTGACGGGACGGTCTACGTCTCGGACCAGCTCAACTTCCGCGTCCAGGCGTTCGATCGCGAAGGCCGGTTCCTGCGGCAGGTCGGACGCCTTGGGGACCAGCCCGGCACCTTCACCCGCCCGAAGGGCGTCGCCGTGGACAGTGAGGGTCACCTCTACGTGGTGGACGGCTCCTTCAGCAACGTGCAGGTCTTCGATGCCCAGGGCCGGGTGCTGCTCGCCTTCGGGCGGCTGGGCCACGGCGAGGGCGAGCACTGGCTGCCGATCGGGATCGCCATCGACGGTCACGATCGGATCCTGGTGGCCGACCGCTACAACAACCGGGTGCAGATCTACCAGTACCTCGCGGCCGGCGACTCGCTGGCGCCCGCGCCGGGCGGGCGTTGAGCGTGGGGGGCGGCCGGGCGCTGGCGCTGCTGTGCGCGGCCGGGATCCTCGCGCCCGGCCCCGCGGCGGCGCAGTGGCCCCTGGGCACCTCGGTGGACCAGACCCCGCACAACCTCACCCGGCCGGCCACCAACACCGCGCCCGAGATGCAGGGCAGGATCCGGGACTACGGCGAGGTCTGCGTCTACTGCCATACGCCGCACGGCGCACCGGACTGGACCGTCGGGCCGGGCAAGCCGTTGTGGAACCGGCCGCGGCCCAATGCCGCCTACCGGATGCCACAGCACAGCGCGCAGCAGATGCTGCAGGACCCCTCACCGTCGGACCGGTCGCGGACCTGCCTCTCCTGTCACGGGGGCACCGTGGGGCTCGATGCCGTGATCAACCTGCCCAACAGCTACACCGGCAGCCCGCCGGCGGACCACATGATCGACGAATGCGAGGGCTGTCACTCCGGCGGCAACCCGGCGGGCGGGATCGACTGGGAGGGTGTGTGGTTCCGGGACGACATGCGCAAGCAGCATCCCTTCTCGGTGCTGTACGACCCGAGTCGCCGTCCCGGGGAATTTCTCCCCGCCATCGGCAACTCGGTCGGGGGCCTGCCGCTGTTCGCCGGGAAGGTGGAGTGTCCCACCTGCCACGAGCCCCATTCACAGCAGTTCCGCTATTTCCTGCGGCAGAGCAACGCCGGCAACGCGCTCTGCCTGGTCTGCCACGTCTCGGTCCCGTCCTCCCCCGTCCACGAGCCCTGATCCCCGGGCGGCCCCCTGCCCCAAGGAGAAGTCGCATGTCTTTCCGTCCCGTCCTCCGACTGCTGCTGCTGGCGCTCCTGCCCGCCGGGCTGGCCGCGCAGACCGACAACGTGGTCAACTCCAAGCACAACATGAGCGCCCGGGCGGCGGCCAATCCGACCCAGCTCACCAACTACGGCGAGGTGTGCGTCTACTGCCACACGCCGCACGGCGGCTCCAATTCGACCAATGCCCCCCTGTGGAACCGCAACTTCGGGCCGGCGACCGGCGCCTACCAGATGTACAACAACGCCTGGAGCTCCACGATCGACATGACGGTGGCGGCCAGCCCGCAGGGCGTCTCCCTGGCCTGCCTGTCCTGTCATGACGGCACCATCGGGCTCGACGTCATCGTGAACCGGCCCAACGCCGACACGACCCTCGCGCCCAAGAACGGCACCATGCCCGGCAACGGTGGCCAGTTCTTCGCCAACCTGGGCACCGACCTCCGCAACGACCATCCGGTCTCGGTGACCTACTCCACGACGGCGGACCCCGCCTTCCACGCCCCCGACGCCAGCAACCGGATCAACGGTGAGCTCCCGCTGTACAGCGGCCGGGTCGAGTGCGGCAGCTGCCACAATCCGCACAACACCACCTACCCGCCGTTCCTCAGGAAGGCCAACACCAGCAGCGCTCTGTGCACCACGTGCCACATCAAGTGAGGCGCCTGGGGTTCCTCGCTGCCGTGGTGGCGCTTGCGGCCTGCCGCAGCGCCCTCGGGGCGGTGCTCGACGTGCCGCCGCCCCGGCCAGCGGCTGCGTCGGCTCCAGGCGGGTCGGTGGCCGCGGCCGCCCGCGGCACGGCGGACACCGTCCGGCCGGCGCCGGAGCTCACCC
>JBGAPX010000030.1:0-30906 GCA_044221045.1 Gemmatimonadales bacterium
CGGCATGGCCGCCGCCTCCCAGGGTGGCGTCCACGACCCGCCGGGCGCCAGCGGCCATGGCGGCGACTTCGGAAACGAGCACCGGCGCGTGCACGAAGGGCGCGGTCACCGTCGGCCCCCCGCGCGCCGGAACGCAAACGCACCCCGTCCGGCGAACCGGACGGGGTGCGTGGGCACCATGGGACGGGGCTGACGGGGCTCGAACCCGCGACCTCCGCAGTGACAGTGCGGCACTCTAACCAAGCTGAGCTACAGCCCCATGATCGAGCGGCGCGAGAATATAGGCAGGGGGTGCCCCCGATGGTAGGGGGCACCCTCGGCCCGCGCGCCTACTTGCAGTAGACCCGGACCATGGACGCCGTCCGCGGCTTGAGGGTGGGCAGGTAGCCCTTGAGCTGCTCGTAGGTGCCCTTCTGGCTGGCCCCGGCGCCGTCGATGTACGGGGCGCCCAGCGCGAGCGCCTGCTCGGCCTCGGCGGTCATTGTCTCGACCTGCCGCGCGAGGTCGCAGGACTTCTGGGTCTCCGCTTCCTTGTCGGTCGCAATGATCCGGTTGACCAGCGCCAGGCCCAGGAAGTAGTTCGCGATCGGCGCGTAGCGCCCCTGGGGGTTGGCCAGGGAGATGACCTTGCGGAAGCCCTCCGTCGCGGCCACCCAGTCCGGCGGCGACTGCTGGATGAGCGGGAGGGTGCCATTGAGCAGGAGCCCGCTCGCGCCTTCCTTGGCGGCGGCGTCCCCGTGCGCGGCGGCGAACTCGATGAAGGGAAGCGCCTGCGCGAACTGCTTGAGATCCTGGCGGGCCTTGCCCTCCTGGAGCGCGGCGCCCACCGCCGAGGCGCTGTCAAGCTTGACCAGGATGTTGAGCGTGCCGAGCAGGCTGTCGGGCAGCCCCACCTGCGAATACGCGGCAGCGACCTGCTGCAGCAGCTTCACGTTGTCCGGGTAGCGCCGGACCGCCGCCGACGACCAGCGCACCAGCCGGGCGGTGTCGGGCCGGACACTCGCCGTGGCCAGGTACTTGGCATAGAACGTGGTGTCGGCGCGCGTCGAGTCGAGGACGAGGATCTGCTCCAGGTCGTCGAGCGCACCACTGTAGTTCTCGCGGAAGATGCGGGCGTTGGCGCGCAGGTCGAGCATGTCGACGTTGCTCGGATCGAGCTTGAGGCCTTCATCGGCCACCTGCTCCGCCTCTTCCACCCGCCCGTAGGAGAGCAGCTTCTTGAAGACCAGGTCGCGCAGCGGCTGGTTGGTCGGCGCGATCACCAGCATCTGCTTGAGCGCAGCCACCGTGTTGCCGGTGTCCGCGCCGGCCTCGTAACCGGCGGCCAGGAAGGTCCAGGCGTTGAGGCTGAGCGGGTCGCCCTTGACGGCGGTGCCGAAGAAGCCCATTGCCTCGGCGCTGTCGGCCTTCCGACCCCGCGCGAGCGCGATCTGGCCCAGGCACAGGTTGGCCAGGCCGTGGTTGGGCAGGACCGCGATCGCCTTGCGCGCCGCCTGCGCTGCCTTGTCGGGTGCGGACTTGGTCTGGTCCACGCACGCCTTGGCATCGGCCCAGGCCTTGATGGCGGGCTGGAACCCCTCCGCCGCCCGGGACCCGAGTTCCGGCAGCGCCTGACCGGCCCCCTGCGTGAGCACCACCACATTGCCGGCCTCGTCATTGAGGCCTGCGAGCCGGGCCGTCACGGTGAACCGGCCGCCCGCGTCGCGGGTCAGGGTGGAGACGATCATCGCACGGGCCGTCAGCGACTGCGCCAGGCTCCGCAGCGGCAACGCCGAGAGGATCGCGTCCTTGGGGTATCCGTACTGCAGCAGCGCGTCGTTCATCTCGGTCCGGGTCACGACCCGGAACTGGGTGCCGACGAGCTTCTCCACCCGGCTCCGCATGCCCTCGCCGATGGTGACGGCCGGCACGGAGTCCTGGGCGCTGAAGGAGTGGGGATTCCCGACCAGCATGCGTGCCGCCGCCGGGCCGGCGGGGGCGTTGCGGGGCCGCGTGGGGATCTGCGCCGGCAGGGCCGTGACGCCGGCCAGCAGGAAACTCAAGGTGAACAGACGGACCACGCGCATCGGAACGCTCTCCACGGAAGGGGGACTCCGGCCTGCAATGCAACCGGCGTACCGGACGGCCATTCGAGACCAGCGGCATGGGCGAAGAGGGATTCGAACCCCCGACATCCTGCGTGTAAGGCAGGCGCTCTGGACCAGCTGAGCTATTCGCCCGGAATACACACGCACACGGACCGCACTTGCGGTCCGTGGCTCCTGCCGCCCGCCGGCGGGGCGCCGGCTAGAGCGCGATGCCGAGCGGGAAGAGCACGCAGTAGCCCAGCACCAGCAGCGCCGCCGCGCCCGTCGTGCCCCCGGCATCCAGCCAGGCGTACCCGGCGATCAGGGAGACGACGGCCGCCGCGATCAGGACCACGTTGCGACGGCCGAAACGCAGCTGGTGCCCGGGGGCAGCGGACTCGGAACTTGGCATGGGGGTTGAGCTTACTCCGTTGGAGGCCGCTGGTCAACCGGGACCGGCGGGGTCCCCGGGACCTCCCCACCCTCGGCCGGGGGCTCCGGCGGCACCACCCAGCCGACATTCAGGGCCTCCCGGCGCGGCCGGTCACGCCGCCGCCGCTCCCACGCGAGGGCCCCGAGGCTGAGCGCGAGAATGGCCCACATTCCGCCCGTCACCAGCCACGTCAGGAGGTTGTAGCGCTTCCGCAGGCCCAGCCGCCAGGCCGCCTCGAAGCGATCCTCGGACAGCCCGGTGGCGCCGAGCAGCGCGGTCGGGAAGTCCTCGCCGGCGCCCAGCCGTCCGAGCAGCGGCGCCAGGCCACCGGGCGCCGGCCGGCGGGCGATCTCCTCGAGCGCCGAGGCGGCCAGCGCATAGGCCAGGTCGGCGCTGGTGGCGGAGCCCCGGAGCATCGCGTCGAGTTCCTGCAGCGTCGGGACCCGCCCCGCGGCCACGGCGAGGTTGAGCGCCAGCGCGTCGGACCGGCCGAACTCCCCCGCCCCGTAGACCGCGTACCCCTCCTCGAACCAGAGCGGCAGGCGGCCCCGGACCGTGTCCCGCAGGACCAGGTGGCCCAGTTCGTGGCGCAGGGTCTGCTCGAGGTCCGGCAGGTCGGCCCGCAGGATCACGGCCCGGGCGCCGGGAAAGGCCACGCCCGCCCCCCACCCCGGGGCGCGGCCCCGGGTCAGGCGTGCCAGCGCGAGGGAATCCTCGGCCAGCACCAACGTGAAGGGCGGCGGCTTACGGCGCCCGAGCCCGGGCCAGGTCAGCGGGGCCTCGGCCCGTTCGGCCAACAGCACGGCCAGCCCCCGGCTGGCGGGCGGCGCGACCACGGTGACGGACCCGACCTGCACGGCGGGTCCCGGCGCCTGCGCGAGGAGCCAGAGGGCGCCTAGGACGTGGAGCGAGGCGGCTCCCCTCCACCAGCCGTGAGGTCCAGCATTTCCTTGCAGCGCTTGCCCCACGGATTGAACTTGTTGGCCTTGAACCCGTCGGCCCACGCGACCTTGGCCGCGTCGCGGTCGCCCAGGAACCAGCTGGCCCGGCCCAGCTCGTAGTAGGCCTCGATGAGGTTGGGCCCGAGCTGCAGCGTCTTCTGGAAAAAGGTGACGGCGTCCTCGAACATCTCGCGCTCGAGGTAGACCAGGCCCAGGTAGTAGTGCGCGTAGAGCGTGGCCTTGCGGTCGTTGTCGAGGCGGATCGCCTTCGACAGGTGCTCGATCGCCTCCCCGAAGATCCGCTTCTTGAGGCAGATATAACCCACGTTGATCCGCGCCAGCGAGTTCGCCGGCTCCTTCATGAGGACGCGGGAGAACGTGGTGAGCGCCTCGTCGTAGTCCTCGTGCAGCATCTGCGCCCAGCCCAGCAGCGACTGGGCCTGGACCTCGGAGGGCGCGAGCGACAGCGCCTTCGTGAGGGCCTGGATGGCCCCGGCATAGTCGCCCAGGGAGATCAGGCTCCAGCCCTTCTCGATGAAGGTCGAGGCGCCCAGGTGGTCCTGCTGCACCACGGGCCTGGCCCCGGTGAACTGCGGCGCCTGGGCGGTGTCGGTGGCCGCGGCCACCTGCTTGTAGCGGTCGACCAGGGCCCGGATCTCCTCCTTCACCTGGCCCAGCTCCACCAGCGCGACATCCACCCGCTTGAAGAAGGCGATGATCTCGCGCTTGACCGCCTCGCGCTCGGCGAAGGCGCTGGCCTTGTCCAGCCGTTCGGCGATCTCGCGGTACTGTTGCCGGAAGCCGGCCACCAGCGGATCGATCAGGGGACCGTCGCTCACACGCCTGCCTCCTTCCGGGCCGCGGGACCGGCGGCGTCGCGCAGCCGCGCGCCGTGGAGCACCAGGATCTGCCGGCCGGGCCGGGAGATGCTGCCCGTGATCCACTCGGCCGGAATCACCGGGTCGGCGCCCGCGGCGCGCCCGATGGTCCGGGTGTCGACGCGCATCGCCTCCAGCACCTGGTCCACGATCACCGCCAGCCGTTCCGCCTCGAACTCCAGCACCATGATTCGCGTCTCCTCAAGCAGCGCGGCCGGCAGGCCCAGCCGGGCGCGCAGGTCGACCACGGGCACGGGCGTGCCGTTGAATGCGATCTCGCCGGGGGCGCCGGGCGCCCCGCCCGGCCGCGCCTCGGGCGCGGGGCAGCGGAGGATCCGCGCCACCTGGAAGATGTTGATCGCCAGCTGCGCCGACGCGAGGCGGAAGACGATGAACTGCAGTTCGTCCCCGGCCACCACGTCACGGTAACGGCTGCCCGCCACGGGAATCTCGCGTCCTTCGTGTTGGGGCGGGCCGCCGGGCCCGCCAATCCTCACCGCCGGGGAAGTTCCCGCAGCAGCGCCCCGATGCGCTCCGCCATCGCCCCGAGCGGCAGCACCAGGTCGGTCCCCCCGCCCTCGACCGCCGCGCCGGGCATCCCGTAGATCGTGGCGGTGCCGCGGTCCTGCGCCACGCCCACGCCCCCGGCGTCGTGAATGGCCCGGAGCCCGGTGGCCCCGTCCCGGCCCAGCCCCGTGAGGACGACCCCCACCGCGGCCGGCCCGAAGGTGGCGGCCACGGAGTGGAACGCCGGGTCGGCCGCGGGGCGGACCCCCCAGACGGGGGGCTCCTGATCGAGGGCCAGCCGCAGCGCACCGTCGCGGGCACGGACCTGCAAATGATAATCCCCGGGGGCCACGTACGCGGTGTCGGCTCGCAGTTCCATCCCGTCCGCCGCCTCCACGACCGTGAACGCACTGAGCCCGTTGAGGCGCTCCGCGAAGCTCCGGGTGAAACCGGCGGGCATATGCTGCACGATGAGCAGCGCCGCCTCGAGGCCGACCGGGAGCTGCGGGACCAGCTCCGCCAGCGCCCGCGGGCCACCGGTGGACGCCGCGATGGCCACCATCCGCCGGGCATCCCCCGGACGGGCGGGAAAGGCCTGCGCCCCGCTCTGCCGCGGCCGGGCGAGCACCGGGAGCCGCCGCACGTCGGCAGCGATGGCGGCGCGGAGCGCCCCCAGCAGGCGGGGCGCCATCCGGATGGCGGACATGCGCCCCTGGCCGTCGTCCTTCGGCACCAGCTCCACGGCGCCCAGCTCCAGGGCCCGGATCGCGGCCGGGGTGCCCTGCCCGGCATGGGCGCTCACCACCACGACCGGCCGGGGCGACTCGGACATGATGTACCCGATCGTGTCGAGCCCGCCGAGCTCGGGCATCTGCAGGTCCATCGTGACCAGGTCGGGCGTGAGGGAATGGACCAGCGCCAGCGCCTCGAGCCCGTTGGCCGCCGTGCCCACCACCCGGAACTCCCCCGAGCTCGCCACCAGCTCGCTCACCAGCCGCCGGAAGAAGGGGCTGTCGTCGACGACCAGCACCCCCGGCAGTTCAGCGGACCGGCTCACGCTGCCCCGCCGAGCGCACCTCGACCTGGCCATCGGCCACCGTGAACCAGACCGACCGCCCGTTGCTGCCGCCCACGGCCTCCCCGACGATCGGGATGGCGAGGTGGTTGAGCACCTCGCGCACGGCGATGACGTTGCGGTCGCCCATCTGCATGGAGCCGGCGGGCACCAGGTTCGCGAACATGCTCGCGCCCCCCGCCAGCCGGGCCGTGAGCCGCCGCCGGTCGGCGCCCAGTGCCGTCATCTCCTCCACCAGCGCCGGCAGCGCGGTCTGGGGAAACCGGCCGGGATTCTCCGCCGAGCGGCTGAGCGAGCGCGAGGGCAGCAGGATGTGCGCGAGCCCGCCCACCCGCCGCTCGGCGTCATGCAGCGTGATGGCGACGCAGCTGCCCAGGCCGAGCGTGACCAGCACCGCGTCGGTGCCCCCCGCCGCATACTCGGCCACCCGGACGATGATCTCGCGCGCCATCAGCCGGCCCGGCGGTAGATCCGCTCGCGCGGCTCGATGAGCTGGAAGCGCTGCCGCGCCGGGCCCAGGATCGTCTCGACCTTGCCCAGCACCAGCAGGCCGCCGGGGGCAAGCAGGGTGGCGAAGCGCTCCATCAGGCGGTCCTGCGTGGGCCGGTCGAAGTAGATGATCACGTTACGGCAGAGGATGAGGTCGTAGCGGCTGGCGGGCGGGTCCTCGCGCAGCAGGTCGAGCCGGGTGAGGTGCACGGCGCTCCTGATGACGCTTGCGACCCGGCGCCGTCCCCGGCCCGCGGGCTCGGTCCACCGGGCCACGCGCGCGGGGTCCGCCTCGCTGAAGGCGGCCTCCGGGTAGCTCGCCTCCTCGGCAAGCACGAGCGACGCCCGGTCGAGGTCGGTGGCGTCCACATGCAGGCGCGCCAGCTGCTCCGGCGGCCCCCCAGGGGCCGGCAGGTCGGCGACCAGCATCGCCAGGGTGTAGGGCTCCTCGCCCGAGGCGCAGCCGGCGCTCCAGGCGCGGACCCGGCCGGGCCGCTCCGCGAGCAGCCCCGGCAGCGGGGCGGCGGCGAGGGCCGCCCAGGTCTCGGGATTCCGGAAGAAGCGGGTGACGTTGATGGTGAGGGCGTCGAGCAGCGCCTCCAGTTCGCCGGGGCGCTGGTCGATCAGGCCCACGTAGTCCTGGTAGCTGGTCACGCCGCAGGCGCGCATGCGCACCGCGATCCGCCGCCGGAGGCAGCGCTCCTTGTACGCGCCGACGTCGAGGCCGGTCTGGCCGGCGATGCGCTCGGCGAGCAGCGAGAAGCCGGCGTCGTCGACGGGCCTCACGTCGTGGCGTCCAGGGTGTCCAGGTTGGCCCGCGCCAGCTGGTGGCCCGGGTTGAGCTCGGTGACCCGCCGCCAGCAGGCGCGGGCGCGGTCGCGGTCGCGCCGCTTGAAGGCGATGTTGCCCATCTTGAAGAAGAGGTCGTCGCCGAGGCCGGGCGCGAGCTTGGCGGCCCGCTCGTAGGCCTCGAAGGCGTCGTCGTAGCGCCCGGCGCGGTACAGCAGGTCGCCGAGGTTCTTCGACACCTGGGCCAGGGTCGGGCTCTCGCTCAGGGCGGCGCGGAGCGTCGTCTCGGCCACCGGCAGGTCGCCGGCGAGCTCCTGCAGCACGGCGAGGTTGTTCCGGAGGGCTGCGATGCCGGGGTGCTGGGCCACACCCTCTTCCGCCTGCGCCAGCGCGGCCACGAGATCGCCCTGGCAGCCGATCGCGAGCGCCATGGCCCAGTACCAGGTGGCCGGCTTCTCCCGACCGCCCCAGAGCTCGCCGGCGCGCTGCAGCCGCCCCAGCGCCACCTCCGCGTCGTTCCGCTTGAGCGCCGCGACCCCCCACCCGAGCATGATCCGCGCGTCCTCGCGGGCCTTGGAGGCCGCCTCGGCGTACGCGGCCTCCGCCTCCGCCAGCCGCCCCAGCTGCTCGAAGGCGAAGGCCAGGTTGTGCAGCGCCGGGGCGCGGCGGCCGCCCCGTTCCACCGCCTGGGTGAGCACGTCTACGGCCTCGAGCCAGCGGGCCTGCTTGAGGGCGATGAGCCCGAGGTAGTAGTGCGCGGAGGCCTCGTCGGGACGGAGGTCGGCCACCCGCCGGAACTCCCGCTGCGCCTCGTCGAGCATGCCCGTCTTGTAGAAGGCGATGCCGAGGTTCTGGTGCTCCTGCACCCGGGAATCGTTGGCCTTGGGCGCCTGCGCCTTGCTGGAGGTGCCCACCCGGCGGACGTAGCCCGCCGTGATAAGGCCGAAGAGGGCGGTGGCGGCCTCGAACTCGATCAGCGAGCACTCGTCCATCACCTGGCGGACGTCGCGGGTGCCGTCGAGGAGCGGCAGGATGCGGGCCTGGGCCGGGCTCAGCTCCACCTCGGCTCCCGGCGCGTGGGCCGCGTCCACCGCGAAGATCAGGTCGAAGCTCGGGATCTTCTTCTCGATCTGGCTCCACTCGTCGACCCGCCGCGCCCCCTCGAGCAGCAGGGACTCGGGGTTGATGGAGACGGTGAACACCTGCTGCTCGGGCCGGACCCCGGCCTCGAAGTTGAAGGTCCCCTGGGTCCAGGTGAAGAGGTGGTAGACCGCCTCCTCGATCTGCAGGAAGAGCAGCCGTTCCAGCTGCTCGCGCGTCACGATCTCGAGCTCGATCAGGATGTCGCCGAGGCGCCGGTCGCGGTGCACCTCCTGCACCCGGATGGCCTGGTCGAGCTGATCGCTCGTGACCAGCTGGTTCTTCCGCAGGAGGTCGCCGATCCGGTCCCGGCGGTTGACGATGGACGCGTAGCTGATGCGGCCATCCTCGAAGTAGATGTAGCCGAAGTTCTGGCGATCGGCGATCGCGAGGCAGCCGGTCTTCTTCCCCAGCGCGAGCAGCTGCAGCACGTCGGGGAGACTGGCTTCCTTGAGTGAGCCCTTGATCGCCATCAGCGCTGGTCCTCGATGAGGCGGTCAGCGATATCGGGCCAGTCCCAGACCATCTTTTCGCGGCTGCGGAGGCTGCCGGTGGGCGAGAGCAGGCCGCTGGTGCGGCTGCCGGTGGCGCGCCGCGCCGGGGCGGCGGGGCTACCCTCGAGGACCTGCCGCGCCAGCCCGGCGGAGGGCCGGGCCCGCTCCGTCTCCGCGGCCTCCACCACCCGCTGCACCAGCTCCTGCAGCCCCCGCACGGTGTCGACTGGGCGGTCCGCCAGATAGGCGGACAGCTCGGGCTCCGCCTCGCCCAGCCGCTCGCGCAGCAGCCGGGTGATGATGGCCTCGCGCACCTCGCGGTCCGGGGCCGGCAGCGCCACGACCAGCCCCGCCTCGAGCCGGGTGCGGAGCCGGGTCTCGAGCCCCGCGAGCTCCTGCGGCGGCACCTGGGAGGTGAACACCATCTGGCGGCCCTGGTCGGCCAGCTGGTTGTAGAGCCAGAACAGCTCCTCCTGGGTCCGGTCCTTCCCCGCCAGGAGGTGGACGTCATCGAGCAGGAACGCGGTGACCCGGCGGTAGCGCGCCCGCCACCAGGCCACCCGGTCGCGGTCGATCGCCTTGATGAGTTCGTCCACGAAGTCCTCGGCCCGCTGACAGGCCACCACCATCCCGGGCATCGCGGCCAGCACATTGCCGATGCCGTGCAGCAGGTGCGTCTTGCCCACCCCGACCGGCCCGAAGACCACCAGCGGGTTCCAGGCCTCGCCGGGGGCCTCGAGGACGGCGCGCGCTGCCTGCGTCACCTCGCGGTTGCTCCCCGACTCGACGAACTCCTCCACCCGCCAGATCGGCGAGGGCCCGGGGGGCGGGCTCAGCCCCTCGCGCGCGCGCGCCACCTCCTCGCGGGCCTCCCCCATCCGGTCCGGGTCGTGGAAGACCGGCAGGTTGGCCACCTGCGCGTCCAGTTCGCGGGCCTCGAGCTCGAGCACCTTGAGCCGCTCGATGTCGTCCTCGTAGTCGTGCAGCGCGGCATCGGGATCCACCGGCGCCTCGCCCTCGAGCAGCCGCTCCAGCCGCTCGGTGCGGTACCCCTCCCCCTGCCAGCGCAGGATTGCCTCGGCCACGCGGCCGCGCCACGCCTCGACCTGCCGGGCGACCGCCGAGGAGATCTCGGAGAGGAAGGCGCCGAATTCGTCGCCGGTGAGCCCGGGCGCCGGCCCCGCGGCCTCGGCCTCGGGGGCGGAGAGGTCGCCGCTGCCCACCACCGTGGCCGACTCGGCCGCCGGCGCCGCGGCGCGCACGGTCAGCGGCATGGAGCGGGCCAGGACCTCGCGGGCCTCGACGGAGGAGATGGGCCCGGGCTGCACCGCCTGGTAGGCGATCAGCCGGTTGAATGCGCCGATGAGCTCGCGGATGGAGCCGATGGGAAGCGTCGCCACCGCCTCGAGCACGCTCGCGTCGAAGGTCGCCTTCCGCTCCTCCGCCTGGCGACGCAGGATGGCGACCCGGGTCTCGTAATCGGGGGCGGAGATGTCGATGACGAGGCCGCCGGCGAAACGCTGGATGAGCCGCTCGTCGAGCGCCGCGATCTCGTTGGGCGGCCGGTCGCTCGAGAGCACGATCTGCCGGCCGGAGGTCAGCATGGTGTTGGTCAGCCGCAGCAGTTCCGCCTGCATCTCGCGCCGGTGGGTCAGGAACTGGACATCATCCACCAGGAGCACGCCCACGTCCGCGTACCGCCGCCGGTAGGCCTCGCCCTGCCCCTGGGCGATCGCGGCGTTGAACGACTCGATGAACTCGTCGAGGGTCAGGTACTCGACGGTGATGGAGGGGTTCACCTCCAGCGCGCTGTGCCCGAGGGCCATCAGCAGGTGGGTCTTGCCAAGGCCGGAGCCGGCATAGATGAAGAGCGGGTTGTACACCGCGCCCGGCGACTCCGCCACCGCGCGCGCCGCCGTGACCGCCAGGCGGTTGGCGGAGCCGACGACGTAGCTGTCGAACCGGTTGCGCGGGTTCAGCCGGGGCATCAGGCCGCTCCGGTCCCCGTCTGGGCGAGCCGCTTGAGCACCAGCTCACTGATGCCCTTGAGGGTCTCGAACACGCCGGCGCCCCGCAGCGCGTCGCCCGGGAAGCTGCGCAGCCCGCGGAAATTGAGCGCGTCGTCCAGGTCGGCGGCGGTCAGGATCAGGTCGGCGGGGAGGTCCTGCTTGTTGTACTGCATGACCATCGGGAAGGTGCGGACGTCCACGCCCTGGCCCAGCAGGTTGGCCTGCAGGTTCTGCAGGCTCTCGATGTTGTCGTCCAGCCGGCGGGCCTGGCTGTCGGCGACGAAGACCACCCCGTCCGCGCCCTGCAGCACCAGCTTCCGGGTGGCGTTGTAGTACACCTGGCCCGGCACCGTGTAGAGCTGGAACCGGGTGGTGAAGCCGCTGATGACGCCGAGGTCGAGCGGCAGGAAGTCGAAGAAGAGGGTCCGGTCGGTCTGGGTGGCGAGCGACACCATCCGGCCGCGGCGCGCTTCCGGCACCCGCCCGTAGATGTACTGCAGGTTCGACGTCTTCCCCGAGCGCCCGGGCCCGTAGTAGACGATCTTGCAGGTGATCTCGCGGGTGGTGAAGTTGACGAGCGACATGGCTAGCGTCCGAAGAGAGCGCGAAGGCTCGCGTTGAGTTCCCGTTCGAAGTCCGCCGCGAGGACTTCCTTCCGCTGCGCGGGCTCGGGCGGCGCGGCCGCCACCAGCTCCTCGACCAGCTGGTCGAAGTAGACCTGCACCAGCCCCAGCTTGGTCTCGCTGCCGAACACCACCAGCGCCACCCAGCGCCCGCGCGGCGTGTCGAACCACGCCAGGAAGTGGCTCTGGCGCTGCCCCTGGTGCGCCACCGCCCGGAAGGGCGGCCAATCCATCTGCAGCGCCAGTTCCCCGCTCGAGGCGATGATCCCGGTCCCCAGCGCCGCGCAGGCCATGAGGTCGAGCGCGCCGGTGAACCCGTGCTGCGCCACCACCTGCCCCGAGGTGGTCATCAGCAGCGCGAGGCGCGCCGACGACTCACCGACGAACGCGCGCAGCGGGCCCAGCACCCACGGTTCGATCGCCCGCATCAGGCCAGGCGCTCCGCCAGCCGGAGCATCTCCAGGCGGATGAGTCCCAGCGGCACGTCCCGCGCGGCCACCGCCACCAGCAGCAGCTCCGCCGGCGCTGGCGCCACCAGCAGGGCGCCCTCCTGCCCCTGCAGGTGCAGGAAGCGCGGCCCGCCGATGCACCCCCGCCCGGCCAGCTCGTCCACCCGAGCGGCGAGATTGGCCGCCATCGCCGCCAGCGCGGTTCCCTTCACCCCGCCCATGAGGGATTCGGCCACGACCAGGCCGTCGTCCGCGGCGACGACCATCGCGCCCCGGATGCCCCGCAGCCGCGTCAGGCCGTCGAGCAGCGCCGCGTAGGTGGCGGTCATCGCACCCGCTCCAGCCACGCCCGCGCCGACTTGGCACCACGCTCGGCGTAGAAGATGAGCTGGCCCGCCGGCAGCCCCGCGTCCATGGTGGCGAGCAGCACCGCCTCGGCCGACGGACAGAGCACGCAGGCTGAACGCTCCGCGCCCTCGACGGTGAGGTAGCTCCAGTCACCCAGTTCGAGCAGCCGGGCAGCGCGGCCCGCTTCCGCGGCCACGGCGGCGAGCGTCGCGGCGGTCGCTTCGCTCACGTCGCCCCGGCCGGGTGCCTCCAGCGCCCCGCCCAGTCGCAACCCGTCGCTGTCGACCAGCAGCAGGCGCTGCCCCGCGCCCTCCATGCCCGCGAAGGGGTCGGCCAGCGGGCTGGCCGGCCGGGGCTCGGGGTCGGCGGCAAGCGCCGCCGTCCCTCCGGGCATCGGGGTCTCCCAGATCTCCCGGCCACCGGCCACCCGCTCCACCGCCTTGCGCAGGCCGGCGTCCTCTGGGTCGAGGTCGGCGGCGGTGCGCAGGTGATAGAGCGCGTGTTCCGGCTCCCCCGCCCGGTAATAGAGGTATCCGATCCCCTTGTGCGCCCCGATGTGGTGGGGCGCCAGCCGGAGCACCGTATCCCATTCGTCGAAGGCGCTGGCGTAGTCGCGCCGGTCGGCGAGGATCCGGGCATAGAGGTCGTGCGCGTCAGGCAGGTGCGGATAGCGGTTGAGCCCGGCCAGGGCCACCTTGAGCGCCGCGTCGAGCTGGCCGCGATGGCGCAGCCCCTCCCCCAGCCGCAGGAAGACGAGGCTCGAGGGATCGGCGGCATACTGCGCGGAGAGTGCCCGGATATCCTCAGTCACGTGACCCCCTGAGGGCAAGATCGAGCGCCAGCGCCGCCTGACGGACCCGGTCGATGACCGGGCCCTGGGCCTCTTCTTCCGGCGGCTTGTCGGCCAGTCGCTTCCACTGCTCCCAGACCTGCGCTGCCTCACGGAAGCGCCCCACCGCCGCAAGCGCGAGCCCGAAGCACCGGAAGCCCGGCGCCGAGGCGGGGTCCAGCTGGACCGTCTGCCACAGCGACTCGGCCGCGTCCGCGGGATGCCCCGCGGCCAGCAGCGCGCGGCCATGGGCCAGGTGCGCCAGGGACTGCTGCGGGTGGCTGGCCACCGCCTGCTCCGCCACCTGCCGGGCCGCCTCGGGATCGCCGGCGCCGAGCAGCTGGTCCACCTCGCCGAGGAGGATGGGCAGCTCGGCGCCGCCGACCGCCTCCATGGCGCGGCGGGCCGGGTCGTCCAGCTGGACGATGCCCGCCGTCGTCAGCCCGAAGAGGGTCCGGGCCACCTCGAACTCGGGCCGGCCGAGCAGCGTGGCGAGCTCCCGCACGGTGCGCTCGCCGTCGACCACCGCCAGCACCTCCCATTCGGCCGGCAGCAGGTCGAGCGGCACCGCCGTGTCCACGATGGGCGCCAGGCGGGGCACCAGCCCGAGGTGGGTGATCTGCTTCTCGATCCGTGACCACTCGTCGGTGCGTCGCGCCGCCTCCATGAGCAGCAGGCCGGTCGCGATCCGGCTCTCGGCCTCGGTGGGCCAGTCGCCCTGCTTCCCCTCCTCGAACGCGAAGTACCCCTCGGACCAGCCGACCAGCTCGAACACGACCTCCTCGACCTGCTGCCGCACGTAGCGGCCCAGGTCGCGCGGGGTGACGAGACCCTGCGCCACCAGGATCTCACCCAGCCGGCGCCGGTCGCCGGCGGCCTGCAGGGCGCGGGCCCGCATGAGGTCCTGTTCCCCCACCCGCCCGGCCCGCACCAGGAGGCGGCCGAGGGGGTGCGGGTTGCTGCGGATCTCGGCGCCGACGACCACGCCCTCCTCGAAGTACACCGTGCCGGCGTTCTGGCGCAGGTCGGAGATGACCCGCAGCGTCCCGGTCTTCCGGCTCAGGTCGAGCAGCTGGAAGACATCGTGGATGCTCAGCTCCTTGAGCGGGCCCTCGATGGCCATGGCTCAGGCCGCCCCGGCGAAGATGTGGGCGAGGTCGCGCGCCGAGCGGGCGTGCACCCGCGCCGCCTGGGCGAACGGGCCCGACGGGTTCACATGCACCACCCGCTCCCAGGCCCGGACCGCCTCGCCGTAGCGGCGGATGCGGGCCAGCGCCACGCCGGTGTGGAAGAGCGCGCCGTCGTGGTCCGGGTCGAACTTGAGCACCCGGTCCAGCGCCTCCAGGGCGCGCTCGGCCCGGCCGTCGTCCAGCAGGGCCCGCGCGAGCAGCTGCAGCGCGTCGAGGTCCCACGGCTCGACCATCAGGATGTCGACCAGGAGCTCCACCGCCGCGCCCGGCGATTCCACCCGGCGGAGCAGGTCCCCGAGGGCCAGCGCGGCCTCCATGTAGGTGGGGAGGAGGTCGAGCGCGTGCTGGTAGGCCACCCGTGCGCCGACCCAGTTCTCCCGGCGTTCCTCCAGCCGGCCGAGGTCGCGCCAGACCTGGGGGACCATGGGGTCGAGTTGCAGCGCCGCGTGGAGGGCCTCCACGGCCGCGTCGGGGTCACCGAGCTGCTCGGCGATCGCGGCCTCGAGCTGCAGCAGGTCCGGCCGGCCCGGCTCGAGCACCCGGGCATCGCGGAGCACGTCCCGGGCGCCGGCGGCCATGCCGCACGCCAGCCGCACCCGGGCGACCGCCACCAGCGCCTCGACGTCCTCCCGCGCCACCTGCGCCAGCGCCTCGGCCTGCTCCAGGGCCTCCTCGCCGCGCCCGAGCGCCAGCAGCGCCCGCAATTCGCCGAGCAGCGCCCGCGGCTGGCCCGGCTCGAGCTCGAGCGCCGCGCGGAACCGCTCCAGGGCCTCGCCATGCAGCCCGCGGCGGGCGAACACCTCGCCCAGCAGCGCGGTCGCCCGCCCCGCCTCGGCGCCGCGCGCCAGGGCGCGCTCCACCTGCACGGTGGCGTGCTCCAGGAAGCCCTTCGTGATGTAGTCCGACGCCAGCGCGAGGGGATCCTCCGTGGCGGCGGCCGGGGTCCGGTCCTCGGGCTGCAGCTCGTCGAAAATCCGGTCGAGCAGCCGCTCGTCGAAGTGGAACTCCTCGCCGACCTGGTCGGCGGTCACGTCGGCGGAGATCGCCGGCACCACGGCGATCTCGGGATGCTCGTACTGCAGGTCGATCGTGAGGGCGTACTTCTGGGCCACGTAGAAGGGCTCGAGCTCGAGGGCGCGCTTGGTGGCCCGGAGCGCCCCGTCGTAGTCGCCAAGGTGGCTGAGGGTGAAGCTCAGGTTGTAGTGCGCGGAGGCGTGGGCGGGGTCGGCCTCGACCGACCGGGAGAACGCATGCTTGGCGTCCTCGAAGCGCTTGAGCTCCACCAGCACCAGGCCGACGCCGTTCCAGGCCACGCTGTGCTGGGGAAGGTCGGCCAGCACCTGCCGGTACGCCTCCAATGCCAGCTGCAGCCGGCGGCGGTGGAAGAGGGCCAGCGCCAGATTGAGCCGCGCCGCCACCAGATCGGGGCGGAGCCGCAGGGCGGACTGGAAGGCGGCCAGGGCCTCGTCCCCGTCGGGGAACTGGGTGCGCAGGACGCCGAGGTTGTTCCAGGCGAGGGCGTACCCCGCGTCGGTGGCCACCGCCTGCTGGTAGGCCGTCAGCGCGTCGTCGCGGCGTCCCGACTGCTGCAGGCAGACGCCGCGCTCGTTCCACAGCTTGGGGGACTCCGGGTCGTCGGCCAGGAGGGCGTCGTAGAGCTCGAGCGCCGCCGCGAGATCACGGCGCAGCAGGTGCACCTCGGCCATGGCCTGGCGCACCAGCCGCACGTCCTCGCCGGCATCGAGCGCCAGCCGGTACTCGCGCAGCGCCTCGACGTAGTACCCCTTCTGTCGGAAGGCCAGCCCGAGGTTGTAATGCGCGAGGGCCGCGCCCTCCGTCACCATGGGCCGCGGTGGCGGCACGGTGGCCGACCCGGCCGGGGCGGCGAATGCCCCGGAGCTGCGGGCCAGCGACAGGTTGCTCTGCGCCCGCGCCAGGGTCGGGTTGAGCGCCGTGGCCCGGGTCGTGGCCGCCCGGGCCTTCTCGTGCTCGCCCAGGTCGCCGTAGACGAACGCCAGGAGGTAGTAGGCGTCGGCGTTGTCGGGGTTGCGCAGCACCGCGGCCTCGAGCGCCTGCCGAGCCTGCTCGGAGAGGCCGCGGTTGTACAGGGCCTCGCCGAAGTAGAACAGCGTCACCGAACTGTGCGGATCGAGGGCCCGGGCCCGCTCGAATGCCTGGGTGGCCGCCTCGAGATTGCCCCGGCCCCGTTCCGCGAGGCCCAGCTGCAGCAGCGCCGGCACATCGTCGGCGCGCCGGGCCAGGATCAGCTGGAACTCCCGGACCGCCTCCTCCCAATGCCCCAGGGCGGCGCAGGTCCGGCCGAGTTCCCAGCGCGCCTCGGTGTCGTAGGGTTCGCGCCGCAGCCGCTCCCGCAGTTCGGCCACCCGCCGGTCGTAGTAGCCGGTGGCGTGGTAGGCGATCTCGAGGTTCTCCGTGGCCACCTGCATCCGCGGGTCGAGTTCCAGCGCTCGCAGGAACTCCTCGATGGCCTCGGGGACCAGCCCCTTCTGGTAGTAGAAGACGCCCAGGTTGTTGTGCGCCCCGGCGTCCGCCGGATCGATCCGGCGGGCGAACGACCGCAGGACGGCGAGGTCACGCTCGGACAGGGCGGGCCCGGACACGGGGCGCTCAGGGCAGCCGGATGGCGTCGAAGATGGCCCGCAGGCTGGCCAGGTCGGGCAGCAGCAGGAAGTGCCCCCGCAGGTGCAGCCCCGGGTCCTCGAAGAGGAACGACGTCTCGACGCAGAAGACGTAGTCGCGGTCGTAGCCGAAGTTCATGTAGATGGAAGTGAGCACCGCGCCGGACAGGTCGATGGCGAGGCTCGGCACGGAGGGCACCAGCATCATGCCCATGAAGTCCGACAGCGCGTTCATGTAGGCGCTGGAGAGGATGTTGCCGACCTCCTTGAGCCCCGACTGTTCCATCTCCGCGAACGCGGTCGTGGTCCCCAGGGGGCGCCGCAGCAGGATGTCGCAGAGCTGGCGTGCCGAGGGCTCCGGGAAGAGCACAAGGGTGCGGCCCGTGAGGTCGCCCATCATGTGCATCAGGACCGCGGCCACCACGTCGTCGGCCTTGCCGAGGATCTCGGGCACCTCCTCCAGCCGGGTGATGTTGACCTCGGGCACCGAGATCATGATCCGCCGGTTGGTCAGCTGGGACAGCGCGGTCGCGGCGTGCCCCGCCCCGATGTTGGCCACCTCGCGCAGGGCATCGCGCTGCAGCGCGTGAAGTTCCCGCACGTCATCCATGACGGCCTCCTCAGACCAGGGCGGCGGGGTCCACGATCAACGCGGGCACACCGTCACCGAGGATGGTCGCCCCGCTGAACACGGGGAGCATGCCCTTGGGCGCATCGAAGGGCTCGACAACGATCTCCTGCTGACCCACCAGCGCCTCCACCAGCACGGCCGCCCGCCGCTCCCCCACCTCGAGGATGACGACCGGCTGGCGGCCCGGCAGCCGCGGCCCCGGCACGCCCAGCCGGTCGCGCAGCTGCACCAGCGGCAGCAGCTCGTCGCGGAGCACGAAGCCCTCCGCACCGCCCAGCGGGGCGGCGCGATCCGGCCGGTACTCGACGGTCTCCGCGACGCCGGCGATCGGGATGGCGTACCGCTCCTCCCCCACCTGCGCCAGCAGCGCCCGCACGATGGCCAGCGTGGTCGGGAGCCGGAGCGTGAAGGTGCTCCCTTCCCCGGGGGCCGTCGTCAGCTCCACCGACCCTCCCAGCCCCCGGACGCGGCTCAGCGCCGCGTCCATTCCCATTCCGCGGCCGGAGACGTCGGTCACCTGCGCGGCGGTGGAGAAACCGGGGCGCGCCAGCACCCGCAGCAGATCGTCGTCGCCCAGCGCCGTGATGTCGGCCGGCAGATGTCCCGCCGCCCGCGCCGCCTCGAGCACCCGCCGCCGGTCGATGCCGCGGCCGTCGTCCAGCACGCGGATGACCACGGTGCTCCGGTGGCTGGCGGCCGTGAGCCGGATCAGCCCCTCCTCCGGCTTGCCCAGCCGGGCCCGCTCGGCCGGCGGCTCGATGCCGTGGTCCACGGCGTTCCGCAGCAGGTGCAGCAGCGGCTCGCCGACCTCGTCGAGGATGCTCCGGTCGAGCTGGGTGTCCTCGCCGTCGACCTCGAACCGGACCCGCCGCCCGAGCTGCCGGGCAAGGTCCGCACCACGCGCGGAAAACGGTCGAACACCTGCCAGACCGGGGTGAGCCGCGCCTGCGTGATCTCGCCATACAGCTCGCCGGTGACGCGGCCGATCCGGGCCGTCACCGCCCGCAGCTCCGGGTCCGCGCTCGCGTCCGCCAGCTCCCCGAGGCGCCCCTTCGCCACTACCAGTTCGCCGACCAGATTCATGATCGCGTCAAGTCGGCGGGCGTCGATCCGGATCTGCCGCCCCCGGACCGCCGGGTCGTCGGCCGGTGCCACGGCCTCCCCGATCACCACCTCGGCCACGTCGCCCACGGCACGCAGCGCCGCAAGGACGTCGGCGTCGCTCGCGTCGCTCTGCAGCACGAAGGCGCAGCGGCCGTCGAAGTCGTCCGCCTCGAACGCGCCCGCCGCGGGCCGGACCGCGCCCACGCTGCCGAGGGCCGCCGCCTTCCGCAGCACCAGCAGCGCCCGGGCGCCCCGCAGCGGCGTATCGGGTCGGATCGTCACCTCGACGCTCCGTCCCGCCGGACCAACCGGCGCCACCAGGGCCGGCGCCGGCGCCGGGATTGCCCAGCTGCCGGTGGTCGTGGTCGTGGCCGCGGCCTGCTCGAGTTCGGCCAGCAGGGGGCCGAACGCGAGCTCCGCGTCCCCGCCGTCCACCGCGCGCTCGACCCCCCGCTCGAGGGCGTCGACCACCCGGAAGAAGAGGTCCACCCGCTCCCGGCCGGCAGCGGGATCGCTGCGCAGCAGGTCGAGCACCGACTCCATCCGGTGCGCCAGGTCGGCCAGGTTGCCGTAGCCCATCGCCCCGGCCATGCCCTTGAAGGTGTGCATGGCCCGGAACAGGCTCACGACCGGCTCGGCCGACTCCGGGGCCCGTTCCCACTCGAGCAGCGCCTGCCCGCAGAGGCCGAGTTGCTCGTGGCTCTCCGTCAGGAACAGCGCGGCGTAGCGGGCGAGGTCCACGCGGGCGTCAGCCCAGCACGCGCTGGACCGCCTCGAGGACGCGGGAGGGCTGGAAGGGCTTGACCACGAAGTCCTTGGCGCCGGCCTGGATGGCCTCGACCACGAGGGCCTGCTGTCCCATGGCGCTGCACATCAGGATGCGGGCCTCCGGGTGCTCCTTGCAGATCTCGCGGACGGCCTCGATCCCCCCCATGTCCGGCATGACGATGTCCATCGTGACCAGCTCGGGCTTGAGCTGGCGGTACTTCTCCACCGCCTCGCGGCCCGTTTCGGCCTCGCCGACTACCTCAAACCCGGCCTGGGTGAGGATGTCGGAGATCATCGTCCGCATGAAGATGGCATCGTCGCAGACCAGCACGCTGTGGCTCACCCGAACCTCCGCATTGAGTCGCCTCGCCCGGACCCTTCAGCCCACCGCTGGCGCCAGCAACCGGTCGGTGTCGAGCAGGGTGAATACCTGCCCGGCGTGCCGGCCGACCGCCCGAACCAGCCGGGGGTCGATCCCCGGGATCTGCCGGCCGGCCTCCAGTTCGCTGGCCTCGACGTCGACCAGGTCCAGCACTTCGTCGACCACCAGCCCGAGGGTCCGGTCGCCCCGGTCCACCACGAGGACGGAATCCCCCTGATCACTACTATCGGCAAGTCCCACCGCACGCCGGCCGTCGACCACGGTGAGCAGGGTGCCGCGCAGGTTCAACAGTCCCGCGACTACCCGGTCCGCCCCGGGCACCCGGGTGGCCGGAAGCGCGGGGATCACTTCCCGGACCGCCGTGGCGACCGCCGCAGCCAGGTGGGGACCCAGCCGGAAGAGCACGACGCGAAGTCGCTCGGAATCACCCATGTGCTTCAAAGAAACGAAGATACCGCAGGGGTTCGAGGGGAGCAACGGCGTGCTCCGGCCCCACGGCGCGGGTCAGGAGCGGTGCCAGATCGGCCGGCCAATCCGCCCGGAATTCCAGGAGCTCACCCGTCGCCGGATGACTGAATTCCAGCCAGGCGGCGTGCAGGGCCTGGCGGGGGGCCAGGCGCTCGAGGCTCTCGGCGGCCGTGCGTTGCGTGCCGGACATCCGCCGGCTGCCACCGGCACCATACACCGGATCACCGACCACGGGGTGGCCCACGTGGGCCAGATGCACCCGGATCTGGTGGGTCCGCCCGGTATGGAGTTCCAGGCGGAGCAGGTCCACCAGCGGCAGGCGCGCCACGACGTACGCATCGGTGCGGGCCTCGCGGCCCTCCGGGTCCACCACGATCCGCTTGCGGTCGCGGGCGTGACGCGCCAGGGGCGCGCTGATCACGAGCGGGCTTTCATCCAGGTGGCCCCACACGAGCGCGGCATACCGCCGCCGGATCCGGCGCGCGGCCAGCATCGCCCCGAGCCGCCGGTGGGCGAGGTCGGTCTTGGCCACGACCATCAGGCCGCTGGTGTCACGATCGAGCCGGTGCACGATGCCGGGCCGGCCCTCCGCCCCGCCGGAGAGGGTCGTGCCCCGGGACACCAGGGCGTTGACCAGGGTGTCGTCCCAGTGGCCCGGCGCGGGATGCACCACCAGGCCCGCCGGCTTGTTGATGATCGCGAGGTGGTCGTCCTCGAAGAGGACCTCGAGCGGGATCGCGGTCGGCGTGAGCGTGCGAGGCGGCTCGGCCTCCGGGACCGCGACCCGGACGGTCTCGCCCCGCGCCAGCGTGCGGGACGCCCGCGCCGTCTCCGCGTTCACCTGGACACACGCGTCGGCCACCAGGCGGGCGGCCTGGGTGCGCGAGAGCTGCAGCTGGTCGGCGAGGAAGCGGTCGAGGCGTTCGGTCGCGGGCGGGAGGACCGTGAAGGTGAGCGCGGTGTAGCGGGCGAGGAGGTCCGAGGCGTCGTCTCCGCTCCCGGCTGCGCTCACTCCTCGCCCCGGCCGGCCGAGATGGGTTCCGGCGGTGTGGACTCGGGCGGCAGCGGACGCCCCGGCGGCTCCGCCTCGGCGTCGCGGCGGGCATCCTCCTGCCAGAGCGAGATGGCCAGGAGCACCGCGCCGCAGCTGACCGCCATGTCGGCCACGTTGAACGTGGGCCAGCGGTACCCGCCGACGCCGATGTCGAGGAAGTCCACGACGCCACGCGGGGACCGGATGCGGTCCACGAGGTTGCCGATGGCGCCGCCGCTCACCAGCCCGAGGGAGAGCTGGCGGAACCAGTCCCCCGGTGCGGCCGCCCGGTGGTAGCGGTACAGCAGCACCACCGCACCGATCGCGATGGCCATGAAGATCCAGCGCGACCACGGGCCGAGGTGCAGGCCGAACGCCGCGCCCGGATTGTAGACCAGGCGCAGCTGGAACAGCTCGCCGATGACGGAGTGGCCGGTCGACCGGTAGAGATACCGCTCGGCCAGGGCCTTGGTGAAGAGGTCCAGGACCAGCGCGACGGCGGCGGCGCTCCAGTAGAGCCGGCGCTCAGCGCCGCTTGCCATTCTCTTCCTTTTCCTTGCACTCGATGCAGAGCCGCGCGTGCGGGAGCGCGTCCAGGCGCTCGAAGTTGATTTCCTTCCCGCAGGTATGGCAGATCCCGAAACGGTCCGGCGTCTTGTACAGCCGCCGCAGCGCCTCGTTCACGTGCCACAGGTACCGGCCCTCCTGCGAGGCGAACAGGAACTGCTTCTCCCGCTCCATCGCGTCGGTGCCCTGGTCGGCCATGTGGAACGAGTACGACGAGAGGTCGCCGGATTCGTTCTGGAGCGTGGCGTTGAAGGACTCGTCGTAGTACCCGATCTCCTTCATCACCCGGGTGCGTTCCTCGATGAGTCGCTTCTCGAAATGCGCCAGCTGCTTCTTGTTCATACCGCGAATACCTTCCCGTCCGCTGGGGGTGCGCTCATGCGCCGTGCCGGCGCATGCTGAAGGTCACCTGGTGCCCGTCGACATCCACTGCCTGCTCATACTCGGCGCCGGGGATCGCGCCGCCACGCTCGATGCTCCGGGCCAGCGTCTCGCTGGCGATGAACTCCCCATGCGCCGCCGCGGCGGCGAGGATCGCGTCCGGCCCTGCCAACCCCAGCGCGATCCGGTCGCTCACCGCGAAACCGGCGTCCCGCCGGAGCCGCTGGATATGGTGCACCAGCTCCCGCGCGAGTCCTTCCTGGGCCAGATCGGCATCAAGCTGGGGATCCAGGGCGGCCACGAACGGCCCGTCGCTTTCGACCAGCCAGCCGGTCGCCACGACCTCCCGCTCCACGACCACATCCTCGGAAAGGTAAACGAGTTCCATCCCGTTTTCATGTCGGCGGACCGATTCGCCGGCTTCCAGGGCCCGGAGCTGGTCCGCCGTCAGGCGCTCCACCGCCTTGGCGACCGCCGGGGTCTCCTTGCCGTAGCGCTTGCCGAGCGAGCGGAAGTTGGCCTTCCCCCGGAGGCGGACGAGCTCGGTGTCGGATTCGGCGACCTCGATCCGCCGCACGTTCACCTCCGCCATGAGGATCGGCAGCAGCCGCTCGAGCACCGGGCCGCGCACCCCCGAGGGGACCGCCACCTGCATCCGGCCGAGCGGCTGCCGCACCCGGAGCTTCCCCGCCTCCCGCGCCGCCCGGGCCAGCGAAGCCAGCCGGCGGATGGCGTCCATGGCCGCATCGAGGCTGGCCGCGGCGGCGGTCGGTTCCCTGGGGGCCTCGGGCCACCCGGCCAGGTGCACTGGACGTCCGGCCAGCGCCCGGTGCAGCCAGTCGGCGGCGAACGGAGCCGCCGGGGCCATCAACCGGCTGACTGTCTCGAGGCATTCCCGCAACGTCGCCACCGCCGCCCGGTCGGCGTCCCCGTCAGGCGCCCAGAAGCGGTCCCGGTTCACCCGGACATACCAGTTCGAGACGTCGTCCACCACGAAGTCCATGACGGCCCGCACGCCCGCCGTGGGTTCGTAGCCTTCCCAGGCCGCGGTCACCGCGCGGACGGTGGCCTCGAGCCGGGCCAGGATCCAGCGGTCGCTGTCAGGTCGCTCGGCGACGGGCGGGGCGTCCTCGAGCCGGCCGGCATAGAGCCGGAAGAACTCGTAGGTATTCCTGAGGGCGCGGAAGAAGTCACCCGTGACCTGCGGCACCTGGCGGCGATCGAAGCGCTTGGGCAGCCAGACCTGGCTCGACACGAGCAGGTACAGGCGGACCGTGTCCGCGCCGAACTCCCGGATCATGTCCCAGGGGTTCACCACGTTGCCCTTGCTCTTGGACATCTTCTGGCCCTCGGGGTCGAGGACCAGCTCGTTGACGATCACGTTACGGTAGGCCGGGCTGTCGAAGGCGGTGGTCGCGATGGCCAGCAGCGAATAGAACCAGCCCCGCGTCTGGTCCACCCCCTCGCAGATGTAGTCGGCCGGGAAGTGGGCCTGGAACTCCGCCTGGTGTTCGAACGGGTAGTGCCACTGGGCGTACGGCATGGCGCCGGAGTCGAACCAGGTGTCGATCACCTCGGTCGCACGGTGCATGGTGCCACCGCAGGCGCAGGGCCAGTGATAGGCGTCGATGTAGGGCTTGTGCGGATCGAAGTCCGCGGGCAGCGGGCGGCCCCAGCGCTCGGCCAGGCGGGTGTAGCTCCCGACCACCTCGACGTGGGCCGGCGCGCGGTCGCAGACCCAGACCGGCAGCGGGGTGCCCCAGTAGCGGTCGCGGGAGAGGGCCCAGTCCACGTTGTTCTCGAGCCACGAGCCGAACCGGCCCTCCCCGACCTCCGGGGGCTGCCAGTTGACGGTGCGGTTGATCTCGAGCATCCGCTCCTTGACCTGCGAGGTGCGGACGAACCAGCTGTCGCGCGCGTAGTAGATGAGCTTGCTGGAGCAGCGCCAGCAGTGGGGATAGCTGTGGACGTACTGGTCGGTCCGCAGCCAGCGGCCATCGGCCTTGAGCCGGCGGATGATCAGGTCGTTGGTCTCGTCCGCGGTGACGAGCAAGCCCTCGATCTCGGGCCAGGTGGTCCCGGTGAAGCGGCCATCCGGGCCCACCGGCCGCAGCATGGCCAGGCCGTGCTGCGATCCCGCGGCGTAGTCGTCCGCGCCGAAGGCCGGTGCCATGTGCACGATGCCCGAGCCGTCCTCCGCGGTGACGAACGCGCCCGGAATCACCACCGAGTGGGCGCGGTCGCCGGGGAGCGGGACCACCTCGAGCGGCCGGCGGTAGCGCAGCCCCACCAGCGCCCCGCCGGTCACCACGGACTCCCGGGTGAGCCCCTCGCCGAGGATCTCCTGGAGCTTGGCTTCACGCGTCGTGGCCATCACGAAGGCGCGGCCGGGGTGCTTCGGGTGCCGGTAGACGCCGTACTCGAGGTCGGGGTGGACCGCCGCCGCGACGTTCGAGGGCAGCGTCCAGGGCGTGGTGGTCCAGACGACCAGCTCCCGCCCGCTGCCGTCCTCGAGCGGGAAGGTGACGTAGATGGACTTGTCCTTCACCTCGGCGTAGCCGAGCGCCAGCTCGTGGCTGGAGAGCACCGTGCCGCAGCGGGGGCAGTACGGCAGGACCCGGTGCCCGCGGTAGAGCATGTCCCGCTCGAAGAGGCGGCCCAGCAGCCACCAGACCGACTCGACGTACTCGTTGCTGTACGTGATGTAGGCGTGCTCGTAGTCGAGCCAGTACCCGATCCGGTTGGAGAGCTCCTCCCACTCGGCCTTGTAGGTGAAGACGCTCTGCCGGCAGAGGCGGTTGAACGCCTCCACGCCGTACGCCTCGATGGCCTTCTTGCCGTTGAGGTTGAGCTGCTTCTCGACCTCGATCTCGACCGGCAGCCCGTGGGTGTCCCAGCCGGCGATCCGGGTGACGGAGCGCCCGCGCTGGGCCTGGAAGCGGCAGATCAGGTCCTTGATGGTCCGGGCGAAGACGTGGTGGATGCCCGGCTTCCCGTTGGCCGTCGGCGGTCCCTCGAAGAACACGAACGGGGGCCCGTCCCGGGTCGCCGCGAGGGTCTGCTCGAAGAGCCGCTCATCCTTCCATCGGGCAAGCAGCTCCTGTTCCATCCGGTCGGCACCGCCGTCCGGCCAGGGCTGGTAGGTCATGCGGGGATCTGCTGCACCAGTTCCGCGACCAGCCGGGTGAGCCTGGGCTCGGCCGCATTGGCGATGGCGATGATGTGCTCGATGTCGGCCGGCACCAGCGCGTCGGGGAGGCACTGGTCGGTGACGATCGAGAGGCCCGCCACCTTCATGCCCTGGTGCACCGCGACGATGACCTCGGGCACGGTGGACATGCCGACGATGTCGGCGCCCATGGCGCGCAGCATCCGGTATTCCGCGCGGGTCTCGAGGTTGGGCCCCGGCACCGAGACGTAGACGCCCTCGCGCAGGGTGACGCCCTGCGCCAGCGCCAGCTGGCGCACGAGCGCGCGCAGGCCGCTGTCATACGGGTCCGACATGTCGGGGAACCGGGGGCCGAGCCGGTCGTCGTTCCGCCCGATGAGGGGATTGTCCCCGAGCAGGTTGATGTGGTCGGCGATGAGCACGAGGTCGCCCGGGGCCCACAGCGGGTGCATGCCCCCGCTCACGTTGGTCACCACCAGGGTCTTCGCGCCGAGGGCCTTCATGACCCGCACCGGGAAGGTGACCTCCTGGAGCGAGTAGCCCTCGTAGCGGTGGAAGCGGCCCTGCATGGCCACCACCCGCCGCCCCCGCAGGGTGCCGAGGATGAGGCGGCCGGCGTGGCTCTCCACCGTGGACAGCGGGAACCCGGGGATCTCCTCGTACGGGATGGTCGCTTCGGCGGCGATCTCCTTGACGAGCCCGCCCAGGCCGGTGCCGAGGATGATGCCCACCTCGGGGGAGAACGAGCAGCGGCCGCGCACCACGGCGGCCGCCTGCTGGATGCGATCGAACAAGTCGGTGGCTGTCATGCGTGTCGCTTGAGCAGGAGCTCCGTCTGGACCTGGTGGGTGAGCTGCGCGTGGGTCTGCAGCCCCTCGATCTCGCCCAGCTGCCGCTCGAGCAGGGCGCGGAAATTGGCCAGGTAGGCGGCGAACTGGCGCTGCAGCATCTCGTGCCGCTCGCGCACCTGGCGCTCCTCCTCCTGGGCAGTGCCGACCAGGCGGAGCGCATCGGCCCGGGCCTCGCGGATGATGCTCTCGGATTCCTTCTCGGCCTGCTCCTGGGCGGCCACGCGGAGCTGCTGCGCCGAGAGCAGCGCCTCGTTCATGGCCCGCTCCCGCTCGCGGAAGGCACGCAGCTGCTCCTGGAAGCCGGTCAGCCGCTCGTCGAGCTTGGCGCGCTCGCGCACCATGCGCTCGAGCTCCTCCGCCACCCGGTTGCGGAATTCGTCCACCTGCGCCGGGTCGTACCCGCGGAAGGTCCGCTGGAACTCCTGCGCCCGCACGTCGCTGGGCGTCAGGTGGAACGCATCGTCGCTCATGTGCCGCGCTCTCCGAAGAGGAGGGTCCCCAGCCGAACCATCGTGGCTCCCTCTTCCACCGCCACGAGGTAGTCCCCAGACATGCCCATCGACAGCTCCGGCAGGCGGTGCCCCTGCCGCTCACCCGCCTCGCGCAGATCGCGCAGCCGGCGGAAGGCCGCCCGCTGGCGCCCGGCGTCGTCCGTCAGTTCCGCCATGGTCATCAGCCCGGACAGCCGGAGCCGCGGCAGCGCCGCCACCGCGTCGAGGAGGGCCGGCAGTCCCTCCGGCTCCACCCCGCCCTTCTGCGGTTCCGCCGAGCAGTTGACCTGCAGGAGCACCGGCTGCACCGATGCCGGGGCGGCCCGCCGGTCGAGTTCCCGGGCCAGCTCGAGACTGTCGACCGAGTGGATCAGCGCGAACCGATTGACCGCGTGGCGCGCCTTGTTCCGCTGCAGCGAGCCGATCAGGTGCCAATCCACGGCGACGTCCGGCAGCTCGTCCATCTTGGCGAGCGCCTCCTGCACCCGATTCTCGCCCACCGCCGTCAGCCCCGCCGCCACCGCCGCGCGGACGGCCTCGGCCGGGTGGGTCTTGGTGACCGCCACGATCCGCACCGGGTGCGTGAATCCGGCGCGGGCCTGGTGCTCGGCGATCCGGGCCCGCACCTCGGCCACCCGCGCCCCGATTCCGGCATACGACATGGCTGGTAAAAGTAGGCGGGCGTTAGGGTTGGCAACAGGGGCCGGGCCCTACGGGGCGCTGTCCCCCGTGCTCGGCAGGAGGAGGGCCTGGAGGGCCCGCTGCAGGTTGGGATTGGAAGAGAGCTTCCCGGCCCGGGTCAGGTTCTCCAACGCCTTGGGGCCATCCCCGCGGCTCTCGTAGCCGTATGCGAGCTGGGCGAATGGCAGCGACAGGTTGTTGGCCACCCCGGCCGCGGTCGGCTCGAGCCGCCCGTGGGGGCCGTCCAGCAGCCGCGCGTACCGGTAGGTCTCCCAGGCCAGGCGCTCGGTGGTGGGCATGTCGAGCGGCACCCCGAGGATCCGGTGGGTGTCGATCCCCGGCTGGGTGGTGTCCGGCGGGGTCGGCTGGAGCTGCATGACGAGCCCCTGTTGCAGGAGGTAGCGATCCAGGCCCAGATACTCCGCCCCGGTCGTCATGGACCAGGCGATGGGCCGCTTGCCGGCATTCTCCTGGAGGATCCGCAGCACCACGAAATCCCGGCTGTACACCGGCGTTCCCTTGGGCAGCACGTGACGGATGGGGCCGACGTTCACTGGCACGTCCTGCGACAGCAGCACCCCCTGCGCCTGCAGGATCTGCGCGTCGGTCATGGAGTGGGCCTTGCCCGTCGGCGCGACGGGGTTGCGGCCCTGCCAGAGTTTCGGCGCGGCCGCCTCGTCGAAGGGACGGATCGGGAACTCCCGTAACTGCCGCTTGTACCAGTCGGTCTCCGACAGCGCCAGGCAGACCACCAGCACGTCCCGGCGGATGCCCTGCACCTCCTGCGCCCACCAGAGGGGGAAGGTGTCATTGTCCCCGTATGTGAACAGGATCCCGTAGGGCGGCACCGAATTGAGGAGGTTGTACGCGAAGTCCGCAGCAAGGGTGGCGTCGGGCCCGTGCCGCCGGCTGGCCGCGGTGAAGTTCCCCGCGAACGGGATCAGCGCGCCCAGGGCCAGGGGGACCGCCGCCACCGCCACCCCGAGGCGCCAGCGGGCCAGGGCCCGTCGGACCAGGTTGGCCAGGCCCATCCCGGACCACACCCCCCAGACCGCGAAGCTGACCACGAAGAAGTAGTCGCGGTCGCGAACCTCGTGATCGCTGCCCTCGGGGTAGAGGTTGTACCCGATGCTGAACCCGGGCTTGAAGTTCATGTAGACCACGAGTCCCAGGCCGGTGATCAGCCACAACCCGAAGAGCAGCCACCAGCTGCCGCGATCGGCCCGGCGGTGGGTGATCAGGCCGTGCATCCCGAGGCCTGCGAAGAGCAGCGTGACCAGCGAGCGGAGCGGCAGCTGGCCGCTCCCGAAGCCGATGGCCCTGGTGATGCCGTTGGCCCACTGCCAGTCGAAATACTGGAAGTAGTTGAGCAGCTGCAGCATGATGATCTGCCCGCTGCGCCCCGGGTTCCCTGGGCCATGCGGCACCGTGGGGTCGTCGAGCGGGGTGCGCACCGGGTACTGTTCCCGCCGGATCACGGCGAGCAGCGACTCCCAGTTGTCCGGCTGGGCCTCGTTGATGACGGGGTGCTGCCCCGCCCGGATGTAGAGGAAGAGGTAGCTGGTCACCCCGATCGCGGCGATCAGCACGGCCACGACCGCGAACGTCGCGTGCCGCGCGCGCACGGCCAGGCCGAAGGCCGCCAGGTAGCAGATGCCCCCCAGCGTCGTGAGCGTCCCGCTGCCGAGGCCGCTGCCGATCAGCAGCGCCCAGGTGCCGGCGACGACCGCCGCCTCGGCCCACTCCGCGGCGCGGCGCGCCGGGTCGGCCGCCGGCTCGGCACTCAGGGTGGCGGCGAGGAACGCCACCACCGCCGGGCCCACCAGCAGCGCCAGCAGGTGATTGCCGATGGAAAGGCCGGCCAGGTAGAGGATGAGCAGGAGCAGGTGCGGCGCCCGCGGCGTGCCCCGCGCCGCCCGCCAGGTGAGGCACAGCCACGCGATCGCGGCGATCGTGAAGGTGGCCGCGGCGTAGACCTCGGTCTCGTTCGAGTTCTGCCAGGTGGTAAAGCTGAACGCCGCCATGAGCGAGGCCGCGAGCCCGCCGCCCACGCGCACCAGCGCCGCCGGGCTCCCCTCGAGATCGGCGGTGGCGCGGGTGAGCGCCTCGTGCGCCACCAGGAAGAAGAACCCCGCCCCCATCGCGCTCAGCGTGGCGGAGAGCAGGTTGAGGCGCTGGGCGTAGTCGGCCAGCGGCACCAGCGCCCCCCAGACATGCCCGATCATCACGAAGAGCGGCGTCCCCGGCGGATGCGGTATGCCGAGGTTCCGTGCGGCGGCGATGAACTCGCCGG
The DNA here is from genome assembly GCA_044221045.1 of Gemmatimonadales bacterium. Lineage (GTDB taxonomy): Bacteria > Gemmatimonadota > Gemmatimonadetes > Gemmatimonadales > GWC2-71-9 > JADJOM01. Next base: position 29,719 of record JBGAPX010000030.1, read on the forward strand.
CGTCCCAGAAAGTGACCGTCGGCGCCAGGGTGATGATGTACCCGGTCAGCACCAGGAGGGTGGCCAGGAGGGCGAGCAGGTACGGGGGGCGACGGGTCATCGAGTCCGGTCGGTGTCTGAAAGGTGATGGGGCGCGGGCGGCGCGGCGCGCGGTGTGCCTACCATGCCCCGCGTACGGCCTGCGCGACGGCCAGGGCATCCCGCGCGGCGGCCACGTTGTGCACCCGGAACAGCCGCGCGCCCCGCTCCCAGGCCAGCACGCAGGCGGCCGCGGTGGCCACGTCGCGGTCGGGCACCTCGCGTCCGGTCACGCTCCCGAGGAATCGCTTGCGGGAGGGCCCCACGAGCAGCGCCCGGCCGAGGCCCCGCAGCGTGTCGAGGCCGTCCAGCAGCGCGAGGTTCTGCTCGGCCGTCTTGGCGAACCCGAACCCCGGGTCGAGCACCAGGCGGTCGGGCGCAATCCCGGCGGCCACCGCCTCGTCGAGCGCCGTGGCAAGTTCGCTGCGCACCCCGGTAACGACGTCCGGGGCGTACTCCGCGTGATCGAGCCGCGCCATGGTGCTCACCGAGCCGCGGCTGTGCATGAGGATGGCCCCGGCGCCGGTCGCGGCCACCGTGGCTGCCATCGCTGGATCCAGGCGGAACGCCGAGACATCGTTGACGATGGCGGCGCCGGCCTCGATCGCCGCGCGGGCGACGGTCGCCTTCACCGTGTCGACGGAGAGGGGCACCGCCGGGTGGCGGCGCGCCAGCTCCCTGAGGATAGGCAGCACTCGTCCCAGCTCCTCCGCCTCGGGCACCGGCTCGCTCCCCGGACGGGTGGACTCCCCGCCGAGGTCGAGGATGCCGGCACCCTCGGCCAGGAGCTGGTCGGCCTGCGCCAGGGCGGCGCCGGGATCGAGGTACCGCCCGCCGTCGCTGAAGGAGTCCGGGGTGAGGTTGAGGATCCCCACGATGACGGGACGGTCGAGCGGGACCGATCCCCTGGCGGTGGTCCACGCCGTCGGCGCCTCGGGCTGGAGCCGGAGCCCCACGGCGGTGGCGACGTCGACGAGCGGCGGCGGCACCACCCAGGGGCGGGCCAGCGCACCGAGGCGGGACTCGCTGCCGGCGACGACGGCCCAGTCCGCGCCGGTGAGGACCTCGAGGCCGAGGCTCGCCGCGTGCTGCACCAGCGCCAGCAGCGTC